>JAAYMU010000141.1 GCA_012521215.1 Peptococcaceae bacterium | reverse complement strand
ATGTCAAGGGTTTCCGGCTTCGCCTCCGATAAACGAGCTTTGCTCGCCCTTGACATCAGGCCAACGTTAGTAAACTCAATTGGAAATTCTATAAATTTTGATTTCAAAACATATTATACGAGGAGTGTTGAGCATGAGTAAAGATAGATTATTAACTGTAGACAATATTAAGGTGTTGATCGAAGATGAGAGAAACCTCCTGGAAGTAATACGCAAGGCTAATATTGAGTTACCCACTTTTTGCTATCACTCGGAGATGAGCATCTACGGCGCCTGTCGACTATGTTTAGTTGAAATAGAGGGTAGGGGTCTGCAGCCGGCTTGTTCCATTAAGCCCGAAGAAGGAATGGTTGTTAATACTAATACCAAAGAATTGCGTAAGATTCGTAAAATGATCCTGGAACTCATCCTGGCCAGTCATGAAAGCGCTTGCCCAACCTGCGTTAAGGGAGGAGACTGTCAGCTGCAAACATTGGCCCGTAGAATGGGAGTAACTCATATTCGCTTTTCCCAAGGATTTGAAAGGGTTAAGATAGATGAATCATCCCCCTCTTTGGTGCGTGAACCCAACAAATGTATTCTTTGTGGGGACTGTGTCCGGATGTGCAACGAGATCCAGGGAGTAGGGGCCATTGATTTTGCTTTTCGCGGTTCTCACGCCAAGGTAACTCCTTACTTTGGCAAAGATTTGGCAGAAGTGGAGTGTGTTAATTGCGGGCAATGTGCCAGGGTATGTCCTACCGGAGCCTTGCACCCCAAACCTAATATTGATGAGGTTTGGGATGCAATTCATGACCCGGGGAAAATGGTTGTGGCTCAACTAGCTCCGGCTGTCAGGGTATCCTTAGGAGAAAGTTTCCATATGGAAGCCGGAACCTTGACCACGCCCCAGATTGTGTCCGCTCTAAGAACCATGGGCTTTGATGCTGTGTATGATACTTCTTTCGCTGCGGACTTAACAGTTGTCGAGGAAGCGGAGGAATTTTTAGGGCGCATAGAAAAAGGAGAAAATATTCCGCAGTTTACTTCCTGCTGTCCGGCATGGGTTAGTTTTGCCGAACAGTATTACCCAGAGTTTTTACCCCATCTGTCTACCTGTAGATCCCCGCAGCAAATGATGGGTTCTGTTGTTAAAAACCGCCTGGCGGCCAGCAAAAATCTTAAAAAAGAAGATATTGTAGTGGTGTCCATTATGCCGTGCACCGCTAAGAAGAGCGAAGCTTTAAGGCCTGAATTTAGCCAAGATTCTGTTAGGGATGTCGATTATGTGTTGACTACCCAGGAATTAGCGTTAATGATTAAAGAAATGGGCCTGAATTTCAGCCAGTTGCCTAAGGATTCCTTTGATCTGCCCTTTGGTTTTAAAACAGGTGGCGGTGTGATCTTTGGCAATTCAGGTGGAGTTTCGGAGGCCGTTTTAAGATATGTTAGCGAAAAAATTCAAGGCCAAAAGAACAACGGCAACCACAACTATGTATTTGAATGCGTCCGTGGAAAGGATGAAGTACGGGAAGTTAGGGTTGAGCTGGGAGAAAAAACATTAACCCTGGCTGTAGTCAGCGGTTTGGGTAATGCTAAAAAGCTGATTGAAAAAATCAAAAGCGGAGAGGTTCATTATGATTTAATCGAAGTCATGGCTTGTCCGGGTGGATGCATAAATGGTGGAGGACAGCCGGTTACCAAGGATCTATGTGTTAAAGCCAAAAGAACTGCCAGTCTTTATGACAGTGAAAAAACGTTGCAATTGCACAAACCCCAGGACAATCCTTATGTGACTGACCTTTACAATACCTTGTTTAAGCATCCGGGCAGTGAGATTGCCCATGAACTATTGCACACCTCTTACCAGGCTAGAAAGAACGGGTAGTATAATCCCAAGCTGTTACTAGCCAAAAATGTCCGGCCAAAGGAGTGGTTTCATGGACGGGGCTAAAGCGATTCTGAGAACCTTATCAGCCAAATGCAGGGATTGTTATCGCTGTGTGAGGATATGCCCGGTCAAAGCTATTGGCATTAAGGATAATCAGGCATATGTTGATGCCAAGCGCTGCATATTATGCGGTACCTGTGTGCGGGAATGTCCCCAGCATGCCAAAATTTACCGCAATGATATCGAGTCCGCAGCGGAACTTGTGCTAGCGAGAAAAGTTATAGCCAGTGTGGCACCATCCTTCAGCGCCGTTTATGGTAGTCGGAAAGGGCAAAGACTGCCTTCTGCCTTGCGCCGTTTGGGCTTTTTCAAAGTTGCGGAAACGGCAGAAGGGGCCAGGATTGTAGCCCAACAAACGACAAAAATTATGAGTTCTTCCTCTTCGGAGATGTCTGTTTGTACCGCTTGTCCGGCAGTAGTTAATTATGTAGAGAAGTATTGTCCGGAGCACCTTAATAAACTTTTCCCTGTTGTTTCCCCGATGATTGCCCATGCCAGATTCCTTAAAAAATACTATGGGCCGGACATTAAAGTGGTTTTTATCGGTCCTTGTCTAGCCAAAAAACAAGAAGCCGAACGCCCCGCCTATTATGGGGATGTAGACGTGGTCTTAACTTTCAGCGAACTTAACCAGTGGCTGGCCAGAGAAAATATCCTGCTGGAGGATTGTCCTCCGGATAACTTTGACAATTGCCTTAAGCCTGGTCATGCCAGACTGTTTCCCTTGCCCGGGGGAATGCTGAAAACTATGGGTATAGCGCAGGACGGGACCCAAAGAGAAATAATGCATCTCAGTGGCATGGATAATGTTAAACTGTTGTTTGAGCTAGGTAATACCCTCAACGATTTAGAGATTGTAGAGCCTTTGATGTGCAGTGAAGGTTGTATCAATGGTTTAGGTATTAACCTTGAGATTAACCTTTTTGAGCGGCGAGCCAATCTCATAAATTCTGCAGCCGGTAAATTCGATTTACCGGCTGCAGGTATAGATTCAGAAAGCGAGTCCAAGCCTCCGGTTGACCGGTCTGAGGAAGAACATGAGTTTGATGAGTTAAAGGACTTTAATGATTTGGATCTTGGTTTGACCGCGGTCTTTACTCCTAAAGAAAATATTGGGGAGGATTTCCGCGAGGAGCAAATAAATCAGGTATTTGCCAAGATGGATAAGGCTGATCCCGAAAGCAGATTGAACTGTGGTGCCTGTGGGTATTCCAGTTGTCGGGAAAAAGCCAAGGCTGTGTTAAGGGGCATGGCGGGAATTGAAATGTGCATCCCCTATATGCGCAAGCTGGCTGAGCAGAGAGCAGATAAAATTATGGACAGCAGTCCCAGTGGAATAGTCATCCTTGATAAAGCTTTGAATATTCTTGCTATGAATGCTTCTTTTTGTGATTATTTTATATGTGGGAAACATTTGATCGGCAGGAATATTTCCTATTTGCTTGATGCCCAAAATTTTGAAAAAGTAGCAACCGGGGTTAAGGAATATACCTCAGCGATCGTATCCTGTTATGGCCGGGAGTTTCACCAGTTGGTCTACCGCTTGTATGAAGAAAACCAGTATGTTGGTATTTATACCGATGTTACGGGAATGCTGGTGACCGAGGCCAAGATGGAAGAATTAAAAACACAAACTATTAAGAAAGCCCAAGAACTCTTGGAGCACCAGATCAAGGTAGCTCAAACCATGGCTAAATTTTTAGGGGAAAGCACCGCCCGCAGTGAGGAATTAGTAGAAAGGCTGATGGGCACTTATGAAAGCTAAATGGCTTTATGTTGAGGATGCGGTTAAGCAAGCGAGTAAGATGGGTAATCGGACCTGTGGAGATTATTATCTCTGTAAGAGGACCTTTGAACATACCATTTTTATACTTTGCGATGGCTTAGGTTCAGGCATTAAAGCCAACATTGCTGCTACTATGTGCGCCCACCGTCTTTTATGGCTTCTGGAGTCGGGAATCTCTTTATTTAAGTCCTGTGAAACGGTCTTGTCTATGATGCATAAGGCCAGAACGCAGAAGGATATTCCTTATGCCGCTTTTACAGTAGCCTGGATCCTAAATAACGGCCAGTATACCGTATTGTCTTATGATAGCCCTGAACCTTTGATGATTAATAGGAACGGAGCGGAGATAATGGCTTCCAGGGATATTACCCTGGCCGAGGAACCGGTCAAAGAATCGACCGGCATGCTTCGTGATGGGGAAGCCCTGCTACTCATGACTGACGGTATAACTCAGGCCGGCTTGGGAGAAAATCCGGGCTTAGGCTGGGGCGTGGAGGGTGTTAATTCCTTTCTTAATACTGCCCTTTATAGAGGTAAATCTCTGATGGAAGCGGCTCAGGATATAATGGACAAAGCATGCCGGCTTTCCGGAGGAGTTTTTGCAGACGATGCTTCCCTTGCGGTATTGAACTGCCGACAGGCCAAGGTTTTAAACTTGATGACCGGACCGGCTGTTTACCCGAGCGAAGACGAGAGTTTTGTACACGATTTTCTTAGCCGGGAAGGCTATAGAGTTGTTTGCGGTTCGACTACCTCCGAAATAGTAGCCAGAGTTGTGGGAGAACCGGTTGAGATTCTTTCCTTATCCTCTTCCTTTGCTCAGCCTCCAAGATATAGCATTAAAGGAATCGACCTGGTCACCGAAGGCGCGGTTACCCTAAATCAGGTCTATAATATTTTGGATGAGGATCCGAAAAATTATGAGAGTGGGACTTGCGTCAGTGATCTGAGCAATATGATGTTAGAAGCTGATTTCATAAATTTTTTTGTAGGCGGTGCCAGCAACCCGGGGCATGATAATATTTCCTTTAAACAATTGGGAGTTTTGCCCCGGCAGACTATTGTTAATTTACTAATGCAGAAATTAAAGGATATGGGAAAAATTATCCTCCTGCATCGGAGATAAATATTGATAAATCTAATTGTATACTCTATATTTAGCTACTTTTTCCAGCAGGGATTTTTCCAGCTCTACTTTCAGTAAAGTCCCCTGTTCCTTAAATGTTTCTTCCAACACTTTAGTTTGATCATAAAGAAAGGCTAACATTCCTCCTTCGCTATAAGGAATCATTAAACTTAGCTGGATCCGCCGGCCAAAAAGAGTGTTTTCTATGGTTGCTTTTAACAATTCCAAACCTTGTCCCGTTTTAGCCGATACTTCGATAATCGTCCGGTTTCCCAAAGGAAGGGAGAGCGGATTTTTTGTTGTTAGAAGATCAATCTTGTTTAGAACGATGAGAGTGGGCTTGGTTTCGGCTTTAAGTTCGGCCAGGATCTCATCCACAATTCTTATTTGAACTTCAACCTGAGGATCAGAGGCATCGGCCACAATTAAGATTAAATCTGCCAGAACAACCTCTTCCAAGGTGGATTTAAAGGCGTCGAGTAAGCCGGGCGGCAGTTTGCGAATAAAGCCGACTGTATCTGCCATTAGGACGGTCCGGTCGTTAGACAGAGGTAGTTTACGGACCGTGGTATCAAGGGTGGCAAACAGTTTATCTTCCGCCAGTACTTGCGTTGAGCATAAAGTATTGAGTAAGGTTGATTTGCCGGCATTGGTATAGCCCACCAAAGAAACAAGTGGAATTTTGTTTTTTTGGCGGTTGCGGCGTAAAACATTTCTCTGCTTACTGATAGCATCCAGTTCATTTTTTAAATGGGCAATGCGAGCCCTGATATGACGGCGGTCCGTTTCCAGCTTGGTTTCACCGGGGCCGCGGGTACCGATTCCACCTCCCAAGCGAGAGAGTACCAGTCCCGTTCCCATGAGTCGCGGTAGTCTGTATTCTAGTTGGGCCAGTTCTACTTGCAGTTTACCTTCCTTGGAACGAGCTCGCTGGGCAAAAATATCCAGAATGAGAGCTGTACGGCTTATTACTTTGCAGCCAATGGACTTTTCTATGTTACGTTGCTGGGTTCCCGATAATTCGGTGTCGATTATCACTAAATCGGCGCTTAAGGCTTGGACCATAAGCCGAAGTTCTTCCAGTTTGCCTTGACCAATAATTGTCGAAGAATTAGGACTGTTTCGTTTTTGCTTTACTTCTCCTACGACCTGAGCTCCCGCGGTTTTTGCCAGTTCTTTCAGTTCAGCCAGAGAAATTTCAGCTTCGGTTAAGCTGTCCAAGTAGGAATCGGGGGTTTGAATTCCTACTACGATGGCTCTTTCTTTAGAAACTTCATTACTCACCGGGGTCAGGCGCAGCCGACGATCGGCTTTCCTGATTAAACGGTTCAAGCTACTGAAATCCGCCTTACTAGGCTTATAAGGGCCAAAAATTTTCACTTCTTCCTGGTCGTCAGGCCAAATAAGGCCGGTGTATAACTCTTGAGCCCGCCCATTTACAATTCCTACGGCTGTCATGGCGTCAAGGCGCAGTTTTTTTAAGGCGTTGATATCTACAGCAGACAAGCGGCCGCTCCCGTTAGGATGAGTATGCAGGCAGCGAATCCCGGAAAGCCGGTGAATGTTTCGCTTACCTTCTACCTCGCCCAGAGTTACCTTCTGATGATCCCCAACGCTTACCTCCAGGACATGTCCCCGGCGATCCAAATAAAGAGCTATCTCCCGGTTTATCAGCGACGAAAGGTAGGAAATCCTTTCTATCAGTTCAAGGGACCAGAGGTGTTCTTGAGGGACGGTCAGGGTATAGAGGTTGGCCAGCTCCAGCAGAATATTTTTTTTCAAACCTTTAGTGTTACCGTATACTTCTTTCATATAACCTTGATTGATTATTTTATTCCTCTATTCTAATATTACTATTCAATTCGCAAATACTATAGTGAATTTATGGAAAAAGCCTTTGGGCAGTTTCTCAGACTATGTTTTAGCAATTTCTTAGACTATGTTTTATCTATATAGTCCCTATGTATTAGAAACCAATTATTCTCAAATAATATTAAAACACATGTACCTATGCAGAAGTCAAATATTCTCCGGGGTCTTTCAGACTTGGATATAAATTGGTAAGATAAGGATACAAGCTCAGGCAAAGGGGTGGATGGTTTGCAAGCAAATTCCTGGCAAAGGTTCTGCCGTTATTTATTTAGCAATGAAGAACTTAAACTTGAGCTGGATATTAGCAAGATCCGGTTTACAGACCAGTATTTTTCCCGGATGGAAAGCCGGATGAACACAGTTTATGCGCAGATAAACAAACTGGAACAGGGTGAAATATTTAATCCGGATGAGAATAGAATGGTGGGGCATTATTGGCTGCGTTGCCCTGAACTGGCTCCCAGGCCGGAGATTACTCAAGAAATTACTTCCACTATTGCAGCTATTAAAGAATTTGTCTCTCAGGTGCATAAGGGGGTTATATGCGGAGAGCGAGGCCGTCCATTCAGTAATGTTTTGCTTATCGGTATCGGCGGTTCAAGTTTAGGTCCCAAATTTTTAGCCCAAGCCTTAAGTCAACCAACTGATAGAATGCAGCCCTTCTATATTGATAACACAGATCCTGACGGAATGGACATAGTATTTAACAAGTTAAAAAATAACTTAGATCAAACCTTAACTATAGTTATTTCCAAAAGCGGGGGAACTATCGAGACCAGAAACGCCATGGAAGAGACTAGAATTCTTTATCGTCAAAAGGGTTTGGATTTTGCTAAACATGCCGTTAGTATTACCCAGGCAGGAAGCATGTTGGATAAAATCCGTCTTCAAGAGCAATGGCTGGCCGGCTTCCCGATGTGGGATTGGGTGGGGGGACGTACTTCGGTGTTATCTGCTGTAGGATTGCTTCCTCTGGCTCTGCAGGGAGTAGATATAGATTTATTGCTTCAAGGTGCCGGCAAGTGCGATGAAATAACGCGTCAGCCCCTAACCTTTAAAAACCCTGCAGCTTTGCTGGCTTTGATGTGGTATGTTGTTACCGAGGGTAAGGGAGGGAAAGAAATGGTTATCCTTCCCTACAAAGATCGCTTACAGCTTCTGACTCCTTATCTCCAGCAGCTGATTATGGAATCCTTGGGTAAGGAGACCGATCTTGACGGCCAAGTTGTCCGGCAAGGGATCGCTGTCTACGGGAACAAAGGCTCAACCGACCAGCATTCTTACTTGCAGCAGCTGCTTGACGGTCCGGACAATTTTTTTGTTACTTTTATTGAGGTCTTGAAAGACAGGGAGTATCCTTCTCCCAAAATTGCCGAGAATTCTAGCAGTGGGGATTATCTACAGGCTTTTTTGCTGGGAACCAGAAAAGCTCTGACCCTCAAAGGACGGCAGTCTATAACTATAACCATCCGGAAGATAAATGAGTTCACCCTTGGGGTTTTGTTAGCCCTATTTGAAAGAGCGGTCAGCATGTATGCTCTGCTCGTTAATATTAATGCTTATCACCAGCCGGCCGTGGAGCTGGGCAAAAAGCAGGCCAATGAAGTTATAGAACTAAAAAATAAGGCCTTGAATTTTTTACGGGCCAAGAAAGGCCACAAATTCAATGTTGAAACTTTAGCTTCTGAGTTAGGCCCGGAAACAGATCGGGAGACCCTTTATAGAATTCTCCAACATCTTATTTATAACCCGGAAAACGGTGTCAAGGCAGTAATAGAGGGTGCTAACACGGAGTATTATGCATGTGTATAAGTTGGGATTTATGTTTTGGCATGTGTAAAGATTAGGATTTATGTAATGTAAGGAGATGGATTAAAGCCATGATCTCAGAAAAAACCGCCCTGGAAAATGTGACCTTAGAAGATAGAGTCGGAGAATTATATAAACTATGGACGGAAAACCATTATTTTGACCGTGCTACCAGGGAGGAACTTCTTCAACTGCGGGACCCCAAAGAAATAGAAGAGCGGTTTTATACCGACCTGGAATTTGGGACAGGTGGAATGAGAGGTTTAATGGGGGCAGGTACCAATAGGATAAATAAATATGTCATACGTAAAGTTACACAGGGTTTAGCGGATACCATTACTGAACAAGGAGCCGAGGCCTGTAAAAGAGGGGTAGTTATTGCCTATGATTCCCGCCGTAACTCGGCGGAATTGGCTCTGGAAACAGCACTGGTTCTGGCGGCTAACGGAATTCGGGCTTTTATATTCAACCGCTTAAAGCCCACCCCGGAACTATCCTTTGCCGTAAGGTTTCTTCATACCATTGCCGGGGTTAATATTACAGCCAGTCATAATCCCAAAGAATATAACGGTTACAAAGTTTATGGGGAAGATGGCGGACAGCTCCCGCCTTCTAAGGCTTTGAGGATAGTGGAAAAAATTCAGAGTCGTACCGGTTGGTTTATTCCGGTATTAAATCAGCAAGAGGCCAAGGAACGGGGATTATTGCTTCCGGCCGGCCTTGATGTTGACCGGGCCTATTATGAGGAAATAAAAAAAGGGATGCTTTATCCTGAACTAACCAAAACAAAAGGTTCCAAACTTAAAATTGTTTACACTCCACTACACGGTGCAGGAAATGAACCTGTCCGCAGTATTTTGCATGATCTAGGTTTTACGTCTGTGTTTACTGTGCCGGAACAAGAAAAACCGGACAGTGAATTTTCAACTGTAAAATCTCCTAACCCCGAAGACCCGGCAGCCTATGAATTAGCACTGCAATACGCTCAAGAGCAGCAGGCTGATATTGTTCTGGCCACGGATCCTGATGCTGACCGGCTCGGGCTATATGCCAAGCATCAAAACGGCTCTTTCCAGAGCTTCACCGGCAACCAGATTGGCGTCCTTTTAGCCTATTATATATTGTCTCAGCGGCAAAAACTGGGCAAGCTGCCGAATGACGGGAAATTAGTAAAAACTATTGTTTCAACTGAGCTTGGTGATGCCGTGGCCGCTCATTTCGGCTTAGATACTATTAATGTGCTGGTGGGATTTAAATATATCGGCGAACAGATCGGAGAAATGGAACAAAAAAAGACCGGCAGTTTTATTTTTGGTTTTGAAGAAAGTCACGGTTATCTGGCAGGAACTTATGCCAGGGACAAAGATGCGGTGCAAGCCGCCGCATTGTTGGCTGAAGCCGCTTTGTATTTCCGGGAAAAAGAAGATAAAACTTTACCTGAAGTCTTGGAGGAAATTTTTCAATTATGTGGTTACTATGTGGATGAACAGGTGGCCATTTCTCTAGAAGGCAGGGAAGGGAAAGAAAACATTGCGAAAATAATGCACTATCTTAGGACCCAAAAACCCGCTTCCTTCGGGGGACTAAAAGTGAAAGACAGGCATGATTTTCTGAGCCGTAAAATATTTAATTTTGTCCGGGGTGAGGAGCAAGAGATGGGGCCGCCCTTACTTCCTCCGGAAAATGTACTGGGATTAAGATTTGAACAGGGCGGCTTTGTGATGGCCAGGCCGTCAGGGACAGAACCCAAAATCAGGTTTTACTTCTGCCTTAGAGGAAACAACATGGACGGCCTTAAGGAAACTCTTAAAAATGTAAAAGCGGACTTTTTAGAAGTTATCGCCAATGTTCTCGGATCCCCGTCCATAAAATAACCGCTAAAAAGGCTAAGCCTACGAAACCCATTAGGGGATAGACCATGGTAATAACTCGTGAAAAACCCAGCTGGGCTGCCAGGACGGCAAAGACACAAACCCCGGCCGCCCATAAATAACGGTAGATATACCTGTATGCAACTCGGGCGCTGAAGCCATAGAGTATACCTACGGTAGTGGTATATATTTCCAAGAGCAGAATAAGACCGTAGCATAAGGCTGTAACAGTATTAAAACCTTTAGCCAAAAAAACCATAGGAACTTGGAAAGCAAGGCTTTCGGGTGCAGCACTGATAATAGCCAGGCTGATGGCCAGAATTCCGATTCCTAATCCCAGAGCGCCAATCATGCTGCCTTGAAACATGGTCCTCTTATTGGGAGCTTCAACTCCTAACGGGGTTAGAATAGCAACCGCCAAAAGAATATTATAAGACACATAAAGCAAGGCAGCCCAAAGCCAGCTTTTAGTCACCGGCGGTTCCAGCGATTCTATAATGTTTATTTTCTGGATAGTTACGGGGTCCTTAACAATGGAGAACAGGGCCACGCCTAAGACAATGACCAGGAGAAAGGGAACCACGATTCCTATGGTTTTAAGCACGTTGCTAAGGCCTGAAACTACAGTAAAGAAAGCTAAGAGCACAATAACTATACTCCCATATAAAGAAGACAGGTTGAAGTGCTCTTCAACTATAGCACCCGCGCCGGCAGCCATGACAACTAAGACTCCCACAAAGCTTATAGTAATAAACCAATCCAAAAATAAGCCCAGTTTAAGGCCCGCCGAAAATCTCACTAATTCACAGTGAGAGTCGGCTTTTAAGTCCCGAGAAATTTTCATAACAGCAAAACCGAAAAAGCAAAATAGAATGCAGGCCAGTATTATTCCTACAAAGCCCATTTTGCCATATAGAGTAAAGAATTGGAGCACTTCCTGGCCTGTAGCAAAGCCTGCTCCAACCACCGTCCCGATAAAAGCGGCGGCAATCGTCAGGGCAGATAGATGTTGGCCCTTTTTCATATCATCCCCTACTTTCTAAAGAAAGCTATCTGAAATTGTGTTTTTCAGGTATAATTATTGAAGCGCTAACTTTTGCTAAAGACCTGACAAAGTCTTCGGATAGAATCTCCTAAAGATAAGTATGATGGGTTTTGAGATTTTAGTATGGAGGTAAGTAAATGCCACCGCTCAGGAAAAAAGTATATGCTGTGATTATTATTGCGGTTTTTTGCCTTATTGTCGTAACCGGAATCGGAAATTATCGGGCGGAACAACTGGCGGTGAAAATTGCAGCTGACCAAATAGACCAGGCCCTTACCCTTGCCGCTCAGGATTTAGATATCAAACATCTTGAAAGTATTATTCAGACTCTGGATGATCAAACCCCTTATTATCACCAGGTCCACCAAAAATTAATAAAAATAAAGCAAGATCATAATCTTGCCGGTTTAGCTATGCTCCACAAGATTCCCGAAACAGGGTGGATTTATATTTTTGAGGCCAGAGAAAAAAACAATCCGGCCTATCATAATATAGGTAATACTGAAAAACAGGCCTCTGTATTTATGGAGAGAACCTGGAAAGAACAACCTGTGAAGAGTGAATATCGAGCCTCTTCATCCCATTCCTTTGTCTCCAGGTACATGTTGCTTAAGGACTCTCAGGGGAATGCTCTGGCAGTTCTCAAAGGGGATCTGGCAGCCGCAGAAATGACGGAGTTTTTATATACAACCCGCTATGTGCAAATAGGGGCTATAATTATTTCTTTACTGCTTATAGGGTTTATAGTGTTGCCTGGTTATATAAAGAAAAGGATCTAGGCAAAGACCGGACGAAAAAAAGCGAAAACCTAAAGTAATATAAACTTAGAATAATAAAATCCTAAACCGGAAATATTAGGAAAAGAACCAGCATATATTTTCCCCGGGGAGGGATTTTTTTACGTGCAGGAATATTTTATTGAAGTGGGCACCTCAAATTACAAGGAAAATCTGTACCGTAGGCTTTCAGATTTACGTTCCGTGGAGGGGCTTCCTTTCGAATTATATGAGTTGAAAAATGACTCTTCTTATCTTGTGCGCTGCGTGTATTCCACCTTTAAAGGCCCACAAAAAGAAGATCGGCTCATCCTGAGAATATATAATTACTATTTTGCCCGGGCTCTGTCAGAAGTTATTTTCCAGGAATGGGAACGGTTTTTCATTAAAAAAGTTCTAAAAAAAGAATACAGTTTTGATTTTTCCGAAATAAATAAATTAATTGATAAATGCTGGTACGCCCAGGATGAGACCAAAATCCCTTTATCTAATCTGAAAAAAAACATTCTTATTAAATCAATTTTGGAGTTTCTGGACACTCATCAACGCTTCAATATTGAAGGGTTTATGAATTTTAGAGCGGACCATTATAAACGCGAACTTAGAAAACAAATTGCCAGGGCCGTCAATAATTATATACTGGACCAGGAACACCAGGATTTTATCACTGTGCTCAAAAAGTTCCATGCTAAACAGACCACTATTTTTCCTACTATAAATTTAATTATTAAGCATAGGGGAGAAATTCAATTCTTTGATGAACAGGGACGAAATATTAGCCGGGAATGTTTGGAAGAATATAACAGAGCGGATATTGAATTGTATGAAGATTTTTTAATTAGTATAATTTTAAAATGCGCTCCTCAAACACTTGTTGTTCATAAGCTTACGGAAAAACATGCCCACACTATGCAGATTATCCAAGAAGTTTTTGAAGGAAAAGTCAGTATTTGTGAGGGTTGTTATCTTTGTGAGCAGAGTCATTGACAAGCGAAAGCAGGTAGTATAAGCTATTGGTAAATAAACATTAAAACACGATGACAG
Organism: Peptococcaceae bacterium; assembly: GCA_012521215.1. Classification (GTDB taxonomy): domain Bacteria; phylum Bacillota; class Desulfitobacteriia; order Desulfitobacteriales; family Syntrophobotulaceae; genus JAAYMU01. The sequence continues at coordinate 19,823 of JAAYMU010000141.1, read as the reverse complement.
GGACCAGTAATCCGAATAAATGCAAACAGAGAGAAATGCCCAGGCTGAAAGCATTTCTGCGGAGTTCGTGATGAATACCACCCTGGAGTGCTTGGCTGAACATTAAAGTAGGCTAGCCGTTTTAGCCCGCGTTAAGGGTTTAGAGGAGAATATAAAAATTCTCAAAGTTGGGTGGAACCACGGGTTTATTTTTTGCTCTCGTCCCATATAGGGACGAGAGCTTTGATACATTAAGGACAATTATTTTAACTAAAGGAACATTTATTTTTTTACCAAAGAATATTTATCTTGCCTTAGGAGGAATAATCAGATCATGATTAAGGTAACTTTAAAAGACGGCTCAGTTAGACAAGTTCCGGCAGGAACAACTATTCGGGAAATAGCCTCCTCTATTTCCCAAGGATTGGCCCGAGCTGCTGTAGCGGCAAAAGTTAACGGCCGTGTTGAAGACTTAAATACCGAGCTTCAAGAAGATGCTCAACTTGAAATTTTGACCCTGGATAGTGAAGAGGGTTTGGCTGTAATGAGACATTCCACTGCTCATCTGCTGGCTCAAGCCGTTAAAAACCTTTTTCCGGGAACGATCTTGGGGATTGGACCGGCCATTGCCAATGGGTTTTACTATGATTTTGACTCCGAGCATACTTTTACTCCTGAAGATCTGGAAAAGATAGAAGCTGAAATGAAGAGGCTGGCTAAAGAGGACTATAAGTTTGAACGGAGAGAAATGCCCAGGGAGCAGGCCATAGATTATTTTCAGCAAAGAGGAGAAAAATATAAAGTTGAACTTATTAATGATCTGCCGGAAGATGCTCCGATTTCGATCTATATCCAGGGTAATTTCACAGATCTTTGTGCCGGGCCCCATGTACAGTCCACCAAAATGCTTAAGGCCTTTAAATTACAGAGTGTGGCTGGGGCTTATTGGCGGGGCAGCGAGAAGAATAAAATGCTGCAACGCATATACGGTCTGGCTTTTGCCAAAGCTTCCGATCTACAGGATTACCTTTATAAATTGGAAGAGGCCAAGAGGCGTGATCACCGCAAATTAGGAATGGAACTTGATCTCTTTAGTCTACATGATGAAGCCCCTGGTTTTCCCTTTTACCATCCTAAGGGTATGGTCTTAAGAAACACCCTGGAAGAATTCTGGCGGGAAGAACATCTAAAAAGGGATTATGTAGAGATTCGCACGCCGATTATTCTCAACAGAAGTCTGTGGGAACAATCCGGGCACTGGGACCATTATAAAGACAATATGTATTTTACCAAGATTGACGAGCAGGATTTTGCGGTCAAGCCAATGAATTGCCCGGGCGGTATGCTTATGTACAAATCTAAAATCCGTAGTTACCGGGATCTGCCAATTCGCTGCGGTGAACTCGGTCTGGTACACAGACACGAACTGTCCGGCGCTTTGCACGGTCTTTTAAGAGTGCGCAGTTTTACCCAGGATGATGCCCATATCTTTATGCTTCCCTCCCAGATTATTGAGGAAATTATCGGTGTTATTGATTTGATTGATTACTTCTACAAAGTATTTGGCTTTGAATACCATGTAGAACTGTCCACCCGTCCGGAAAATTCCATGGGAACCGATGAGGAGTGGGAAACGGCCACCAATGCTTTGAAAGAGGCCTTGGCAACCAAGGGTATAGCATATAAAATCAACCCTGGAGACGGAGCCTTTTACGGTCCCAAAATCGATTTTCATGTTAAGGATTGTTTGGACAGAACCTGGCAGTGCGGCACAATCCAGTTGGATTTTCAGATGCCGGAAAAATTTGATTTGACCTATATTGGTGAAGACGGGGAAAAACATCGCCCGGTTATGATTCATAGGGTGGTTTACGGCAGCTTGGAGCGGTTTATTGCTCTTTTAATCGAACATTATGCCGGGGCCTTTCCGGTTTGGCTTTCCCCGATCCAAATTAGAGTGTTACCCATTAGCGATAGGCATAACGAGTATGCCGAAAAAGTAAAGGCTATTTTGAAAGAAGAAAACATTCGCGTGGAAATTGATCAGCGCCGTGAAAAAATCAACTACAAAATCAGGGAAGCCCAGACCGAAAAAATTCCTTTTGCTTTGGTAGTCGGAGATAAGGAAATGGAAGCAGAGAGTGTGTCCGTCCGCCGTTATGGGGAACAAAAGACGACCAGCATGGATCTTAAGGATTTCATCTCCTTGATTAAAACAGAAATCAGCACTAAAAGCATTAGCGGCAAAACGGTTTAAATAAGAACATTTTGAGAATGGAAAGGGAGCTTTATATGGAATTAAGAAAAATAAGTCAATTAAAACCCGGGGAGACCTTTGTATCTTTTTTCTTAATCCGCAAAGTGGAATGCCGTAGTACTAACAGCGGCAACAAATATCTGGATTTGGTCCTCAGCGATATTAGCGGTGAAATCCCAGCTAAATTATGGGATTGTACTCCCGAAGACGAGTCTCGCTTTGCCAAAAACATGCTGATCAAAGTAAAGGGCCTGGTAGTTGAATGGCAGGGGAAAAAACAAATAAAAATTGATAGAATCCGCCAGGCCAGCGAAAAGGACAAATTGGATATTAATGATTTTGTGCCCGCAGCTCCCTATCCCGCTCAAGAAATGTATACCGCATTGCTTGCTTATCTTGAGCGGATCGGCCATCAAAAACTTAGAGAAACCGTACGGCTTATTATTGGCCAAGTGGAAGATAAATTACTGACTTGGCCGGCCGCTCTTCATAATCATCATGCCCTGCGCTCGGGACTGCTTTATCACACCCTTACCATGCTGCAAGCTGGAGAAGCGCTTCTGCAAATCTATACTTTCCTAAACAAAGATTTATTGCTGGCAGGTATAATTTTGCATGACATTGCCAAAATTGAGGAAATCGAAGCTAATGATCTGGGGTTGGCTTCAGATTATAGTACCGAAGGGCAGCTTTTGGGCCATATTATTCAAGGCATTAAAATTATTGATCGGGCAGCCCGTCAGGTCGGTTTGGAAGAAGAATTGAGTCTTCAATTACAGCACATGATTCTTGCCCATCATTATGAACCGGAATTTGGCAGTCCCAAGAAACCAATGTTTCCTGAAGCTGAAGTTCTTCATTACCTGGATATTCTGGATGCCAGGATGTTTGATATGCAAAAGGCTTTAAGTGAAGTTGACCTCGGTGACTTCAGCGACAGAGTGTGGGTTCTGGATAACCGGAGATTATATAAATCAACTCACAATAAATAATACAAAGCCACCGACCTTGACAAGACCGCGTTCCTGGTTAAAAATATTCAGGACAACTGGCATGAAAACTCTGGCTAAAGTACGGAGAGTGAAGCGAGTGAAGACAGTGAATAAAAAATGGCGTAACTATAGAGTAATTGTCTGGAGTCTAATTACTGTACTCCTCTTATCTCTGATCGGATGTGGAATGCCGGGCAGTGAAAGAGGGCAAGCGGGTAATAACGCCAATGGGGATCTAAAAATAGGACTGATTGTCGATGATAGGGGAATTGACGCTCCGTATAATCAGGATGTTTGGCAGGGTCTCCAAAAGGTTAGCCGGGATTTTAATATTGGCTGTGACTATGTCCAAGCCCGGAATCTAAAAGAGTATAGTAGCATACTGGCCCAATTAAAACAGCAGAACTGTGGCCTGATTTTAACTTTGGGCAGTGATGCTGTTCCGGCAGTATTGGAAGCCGCCGCACAAAATCCTCAAATTAAATATATTTGTCTCGATACTTCCTTAGAGGAAGGTACACATCCCGCTAACGTTATGGCCGTAACCTTTAAAGTGGAAGAACCTGCATTTTTGGCGGGCTATTTGGCCGGGAAAATGACCAAAACTCGCGTTGCTGGATTTGTCTCCGGAGACAACAAAGATTTAGCTCAAAAATATCACTATGCTTATAAGGCAGGCTTAAGATATGCCAGACCTAATTGCCAATTAATGAAAGGGTTGGCAGCAACCTATACTAATAAGAACCGCTATCAAGCAATTGCTGAGAGAATGATTGATTCGCGGGCGGATATAATCCTACAAGTAACAGGCAAGCCCGATACAGGCACAGTAGAGCTTTTAGACGGATATCAAGCTACGCTAGCATCTATAACCAAAAAATGGGACGGCATTATATATGATCTGGCCGAACAATATAAGGAAAATAAACTGGAGCTAAAAAATTTAACCTTAGGCCTAGCGGAAAATGCTCTGGAACTTAGCAGTACATCCCCGGACATGATACCGGAGGAAACTCACAATAGCCTTCTTGCCCTTCAAGAAAAAATTATCGCCGGAGAGTTGGCAGTTCCGCGCAATGAAACGGAATATCTAGAATTTATCGATAATTGACAGGCTATAATAATTATAAAGAATGATAAAGATAATAGCCTATAAAAGCAGTCAGTGATTGACATTTATAGTCTTGACGTGTATACTATTTGTGCAAAGTAGAAGCCATCCGCTTCTCACCTCATGACAATTGTTAATGAGGTTACGAGTGAGTTTTTCCTTGCATGGCAATTCTCATTTTTGATATTAGAAGACGGGTGGTTTGCACCGTCTTTATTTATTTTATAGCCTTTATATCCCTGTTAATAACTCCGGAGGTGATTTCCTATTAACAAAGAATTACGGATTAATGAAGCAATCCGGGCTCGAGAGGTTCGACTTGTCAGTGAAAACGGAGAACAACTCGGGATTATTCCTCTTAATGAAGCACTGCGTATTGCGGCTGAAAAATCGGTGGACCTTGTTGAAATTGCACCTAACGCCAAACCGCCGGTATGCAAACTCATGGACTATGGCAAATATAAATATGAACAAGCCAAACGTGAGAAAGAAGCGCGTAAAAAACAAAAAGTCGTTGAAGTCAAAGAAGTAAAACTTCGTCCCAATATTGAGCCCCATGATTTTGAGACGAAGGCTCGAAACGCTCTGCGTTTCTTAAGCGGCGGTGATAAGGTCAAGGTGACAATTATGTTCAGGGGCAGAGAAATTACCCATCCTGATCAGGGAAGGATGTTATGTTTAAAATTAGCTGAATTCCTGAACGGACAAGCGGTTATCGAACGTGAACCAAAAGTTGAAGGCCACAATATGGTTATGATTTTATCTCCTGCTACTCATAAACAGGATTAATGTTACTAAACACGACTAAAATGAAAAGGAGGTTGCTCATAAATGCCTAAAATGAAGACACATCGTGGAGCTGCCAAACGTTTTAAAAAGACTGGTACTGGAAAAATTGTACGCCGTCATGCTTACAAGAGCCATATTTTAGAAAAGAAAACAGCAAAACGTAAACGTAATCTTCGCAAATCGGCTATTATGCATAAAACTGACGCTAAGCGGATTGCGCGTCTGATTGCTTACGTCAAATAAGCACTTTAAGGAGGTCTGTACCATGGCACGTGTTAAAAGAGGCGTTAGAGCACATGAACGCCATAAAAAGATATTGAAATTAGCCCGAGGCTATAGAGGTCGTAGAAGCAAAACGTTTAAAATGGCCAACCAGCAAGTTATGCGTTCAATGGCCTATGCCTATGCTCATCGTAAATTAAGAAGAAGGGATTTCCGTAAGCTTTGGATTACGAGAATCAATGCGGCTGCCAGAATGAACAATATTTCCTATAATCGTTTGATGTATGGCTTGAAACTGGCCGGTGTCAATATAAACCGCAAAATCATGGCTGAGTTAGCTGTCAGCGATCCGGCAGCATTTGCCAAACTGGTGGAAATAGCTAAGGAGAAAATTGACAGCAATAATACCAAAGTTCAGGCCAATGCTTAAATTTATACCGAAAAGATGTTTGAGGAGTTCGAGCTTTTAATAAGTATCGAGCTCCTGTCTTTATCTGGCTGTCGGTCGGAGGATTATCATGATTACGTCTTTACAGAATGAACAGGTCAAACAGGTAGTTGCTTTACATAAGAATAAAGGAAGATCCTTAAGCCGGGAATACCTGGTGGAAGGCAAACGTTTTGTCAGAGAGGCTTTACTGAGGAAGGCCAAGATCAGGATAATCTACTTTGTAAATAATAAAGAGGTCAATAACCTGGTGGAAGAAGCCTCTTTATTAGGTATAACTGTACAAGAGGTATCCGGACCGGTCATGAAGAAGATGGCGGCCACAGAAGAACCTCAGGGTATCTTGGCGGTTATAAGCATGACGCCTTCTGACTGGCCGGACATTTTTGGCGGCCCTGAGAAGGCCTTTGCTAAGAGGGATGACATTATGTTGATTTTGGATAATATTCAGGATCCCGGTAATCTGGGCACCATTTTAAGAACTGCCTTGGCGGCAGATGTCCGGCGGATTATCTTAACTAAAGGCACAGTTGATCTTTATAATCCTAAAGTACTGCGCAGCAGTATGGGAGCAATTTTCTCCCAAACAATTTTAACCAACAAAGAACCCGCTGAAATAGTAAATTTCTGCCATCAACACAATTTTATCTTGGCTGTCTCTACCATGGACGGAGAATCCGTTTTTGCTGCCCGGACAAAAGAAATTTATCCCTTGGCTTTAGTTATCGGCAATGAAGCTACCGGAGTTTCTGAATTTCTGGTAAAAAAAGCCGGGAAAAAGTTCTCTATCCCCATGTTTAACCAGGTTGATTCCTTAAATGCCGCTATGGCTACCGGAATATTCCTTTATGAACTCCGCAGACAGCAAGGATTCTTGTAAAGCTGAATTTAAAGTGATATAATTCTGAAAAAGCAAAAATTATTTTTGCTTCGAACCAAAGCCGAAGAAAGGTGGGCATAACATGTCAACAGAAGATTATTTCTGGAAAGCTTTCGAGGCCACCGGTTCTCCTCAAATTTATATGCTTTATAAGAAACAAAGAAAAAATAATAATGGCGATGATTGGGCTAAAAGGAATGCCAACCTTTAAGGGAGGATCGACCCCAGACTGTAAGTCGTTCCAGGGAGGCATCCACCTCAATTAGTAAGAGGTTAAATTTCACCTATGAGTCAAACGGCAAGCACCGTTATCCGCTAGCTAAGAGTAACCTTAGTTTTTTGGTTAAACAAGGGTGGTACCGCGGGAGTTGAACTCTCGTCCCTAGGGGGCGGGAGTTTTCTGTTTAAAAGTTTGTATAAAATCGACCGTGGTTGGAGTAATATGGTTCAAAAGGAAAGGATGATTGGCTTGAAAGCGGAATTGGAAAAGATCAAAAAAGAAACATTACATAAGCTGGAGCAGCTTAACACCATGGAGGAGCTTCAAGATCTGAAAGTAAAAATTATGGGTAAAAAAGGTTCTCTTACTGCCTTGCTCAAACAAATGGGACGTTTAAGCCCGGAGGAACGGCCCAAAATGGGGCAGATGGTTAACGAAGTGCGGGCTAAATTTGAAGAGGCCTGGGAAGCTAAAGCCAAAGAGCTTGAGCAATTAGCCTTGGCGGCCAGGCTGGAAGAGGAAAAAATAGATATTACCCTGCCAGGCTATCGGCTGCTCAAAGGAAACCAGCATCCTTTAAGCAAGGTCATAGAAGAAATAGAAGATATTTTTTTGGGCATGGGCTTTACCATTGCCGAGGGGCCGGAAATTGAAACTGATTATTACAACTTTGAAGCTTTAAACCTGCCTAAAGATCATCCGGCAAGAGACATGCAGGATACGTTTTTTATTACAGAAGATATACTTCTTCGGACGCAGACCTCACCGGTGCAAGTCAGGACTATGGAGAAAATGAAGCCTAAGCTGCCGGTCAAGGTTATCGCCCCGGGTAAAGTATTCCGCCATGATGATGATGCTACCCATTCCCCTATGTTTCATCAGGTTGAAGGATTATTAGTAGATAAAGGAATAAGAATGTCCGATCTCAAAGGAATATTGCTGTACTTTTCCAGGCAAATGTTTGGCGAAAGCCGGGAAATACGACTGAGGCCCAGTTTTTTCCCTTTCACCGAACCAAGTGCGGAAGTTGATGTATCCTGTATGCTTTGCGGCGGAGAGGGCTGCAGGCTTTGTAAAAATACAGGCTGGATCGAAATTTTAGGCTCTGGAATGGTTCATCCCCGGGTTTTGGAAATGGGAGGGTATAATCCTCAAGAAGTAACCGGTTTTGCCTTTGGGATGGGAGTAGAAAGAATTGCCATGTTGAAATACGGAATTGAAGACATGAGATTGTTATTTGATAATGATATTAGGTTCTTAAAACAATTCTAATTATTATTTAACTTTTCGGGAAAACGTTTTAGGAGGAATTCAGTCCATGAGAGTAAGTATAGAATGGTTGAGACAATACCTTAAAATAGAACAGACCCCGGAGGAGCTTGCCGAAATACTTACCAGAGGCGGCATTGAGGTCGGAGGAGTCGAGGACCTGAATAAAGGTTTTAAGAATATTATTATCGGTGAGATTAAAAGCATCAAACCTCACCCCAATGCCCAAAAGCTGCAAGTTTGCGATGTTAATATCGGTTCAGAAGAACTCACAATAGTTACAGGGGCGGATAATATCCTGGTTGGGGATAAGGTCCCGGTAGCTGTTCCCGGAGCAAAATTACCCGGTGACAAGGTTATTGAACCAACTGACTTAAGAGGGGTTAAGTCCCAAGGTATGCTTTGTTCGGATAAGGAATTGGGCCTTGAGTTTGTAGGCCTGGATAGAAGTAAAGGGGGAATATTAATTCTGCTCCCCGATGCTGAAGTCGGTAGCAAATTGGAGGACTATTTAGGTCTGGATAATAGCGTTTTAGAATTGGAGTTATACCCTAACAGACCGGACTGTATGTCTATGGTCAACGTAGCCCGCGAGGTGGGGACCCTTTTAGGGCTAAAACCAAAGTTTGCCGACTGGCTGGAAGTTAATACACCTCTCTGGCCCACAGACGTCAAACAAAAAATAGAAATTGAAAACCCCGAATTATCCTGGCGTTATTCGGCCTTATTGGTAGAAGACGTTGTTATCCGCCCTTCTCCCCGTTGGATGCGTAATAGGTTACGGGCTGCCGGTATCCGCCCCATCAATAATATTGTAGACATCACTAACTATTGTATGCTGGAGACCGGACAACCTTTACATGCTTTCGATAGGGATAGGTTAAAAGGAACAGTTCGGGTCCGTCTGGCTCGCGAAGGGGAGAAACTGGTCACTCTGGATGGAGTTGAGCGCCAATTGGATAACTCGATGCTGGTAATTGCCGATGATAGCGGGCCCATCGCTCTTGCCGGTGTTATGGGAGGATTAGATACCGAGGTAACCGCGTCCACCAAAAGAATTCTTTTTGAATCCGCTCATTTTGCAGGTGCAAATATTCGTCGCACCAGCAGAAAATTGGGTATGCGCTCCGAATCCTCCAGCCGCTTTGAAAAAGGTGTAGATCCCCATGGAACAGTAACAACCTTAGCCCGGGTAGCGGAATTGCTTTTGGAGCTTGAAGCCGGTGTTCCCATGTCTTTTACTGAACATTGTGTCTGTCTTCCTCCTCAAGCCGAAATTGAGGTATCTTTAAAGAGAGTCAATGCCCTTCTGGGAGTTGAATATTCTGAGCAGGAAGTAGAGCAGGTCTTTGAGGCTCTGAACTTTGATTATGAAAGTAAGCCGAACGGCAAATATACAGTCCATATCCCCTCTTACAGGCAAGACCTGAAGATAGAGGAAGATATGATTGAAGAAATCGCCCGGATTATCGGATATGATCGTATTCCCACAACTCTGCCCCAGGGGATTCAGACTCAGGGTAGAAGGACGCCGGAACAGGAATTTCGCAGGAAAGTTCGCCATACTTTGACTGAGGCCGGAATGAATGAAATCTTAACCTACTCTTTTACCAAAAAGGACTCCGATGATATTTGGGGCCGGCGGGACATGAACATTCCTATTCTTAACCCTCTGCGGGAGGAACTTGGAGTAATGAGAACTTCTCTCCTACCCGGACTATTGGAAACTGCTGCCCGCAATACAGCCAGGCGCAACCTGGACTTATTGCTTTTTGAAATAGGTAATGTTTATTGGCCGCACAAGCTGCCCCTAACAACTCTTCCTCAGGAAAAAACATTAATAGCCGGTTTGGTCCAGGGCCAAAGTCAACGTCATTGGCTTGTTCCCCAAATTAAGTTTGATTTCTACTTTCTCAAAGGGATTTTGAGTCAGTTGGAAATGGCCTGCGGCGTTGAATTTACCTATACCCGCTTAAACAACAGCCGTTACCAAGAACTGCTTCATCCCGGTAGATCGGCGGAAATAACGGTGGGTGGAGAATATCTCGGCTTTATGGGAGAAATATTCCCTCAGCTCGATGAAGAGTGGGGCTTAAACAGACCGGTTCTATTTGAACTCGATTTCGATGTTCTCTATAAAAACTCTCAAACAGCCCTTGTGGCTAAATCCTATCCTCGCTTCCCTGCTATCCAGCGGGATTTAGCTTTGGTTGTTCCCCAGGATATTCCTTCGGAAGCCATTAAGAACCGGATCTTGGAGTTGGGGGGAGAACTTCTGCAAACTGTGGAGATTTTTGATGTTTATCAGGGACAGCCGGTTGCCGAAGGGTATAAGAGTGTTGCTTTCAGCCTGCGTTATCAGTCCCCGGAACGAACCTTAAAAGATGAGGAAGTGATTAGTCTCAATTCCAACATCCTGGCAACAGTTCAGAAGGAATTTGGAGCTCAATGGCGAAAGTAGATCTTAAAAGTGAATTTGAACATAGAAAGTAAATTTTTAACGAAAATAATAGAGAGTGGGGAAATAAGGTGAACCAGGACGCTCAAAAAGTTTCGGTTCAAATATTTGGTGAGTTATATGTAATCAAAGGCCATAGGTCGGAAGAACATATCACCAAGGTTGCTAAAGAAGTAGATAGGAGAATGAAAGAAGTTGCTTCTAAATTTCCCCGACTGGCCGTTCACCAAGTGGCTACTCTGGTAGCCATCAATTTAGCCGATGAATTATCTAAGATTAAGGAAGAACAAAAGACCGTGATGGCTATGCTAGAATAGAAAATAGGAAAAAATCAAAAATAAAGCCGCTGTCATCTTTAGCTTGATGGCGGCTCTTTACATATAGAAGCTTAAAAAGTTGTAAATCCGTTCATCTTCTTGTAAAATTAAGTATTCGCATAGTATGAAACTTGTTTTAGCAAATAGGAGGATCCAAATGAAAGCTATTATAACGGTAATAGGAAAGGACAAAGTAGGAATTATTTATGCCGTTGCCAAAATTTTAACTGAGAATAACGTCAATATCGAGGATATCAGCCAAACAATCCTGCAGGACTATTTCACCATGATGATGTTGGTTAACCTGTCCAAAATGAATTGTGATTTTAACCGGCTCAAAGAACAGCTGGAGATATTAGGCGACGAGATCGGACTTTCCATAAAAATTCAGCGGGAAGAAATTTTTAATTATATGCATAACATTTAAATTGGAACCCAAGGAGGTATATTTTTAAAAGCCCGTGGAGGTATTGTGAAGATGACTTTATATAGCAAAAATATCTTTGAAACCATACACATGATCGAGAAAGAAAAGCTGGATATTCGCACCATAACCATGGGTATATCCTTGCTTGATTGTATAGACTCAGACGGGGCAAAGGCTCGGCAAAAAATTTATGATAAAATAACCAAACTGGCCGCTAACCTTGTTAAGGTAGGGGATGAGATAGAAACGGAGTTCGGCATTCCTATTATCAACAAAAGAATAGCGGTTACTCCTATTTCTTTGATTGCCTCAGCCAGTAAGGAAGATCACTATGGGGAATATGCCAGAACTTTGGATGAGGCCGCTAAACAAGTGGGGGTTAATTTTATTGGCGGTTTCTCGGCCATGGTGCAAAAAGGTTTTACCAAGGGGGACAGGATACTGATAGAATCTATTCCCCAGGTATTGAACGAAACTGAAAGAGTATGTTCTTCTGTAAATGTCGCAACTTCCCAAGCCGGTATTAATATGGACGCTGTAAAACTCATGGGCAAGATTATCAAGGACACGGCTTATCTAACCAGGGATCGGGATTCTCTCGGCTGCGCCAAATTGGTAGTTTTTGCTAACGCCGTAGAGGATAATCCTTTTATGGCCGGTGCTTTTCAGGGGATAGGCGAACCGGAAGTAGTAATCAACGTGGGGGTAAGCGGCCCCGGAGTGGTTAAAAAAGCCCTGGAAAATGTAAAAGGGGAGCCCTTACATGTGGTCGCCGAAAACATTAAAAAGACGGCCTTTAAAATAACCCGGGCCGGGCAGTTGGTTGGCAATGAAGTTTCCCGGAGGCTTAAGGTTCCCTTTGGCATTCTGGATCTGTCCCTGGCTCCGACTCCGGAGATTGGAGACAGTGTAGCCAGGATTTTAGAAGAAATCGGACTGGAGGTTTGCGGCACTCATGGGACTACGGCGGCCTTAGCCCTGCTTAACGATGCGGTAAAAAAAGGAGGCATCATGGCCTCCTCTTCAGTTGGGGGTTTGAGCGGAGCTTTTATCCCGGTAAGTGAAGACGAAGGCATGATTAATGCTGTAAAGTGCGGAGCTTTAACCTTTGATAAACTTGAAGCCATGACCAGTGTTTGTTCTGTGGGCTTGGATATGATAGCAGTTCCCGGAGATACCAAAGAATCGACTATAGCGGCGATAATTGCTGATGAAGCGGCTATTGGGGTTATTAACCACAAGACTACAGCTGTTCGTATTATTCCTGTTTACGGAAAAAAAGTAGGGGAAAGAGCGGAATTTGGCGGCCTACTGGGATATGCGCCCATTATGCCGGTTCATGAGTTTAGTTCCGAGGAATTTATCAGTCGGGGAGGTCGGATCCCCGCCCCCATTCATAGTTTTAAAAATTAAGTTTGTTTAAGAAGCTGTTCTCAAGTTTAAAATCTATGGGGGCAAATAAAATGCATTTAACTATGATCTTTGTTGACGGCTTAGGACTGGGTTCCAAGAATAACAATCCCGTATTTTTGGCCCGTACTCCCCATCTTGACAGGCTTCTCGGCGGGCATTTTTTATGGGGGGAAAATCCGGAAATACACCACAACAATTGTACTTTGTTTTCCCTGGATGCTACTTTGGGGGTTCCCGGAATTCCCCAGAGCGCTACCGGACAGACTACCTTGTGGACAGGAATTAATGCTGCTGGCCTTTTAGGTTATCATTTGAGAGGCTTTCCTAATGCCGAGCTAAAAGAAATTATCCGAAAAGAAAATATCTTTATAAAACTTATTGGCAAGGGGAAAAAAGTTACTTTCGCTAACGCTTTTTTTCGAGATATTGCAGACTTGATAAAAGCCGGCAATATAAAATTGTCGGCTTCCACCCTTTGTGCCCTGACTGCCGGCTTGAGATTAAGGACCAAGGAAGACTTGTTAGCCGGCAAAGCTGTCTTTCAGGATATTACCAATGAGATCTTCCGCCAGAGAGAAGCACAGAGAAAAGCGCAGAAAGAGGCGCAGCAAAAAACGCAGAAAAAAGTGCAGCAAAAAACGCAGCAAGAAGAGACTTCAGAAGTGGTGCCGATTTTGCAGCCGGCTCTTGCCGGGCAGCGCTTGGCCCGTCTTAGCCGGGAACATGACTTTACCCTGTTTGAGTATTTCCAGACTGACTTAAGAGGGCATAAACGCCAGCTGGAAAAAGCGATTACGGTTATGGAAACACTGGATGAATTTTTAGGAGGCTATCTTTCGATTGCGGAATCCCCGGCTTTATCCGGCCTTAAAATGGCTTTGATTTTAACCAGTGATCACGGTAATATAGAGGATTTAACCATTTCCACCCATACCCTAAACAAAGTGCCTGCCCTGTGCTGGTCCAATTTTGGCTTGAAATGGCCTCGGCTACAAAGCATCACGGATGTTACTCCGGCTATTATCGATCTGCTGGACGGTAAATATGAAATTGATTCTTAAATAACAGAACTTCAGGTGAGATTATGACAAGGGCTGATCAAGTAAATAAATTCAGAACTTCAAAAATAGAACTACTGGCTCCTGCCGGCGATTATGAGGCTTTAAAAGCAGCTGTGGAGAACGGAGCTGATGCAGTTTATTTTGGGGGTAAGCTGTTTAACGCCCGGGCTTCTGCCTCTAATTTCGAGGGTGAAGAGTTAAAGAAGGCTGTTAACTATGCCCGTGACCGCTTGGTAAAAGTCTATGTGACGGTCAATGTTCTGGTGGCGGACAGCGAGTTTCCTGAGCTTAAAGATTTTTTATATGAACTTTCTTCCCTGGGGGTAGATGCGATCATCGTTCAGGATATCGGTGTGGCTCATCTTATCCGACAAGTTTTACCCAACATGAAGATCCATGCCAGTACTCAGATGACTATTAATAACAGTTTTGGGCTGCGGCAATTAGAGGAAATGGGTTTTTCCCGTGTCGTGTTGGCCAGGGAAACCACCAGGGAGGAAATTGAGAAAATGGCGGCCCAAAGTAAGCTGGAGTTGGAGATTTTCGGGCACGGGGCTTTATGCATTTGTTACTCCGGGCAATGCCTCATGTCCAGCTATATAGGAGCCAGGAGCGGCAACAGAGGCCGGTGCGCTCAGCCCTGTCGGATGGCCTACAAATTGGTGGATTCCAAGGGAAGGGATGTGCTTAGCGGGCTTAAACCGGGTGATCATCTCTTGAGCCCCAAAGATCTTAATTTATCCGAATACCTGGCTGAAGTACAGCGCTTAGGTATAAGCTCCCTCAAACTTGAGGGCCGAATGAAGAGAGCGGAATATGTAGCTACAGTAGTCAGAATCTACCGCCAAGCTCTAGATGCTCTTTATGACGGAAGGATCGGACTCTCGGCCCAGGATAAATATGAACTTACCCAAATTTTTAATCGTGATTTTACAACCGGTTATTTTCAAGGATACCAGGGTGCCGGCATGATGAGTTTTAAACGTCCCAATAATCGGGGAACCATGCTGGGTAGAATTCTGGAAATTAAGCCCGGACGTTTGCTTCTTAAACTGGAAAACAAGCTGAATATTGGTGACGGTCTGGAAATTTGGACCAGACGGGGGCGAGAAGGAATCACGGTCCAAAGGATGTATAATTCTGCGGGCCGGGCCATAGACAGCGCCGCTCCCGGGGAAACAGCAGCCATAGAATTTAAGGGAAGTGCCCGTAAGGGTGACAGGGTATTTAAAACCCATGACCAGGAATTAATCGCTAAAGCCAAACTTAGTTACCAAGAAGGCCAAGAGAAACGTAAAAGGGCTCTCGACATGGTCCTCTCGGGCCGGATTGGCACCAAGCTTCGTCTAGAAGCAGATGACGGGGAGCACAAAGTTTTTGCGGAGTCCGAAACTATGGCCCAAGAAGCTTTGAACAAGCCTTTAACTTATACTTATTTATGGCAACAGCTTGCCAGATTGGGCAACACTCCCTTTACCCTTGCGGAATTAAAATTAGAAATTCCGGAGAATATAATGCTTCCGGTCAGCGAAATTAATAATATGCGGCGTCAGCTAGTAAGTCAGCTGCTTGATAAAGCTCGAGCGAAAAACTCTCCGGGCTTAATCGACTATGAAGAATATCAAAAACGGCTTACCCAGTGGCAGCAAAAAGTAGAGACTAAAGCTTTTCGTCAGGCCACTGCATCAGAAAACCTTAAACCCCAGCTTACAGTTGCCGTTAGTGATATAAGGAGTATTCCCCTTTTGGTAAAAAGCGGTGCGGACAGAATTATTATCGGGGGAGAACACTGGCGCTTTCGTCCTCAACTTACCCTTAAAGATTTGCAAGAAGCCGTTCAATTTTGTCAGAAGCAAGGAACGCCTTTGCTTTGGCGCCTGCCCCGCATCATGAATGAGGAGCAAAGTAAAAAAATCTTTGCCCAATTAAGCCAAGTCTGCACTTGGTCACCAAGACCGGCTATTATGACCGCTAATTTAGCCGGTATTCAAATGATCAAATCTCTCGATCCCCAATGGGAATGGGAAACAGATTACTATTTTAATGTCTTTAATCAAGGGGCTTTACATTGGGTACGAACTGTAGGCGCCCAAAGAGTTGCTCTATCCACCGAACTGAGCAAAGAACAGCTTCCCAAACTCTCAGCCCCGAATATTGTTGAACTGCTCGTCTTCGGCGACATGGAAATGATGGTCAGCGAATTTTGCTTGGTCGGGGCCACCTTGGGGTCAGGCCGGGAAAAAGTTCAGAGTTCAGATCTTTTTCGAAAAAAATGCAGCTGGGTTTGTCATGGACGGGAATATTTCTTACAGGACAGACTTTCTTATCGCTTCCCGCTGGCTACGGACAGGGAATGTAGAATGCATATTTTTAATGCCAGAAAATTGAACCTGATAACGGAGCTAAATAAAATTGCAGAAATCGGTTTGCGCAATATCCGTTTGGAATTGCCTAGGGCTACGGAAAACCAGGCCGGGGAGACAGTGAAAATATTTAAGGACCTATGGACCGAGGCTGCAGCGGGTAAGATGATCAGCGAGCAAAAAACACAAGCGGCCCTGCATAAACTGGAGTGCTTATACCCCGAAGGATTTACCAAAGGACATTTTCACAGAGGAGTGCTGGCATAAGAAATGATTGCTTCAGATAAAGTATTGGCAAAACTGGATTATGGTGCCATACGAGAAAGATTGGCGGGACATTGCATATTGCCGAGGGCTAAAGAATTGGCGGAAGGACTAATGCCCCAGGCTGATTTGCGTACAGTACGGCATATGCTTAGGGAGACCGATGAAGGGAAGTTATTGCTGCGGATCAAACCCTTGTTTTCGGTTCGCGGAGCTAAAGAGATCCGCCCCTATTTAGATAGATGCAGGCGAGGAGGGATGCTAACCCCCGAAGAACTGCTGAAAATCCGCGACACTGTAAAGATTGCCAGGCAGATTCGTCAGACGCTAATCGAAAATAAACAATCCAACAAAGACCTCTATAGTGAATTATTTATCATTAGGGAAACAGTGGAAGCCGTTATTCCCCAGAAAAACATTGAGGATCAAATTACACGCAGCATTGGTGAAGACGGGAGCGTTCAAGATCAGGCTTCCGCAGAACTCAACCGCCTGCGCCGAGCTAAGAGTAGCGGACAACAAAAAATTAAGAACAGTCTTGATGGCATCCTGCGTAATGCCAATTACCAAAAGATGCTCCAAGACCATGTTATTACCACCCGGGGAGACCGTTATGTTGTTCCAATTAAATTAGAGTATAGCTCAGCCTTTCCCGGGATTGTTCATGACCAGTCGGCCAGTGGAGCTACCGTTTTTATCGAACCCCTGGCTATTGTGCAACTGGGTAATGAACTGCGGGAAACAATACTTAAAGAAAACAGGGAGATCCAACGGATCTTAAAGGAACTGGCTGCTTTGGTCACAGCTAAAGTTGCGGAGATAGAAGAGCTATATGAAGCGCTGGCTAAATTGGATTTTATCCTGGCCAAAGCCCGGCTAAGCGAAGAAATGCAAGCCGGTTCTCCCCTCGTGGTTAATAAGCAGGAGATCAAGCTGGTCAACGCCAGGCATCCTTTATTAACCGGCCATGTGGTGCCCATCTCTGTAAGTTTGGGCAAGGCCTATCGTTTTTTAGTAATTACCGGGCCCAATACCGGTGGAAAAACAGTTACCCTGAAGACTATTGGCCTTATGAGTGTCATGATGCAGTCCGGGCTTCATATTCCTGCTGAAAGTGAATCCAAGTTAGGAATATTTAGCCACATATTTGTTGACATCGGAGATGAACAAAGCGTAGAACAGTCCCTAAGCACCTTTTCCGCTCATATGGTCAATATTGTGGACATCATCAATAAAGCTAATGCCAAATCCCTTGTTCTCCTTGACGAGCTGGGAGCAGGAACAGATCCGGCCGAAGGGTCTGCCTTGGCTATGGCTATACTTTCAGAACTGCTGGAGCGAGGCAGCTGCGGGGTAGCCACAACTCATTACGGTGCCCTTAAAAGCTTTGCTTATAACACTCCGGGAGTGGAAAATGCTTCAGTTGAATTCGATTCGGAGACTCTAAAACCTACCTATCGCTTACTTACAGGGATCCCAGGTCGCAGTAACGCTTTGTCTATCGCCCAAAGATTGGGTTTAAGTCCTAAGGTTTTAGAAAAATCACGTTCCTTCCTTTCCGAACGAGAAATTAAGGAAAGCGGGCTATTGGAAAACCTGGAGGATATTCAAAGAGAGATAGAATTACAAAAACAGAAACTACAGGAAGAACATCAAAAGGCCGCCCAAAAGGCTGCGGACTTAAAAAGAAAGAACCTGGAGCTGGAAGAAAAATATGAGCAGGCAATTTTAAAAGCAAAAGAAGAAGCCCTGGAAATAATTCGTGAAGTTAAAGCAGAAGCGGAAACAATTATCAAGGAAATCCGAGAAGCACAAAAAAAGGAACGTAAACAACAAGAAGCAGCAATAGAAAAAGTTAGACAGAATATTAAAAACTTATCTAAAAACCTTTATCATCAAGATTCAACTTCCAAAAGAAAAGGTCCCAGCCCTCAGCAAATCCAAGCGGGACAGCTGGTTTATATCCCTAACCTAAGACAAAAAGGCCAGGTCCTGCAGAAACCTGACAATAATAATGAAGTATTAATTCAGGCGGGTATCCTTAAAGTAAGCGTACCCCTATCCCAAATAAGAATTGTGGATGAAACCAGGAAACCCGAACATTTGGCCAAAACAATGCAAGGATCCTTGGGAATGGGCAAAGCGGTTACCCTGCGCAGTGAAATTGACTTAAGGGGAAAACTGGTGGAAGAAGCGGAGTTGCTTTTGGATAAATATTTGGATGATGCTGTCATAACCGGCATTGATCAGGTAAGTATAATCCACGGTAAAGGAACCGGGGCCTTAAGACATGGTATTCATCAATTTTTAAAGACTCATCCTCACGTCAAAGCCTACCGTCTCGGTGAATTTGGGGAAGGGGATTCAGGCGTAACTATAGTAGAATTAAAATGAGTCGGCCAACAAGCTTGACTTTGGCTTAGTTTACGGGCATTGAATCACGCCTTGCCCCCATAAGCACCCGCCGCAGGTAGGAAAAGTATTACCAAAACAATCCTCAAGGTTACTTTTGGCCAGATCACAGGAAGCACAGGATAAACAAGGGGAGAACTCAAACTTATTTACTTTTTCTCTAAAATTATGATATTCCTGAGAATCCCAAATTTCCTTAAGAGTCTGCTCTTTAATATTCCCTAAACCATAATAGGTAACTTCTCTCTCTAACTTACCTAAATTAAAATAAGTCTTATAGGAATGCAGCAGCCCCATGCAGGGACATACAACCCCATCCCATCTGATGAAAGCACATCTTTCTTGGATAAATTTGCAACTATTGGTATCCGATCCCACTTTATTTTTCATCATGCTGATATTCGGATAGTCTTTAAATAAGTCAAATAGAGGTTGTTTAGTAAACTCTGTTTTATCGATTAACGGAATGTCTATAGCTAAAAGGCTCGAGGGGTAGCATGAAAGTTGAAAATTGCTGACCCCAAGATCACACACCATTTCATCTATCATATCCTCGCTATAAGGGATAAGGTTGCTCACCGATATCTTTTGGGCTCCGATCTTGTTCGCCAGCTCACCGAGATTTTTGAGGTCGTCAATGTTTTTTTTCATAACAACAAAAGCTATCCCGACTTTAATTTTATGGGAACTGTCTTGGTTTAAAAGCTGTAATTCCCGAATGTTGTTCACCACACTGTTGAAATTGGCCCCATCCCGGATATCCTCGTACTTATCGGCACTGCAGCTATCAAAAGATATCCACAGCATATCTAAACCCTTTTCCAAAAGCCCTTTGGCCATAGTTCGATTAAGCAATGTGCCGTTGGTTGTGATTTCTACATTTAGCCCTAAAGCTTTGACTTTGCCCACCATATAGAGAATATCCTTATGAAATGTCGGTT
>JAAYMU010000140.1 GCA_012521215.1 Peptococcaceae bacterium | reverse complement strand
GGCGATACGATGAAGTTTAGCACAGAAGCTGTACCCTATGATAAATGGCCAATCAAACCGAATGTATAAGGAAATGTATAATTTCAAAAAATTTCACAGCCCCCGGTTTCTTGCCTTTGGCAAAGAACCGGGGCTTTTCTGTTCACTTGCTCCGCTAACAATTACTCTATCTTTTCTGCCAATCAGACCGTAGGATTGCATACTGTTTAACATCCCAGTATTTGTTTTTGGCAAATATTTTTTCCCGGATAACACCTTCAAAACTCATACCGACTTTTTGCATTACCCGTCCCGATTTCTCATTGGGTAGGGAGTGACAGCTCTCTATTCTGTTTAACCCCATTTCTTCAAAGGCAAACTGTAGTACCCGGCTTACAGCTTCCGGCATAATTCCCTGGCCCCAATATTTCCTGGACAGAACATAGCCAATTTCCGCACTTTTATTTTTCAGATCATACCGCGGTATCCCAACAGAACCAATCAATTTGCCTGTAGATTTTAAAACAATACCCCATTCTCCTGCTTCATCTTTTTCATATTTGTCAAGAATGATATTAATGAAACTTCTTGCTTCTTCTATGGACTTATGTGTCTCCCAGGTCATAAATCGTGACACTTCGGGATCTGAACCGTATGCGAAAATATCATCTGCATCCTGCAGCGTAAGTTTTCTCAGAATTAATCTTTCCGTCTCCAGCTGTGGTGTGCCTTTAAAAACTAAATCCGGCATAAACTTTACCCTCCTTCCAACACTTCTGCATTTGCCATATATAGTTATATTTTTACACCCCCTGGATTAAATCCCTTCTGTTGTATCCAATAAATCCGGCTACAGTTAGCACCGCTGCGATGAGTATAAGTATTATTATTTGGATATAATTTATCTCTTCAATTGGTACTTGCGGGATATGGCCAAAGGGAGTAAGTTGAGACATCCAACCAGGCAACTGCAGCATATCGCCTAAATATGCCACAAAAAACGTATATCCCAGGTACAGCCAGGTTAAGCCGGTTAGTTTTGGTATAAAACCAATCAATAATACGGCTAACCCTACCATAACCCAAATAGCCGGCAGATAAACAAAACCTGCCTTCAGCAAAGTATAAAGTGGTAATTTATCTTCCATGACAAAACTTGCAGCAGACCAAAATCCCATGATTGACACCAGTTGGATAAGAGGAGCAGCAATAATGGCAATGAGCGTATAACTGCCAATCATCCTATTTCTGGAAACAGAACCGGCAAAGACTTGTTCCGTTCTGCCTCTTTTTTCTTCGGCCCAAAGCTTAAGGATATACATTAAGGTAGGTACCGTTCCAATTATACTTAAAATAATAACAAGCATAACCATGAATCTTTCAGTCAAAGTAAAACCTTCTGCCACCGGTATCATTTGCCGGATCATTTCACTGCTATCCAGGAAACCCTCCAAATCTCCCAAAATAGAACCATAGGAAACACCCAGGACAAACATGCCTACCAACCAGGCGATAAGAACTGTTTTCTGTAACCTTAATGCTAGCCCCAGGGGGGATAAAAGCAGTTTGGAAGCATGTTTTCTGCCCGGTCTTGTGGGGATAAAACCGGCTTCCAGGTCTCTAATGGAGTTTAAATATAACGCCAACGCAAATAAGACGATGGATATGCCTACAGTGATAAAAACAGGCCACCAGTAGTTATTGACATAAACTTCAGTTCGCAAAATTAAGCCCAAAGGAGAGATGAGTGACAGTATTTCATTATCTATGTCTCCTACCCCTCTAATTAAATAGGCAATGATCAAAAAAGCAAAGGAATAACCGATTGTGGAGCGGGCATTAGTGGTAAGTTGGGCCAATAAGCCGGTTATGGCCGCAAAGCAAATACCAATGGCACCGATGGCAGCTCCGTAAAGCAGAGAACCTGCTAAATCCATGCTTTCCAGACCTAAAGCGTACAAGCCAAAACCTACTGCCAGGGCCAATACTATATTGGTGAAGACGGCAATTAAAAAGGTAGCGGCAAGAGGAGATAAAAAGCCTACCGGAAGAGAGCGGATCATTTCAATGCGCCCTTCTTCTTCATCTTCCCTGGTGTTTTTTGTAGTTAATAAGATGCTCATGATTCCTACGGCTATAGCTGTAAAAGCCAACATGAAATGCGCCATCATGGCACCGTCTGTATAGTTATCCAGACCATACCCTGGGCCAAGCATAAAAGTAACGGCTGGATTTTTCATAGTTTCCGCCATAATCTGCCTTTCGACAGCCGAGGAATATAGAGTCGGCAGCATTGCGCCAATAAGTACTGTGAATACAGTTAGGGAAATTAGCCAGATAAGTATCTTGACACGGTCTTTTTTTAAGATGAATCGTGCTAAAACTCCTGTATGCGTATACTGTCTTAACATTATACTTCCTCCCCCTCCCTCTGATAGTGCCTTAGGAATAAAGCTTCCAAAGTGGGAGGAGCACTTTCCAGCTTGATAACGCCAAACTGGCTGACATATCTCATAACATGAGCCAATTCTTCTGTATCGACCTGGAAATAAATTGTATCATCTTTTTCTTCCAGATCATGAATACCTTTTAATTCATTCAAGTTTTTAATCGGTTCTTTGGTTTGAATAGTGATGCTGGTTCTGGTTAAGTGGCGTAATTCTTCTAAACTGCCTGATTCTATGATTTTACCCTGGCGGATGATACTAACCTTATCACATAATTTTTCAACTTCTGAAAGGATATGACTGGAAAGCAGCACGCTTTTTCCTTCTGCTTTAGCCTCCAGAATGCATTCCTGAAAAACCTTCTCCATTAAAGGATCAAGTCCTGAGGTAGGCTCATCTAGAACATACAGATCTGCATCTGCCGCAAAGGCAGCAATTAGAGCAACTTTTTGTCTATTACCCTTTGAATAGGTGCCGCACTTTTTAGACGGATCTAAATTAAATCTTTCAATCAGTTCCTCACGGCGGTTTTGCTTGTGGGAGGCGCGCAGCTTAACAAAAAGATCTATTACTTCACCACCGGTCAGGTTAGGCCAGAGCTTTACTTCACCGGGAACATAGGCAATTCTCTTGTGTATTTCCACAGCATCCTTCCAGGCATCTTTGCCAAAAATCTTTGCCTCACCGCCAGTGGCTTTTAAAATACCCAGCATGATGCGTATGGTTGTGGTTTTACCCGCTCCATTGGGCCCGATAAAACCATAGATTTCGCCTTGATTCACTTCAAGGTTAACACCATCCAAAGCAGTAAAGTTACCGAAGTTTTTTGTTAAATTAGTGATCTTAACAATAGACATACAAATCCCCCCTATTTTGATTTATAATAAGCTTTTTTTAATAAGTCTAAAAACTCATCATACTCTTGCCAATAAGCTTCATAGTTAAGAGCAGATATTTGCTTGCCTTTGAACCGGTTAACCAGCTCTTTTTCATAGCCGGACAAAGTAAGGCTGAACAGCCTGATAACCTCATTGGGTTCCATGTCTTCCCTGAATAAACCGGTATCAATATTTTTGAATAGTTTAGTGTAGGCAAGATTTCTCATTTCAAGCAGACGCTGCTTCAAGTCTTCCGGCAAGCTTTCGAATTCATTGATATAAACTTCACCTAAAAAATTAAAAATGCCGGGAATTTCCGAGTAGGACCGTAGTTTAATTTTGGCTGTTTTTCTAAATTTCTCGATGAGATCTGTTTCTTTTTCATCTACTTTAGGTAAATAATGCTTTTCTACATACTCGATTCCATAATTGATTAAATAATAATAGAGTTCTTTTTTGCTTTTAAAATAGTAAAAAAGCGACCCCTTACTTATTTTCGCTTTCTCCACGATCCGATTTGTGGAAGCATACTCATAGCCGTAATCGGCAAATTCCTGCAAAGCAGCATCTAAAATCGTTTTTCTTTTTTGCGGATCCAGTTTCATAAATTTTTCGGTTGCCATAAACACCTCATGCCTGTTTGCTTAATTTGACCACTATGGTCTATTTTTAATATACAACAATTTGACCACTCTGGTCAAGAGACGCTGGAATAAAAATGCACCTGGCCAGAGTTAAGGCAAGGTGCATTATAACTTTTTATTTTACCAGGCGGCTGGCTGAATCGGTTTTAATCAAAGATGAGATAGTTTTATAATCCTTTACCACTTCAATTAAACTTTCCATCCCTTTAGTTAAGATTTTATCTTTGTGGTAGACAATGCTGAAGTACCTGTCCCATGCTCCATCTGCACTTTCAATCAGATGAAGTTGCCTGCTTTTCACTTCTTCCTCCACCAGGCAGATTGAGATTACAGCCAAATAATTATTGTTGATGACTTCCTTTTTGATTGCTTCCGGGCTATTGCCTTCAAAGGCAATTTTTATCTCAATACCGTTAGCATGCATGTAATTTTCAAACAGTTCCCTTGTCCCACTGCCCTTTTCCCTCATGGCAAAGCTCTCCCGGGCAAGTTCGTGTAACTTAATAATTTTTCTTTGGGCAAAAGGGTGTTTTGTGCTGCAGATGAGGACTAAAT
>JAAYMU010000139.1 GCA_012521215.1 Peptococcaceae bacterium | reverse complement strand
AGGGCCAGATCAGGAGCCCTAAACAGGGCAAAAAAGAAAACTACAAAAAAGCCTAAGGTCCCAACAGCGACTATGGAAGTGAGCCTTGATTCGGCAAAAAGTACAATCAGGGCACAAATAATCATTGCTATAAGGAATGCTAATTCATAAAGGTTAATAGCTGAATCTCCGGAAAAATCAAAGGATAAGCCATTAAGGAACAAGGCCGCTCCTCCCACCACCAAGATGGTAAATCCAAAAATATAAACCAGATAATCCCTGACGAAGGCTGTCATATAGCGCTTGGTTATGGATAGGGAGTACTTCTCCATTTTTTCCAGCCCCGCGGCATAGATATTGTTCAAGGTCAAAACTTGGGGATAGAAGCGATAAATACGGCGCCATTTAGGTAAAGTTTTGTACAAAAGTGTTCCCCCAAGTACTACCCCAATAGTCAGGAGTAAGGCTGGATTAACCCCGTGCCAAGGGCTAATTTCGATCTGTAAGGAAGCGGATTCAGCCAGGGTCGGTAAGACCGCTTCCCAGGCAGGCTGCAATAAATATTGAGATAAGACATTGGGGAAGAAAAATATAAGGATGACCAAGCCGGCCAGGATAAGGGGAGATAACAACATACCAAAGGGAGCCTCATGGGCTTTCTTTTTTAGCTTTAAACCCTTTTGTTTCCCGGTAAAAGTTTTAAATACAATAATCATACAGTAAACAAAGGTGAAGACGCTGGCCAACCAAGCAACAACTACTAGGATGTTGCCCCATGTTTGCATATGGAAAAAGGGCATTTGGGCTGCCTGCCAAACAGAGGAAAAAAACATCTCCTTACTCAGAAAACCGTTAAAAGGAGGCAGTCCGGCCATAGCAAAGCTTCCAATCAAAGCCAGGACAAAGGAGATAGGCATTAAATGCATTAATCCACCTAATCTACGAATATCCCTAGTTCCTGTTTCATGGTCGATAATGCCTATAACCATAAACAGACAACCTTTAAACGTAGAATGATTCAGCAAGTGAAAAATGGCTGCAAAAACGGCTATGGCATATATCGCTTCTTTATTGGCACCCCCAAAACATAAGGCAGCAGATCCTAAGCCCAGCAGGCTCATAATCAAGCCCAATTGACTAACGGTGGAATAAGCCAATAAGGCCTTTAGGTCCGTCTGTCTAATGGCATTAAAGGAGCCGTATAGCAGGGTAACAAGGCCAACTCCGGCCACCAGCCAAAACCAGGCGGCCACACCGCCGAAAATAGCGGTTAAACGCGCAACTAAATAAATGCCCGCTTTCACCATGGTGGCGGAATGCAAATAAGCACTGATGGGAGTAGGCGCCTCCATGGCATCGGGTAACCAAATACTAAAGGGGAATTGGGCGGATTTGGTAAAGGCGCCCAGCAAAATCAAGACCATTGCCGGGATAAAGTAGGGATGGGCTTGGATATATCCCACTTTACTCATCATTTCCCGAATGCTGTAAGTATCCGTGATCAGGGAAAGAAGGATAAAACCCGCCAGCATGGATAAGCCGCCGAAAATAGTAATAGCTAGAGATTTTTGAGCGCCGGATCTGGATTGTTCCCGTTCAAACCAATAAGCGATCAACAGAAAAGAAGAAATACTGGTTATTTCCCAAAACACATATAAAACAAAAATGTTATCGGCAAAAACTAGCCCTAACATTGCCCCCATAAATAGGAGTATATATACATAAAAGTTGTGTAGGGCCTCTTTTTCCTTGGACATATAATAAATAGAATACAAAATAACCAGAAAACCTATTCCGGTAATAATCAGACCAAAGGTAAGGGACAGGCCATCAATATAAGCAGTCAAATTAATGTTATAAGCCGGAATCCAAGGAAGAACCGTGGAAATTGTTTTTCCCGCGGCAATAGAAGGAATATAAGATAAAAGATAGCCGAAAACTACTAAGGGAATAAAAAGAACAAACCAACCCGTATGTATTCGTTGGTTAAATTTTTTATAGAAAAAGGGAACCAAAATTGCATAGAATAACGGTAAAGCAATTGCGAGATGAAAAAGGGACATCTATCCTCCTCCT
>JAAYMU010000138.1 GCA_012521215.1 Peptococcaceae bacterium | reverse complement strand
GGTACAGTTGCAAAATCCGCTCCCAGCTTAGCGGCCTCTAGAACATGGACGGGGTTCCTAATACTGGCGGCAATAATACCGCAGTTAAGACCATGTACAGAAAATACCTCGCAAATATCTGCCACCAGATTAAGTCCCACTTCTCCAATATCATCTAACCTTCCCAGGAAAGGACTGACATAGGTGGCTCCGGCCCTGGCAGCCAACAAGGCTTGAATCGCTGTAAATATCAACGTGACATTGGTTTTGACCCCTTCTTGGGCTAAAGTTTTTACAGCTTTTAGCCCTTCGGCCGTCAGAGGTATCTTAACCACAATATTGGGGTGTATACTTGCCAGTTCTCTGGCTTCAGTCAGCATGCCCTCATAATCCAAAGCAATTACCTCGGCACTAATGGGCCCGTCTACAATTTGGGCAATGTCATGGATTAGACTATGAAAATCCTGTCCCTCTTTAGCTACTAAAGAGGGATTAGTGGTTACCCCCGAAATAATTCCCATATCCCAGGCTTTGCTTATATCATTGATATTGGCTGAGTCAAGAAAAAACTTCATTACCTCTACCTCCTTATTCTAAACTCTTGTTTAGAATACTCATGAATTAGCATTCTTATGAATTCATATTTTATTGCAGATGCCAGTTTCCCAAGCTATCGTTAATAAATAAAGTCATATTCTCTTCCAAGTAGATACATCCCATATTATCCAGAGTATACAGGATACTTTTATTATTGGTATGAATTATACCGAGAGCATCACAACTCTCGCAAGCGAGTTCAATTCTATCCGGTAAGATCTCAACGGCCAGGTTTTTGTTGCCGCATCGGCAACCTAGCTTCCCCTGATCTACCATCCTACTCAACTTTTCCATAACAGCGTAAATCACGAAAAAAATATCAAATTCGGATTCTTTATCTTCATCATTTACCAGCTGGCAAACAAGCTGCACAAATTTTTTTTTAATTTCTTGGCAGCGATTAACAACCAGCGCTTTGGGACCGAAATAACCTATAGGTAATTCCTGGTTAGAGCAGAGCAAGGAAAGAATATCCTCACTCCAGAGCTCACTGCCTTTGGTCAGCAAAAAATGAGATTCGCCACAATAGATACAAGGATATTCTATACTATAAGTTTTCTTATCTATATGAGTAATAGTTAATAAAAGAGCTCCACAGGAACAATAGTAACTTTCTTTAGTAAAATGGGAAAAAGTAAACAGCGAAAATGCCCTGAATTGCAATTCCCCGCATTTTGAGCATTGGATACCGAGAGTTGTTATTGTCGGAACAATCATATTCCCACTCCTCTATTTTTATAAGTTCTCCAGGCTCAAGGGTTTTCCTGCTCGCTCCTCTACTTACCCAGCTATTTAATTTTCAGTTTATTTGACAAAAAACCAGACTACTTTCCTAGTCCGGCTAATTATCTAATCTATCCGCAATTGAATTGTCTGAGAGTTACTATAATTTAAGTTTCACTGTTCAATATCCAGTACTTGCCTGATGTGTTCTTTCAACTCATTTAAATCAAAGGGTTTTAGTATAACCCTTTCTACACCCAAGACTTTGGCTTGGTCCAGGTAATTTGGGTCCCCATAGGCAGTCATTAAAACAACCCGGGTTTGATCGCCTTTTTCTCTTAACTTTTTTAAGACCTCAAATCCGCTCATTCCCGGCATTTTGATATCCATAATAATCAGGTCGGGGTTAAATCTAGGTATTAACTCCAGAGCTGCAATACCATTGGCGCATACTTCTATTTCATTGCTATATTCTAAAAAGACTTCAGTTAAAAGTCTTCTAATGCCTTTTTGATCGTCCACAATGAGCAATTTCACGAAAATCCGTCCTTGTGCAAATTCTTCCTGGTTTGCTGTAACACAATTATTCTTGGTTAATTGACAGAATTCCTTCTTCTATTACTCTTTTTGTGCAAATTACCCCATTTTTTTTGTATATCCTCGGTATACGAGGATTGGCCAGAGTTCGGCGCAAAGGAACTACAATCTCGTCCCCCAGTTGGCACTCCATATCCCCCATGTCGATTACCGTGAGTTGCATGCCGATCTTTCCTGCAACTCTTACCTGTTTGCCTTTAAAAAGCACTTTGTCCTGTCCTAGCTGTAGACCAAATAAAGCTGCTAAATTTTTTATAATAATTTTAATTAAATCCAGTAAGCCTTGGGGCACAAATTTGGGTTCTAGACCAAATCCATCGGCATACCCCACGCCAATAACCGCCAAGGTGGTATTTTTTTTGCATTTGTAGATACTCTGGTAACCAACAAAGGTACCTTTAGGAACCCTTTGCAAGTGAACAATCTTGGCTTTGGCAGTCCAGGGATCCTTCAAATCAAGTCTCCCGAAAAAGGCCGGCGAAGGGAAATGTCCGCATAAAAGTGTTCCCGAGCGAACCAATTCATAATGATATTCCGGAAAGTCTAACAAGCCGGCACTGTTACAAATATGCCGGCGAGGAATACTTATCCCATTTTCCTCCAAAATATTTATGTATTCTATAAACCTTTGATGCTGTTTATAGGTGTAAACTTTATCCCTTTGGGCTCCCCGGGCCAAATGGGTATATACCCCACGAAGGTCTAGATGGGGAGATTCTTTTAAGGACTGGGCTAAGGCGGGTAGCATTTCCCCGCTAAAGCCTGTCCGCCCCATACCGGTTTCCAGCTTAAGATGTATCCCGGCTTTAACCTCCAGTTCACGGGCAGTCTCGTTTAATGCAGCAATCCATTCCAGACGGGAAACAGTCAGGTCAATTCTCTTGGCCAGCGCTTGGGGCCATTCCTTCGGACCGGAAGGTCCAAGAACCAAAATTTCGCCTTCAATACCGTGCTCACGCAGTAATAAAGCTTCTTCCACCCGGGTAACTGCAAAAGCAGCGCAACCTTCTTCCTCTAAGGCTTGCGCTACCGGGACGGCTCCCAAACCATAGGCATCCGCTTTAACCACAGCCATTAATGAAGACTGGGCACCAAGCTTGGATATTATTTGCCGATAATTATGTTTTACAGCATCCAGATCAATTTCTATCCAAAGGTCAGACATACTAAACCTTTCCGTTTCAATTAGATAGTTTTTATTTACGCCTTAAGCGAGCTATAATTCCTTTTAGTCTACCGGAATAAAGACGCTCTAAATTTTTCCAGACAAAATACATGAATGGTCTGTAAACCAAATCCCATTCCCCGATAAATTCCGTGAACTCGCCGTTGAAACCTTTTTTAAATCTATATAAGCCATAGAGAGGATTGTCTTCCCTCAGATCCCCGGAAACTCCCCGAAAATCATAAAGGGTACATCCTTTGGTTTTGGCCCAGCGTATCATCTCCCACTGGATAAGATAATTGGGCATCACGTTACGAAAGGAATTGGAGGAAGCCCCATAAACATACCAGGCTTTGTTACCGGTAAGAAAAGCGAGTGTTCCGGCGATAATTTTTCCTTGATATTCAGCGATAAAAAGCTGCCCAAAACCTGCCGGTACCAGTGTGTCATATAAATCTTCAAAATAGTCGTAAGAACGAACCAGAAAATTATCCCTGGCTGTGGTCTCTTCGAGAACCCGGTAGAATTCAGGTAAGTCTTCTTTGGTACCGGCTCTAATCACAACACCTTTTCTCATCGCTAAACGGATATTGTAGCGGGTTTTTTGATGCATATTGGCCAGTAAAGTATCTTCGTCAGGTGTAATATCGAGCCTGAATACAAATTTGGGCTGTACTCCCTCAAAATTTTTCCCTTTATCAATTGGCCTAAATCCCGAATTTGCTAAAAAGTTAGCTAACTCCTGGTTCGATATCGGAATATCAGGATCTATTTTTAAAAGTATGGCTTTTTCCTTCTTCGCTAATTCTCTGATAGCTTGCCATACGGCCGACAGCTTTTCCTTATCATCCATGTCTACCACAGGGCCTCTGGGACAATAAAATATGGGACACTTAAAAAAAGGCAACTGTCTGGCCAAAATTGTGGCAGTAGCCACAATTTCACCCTTTTCCTCCAAAGCAAGCCTCCACGGTTTCCAGCCAGTCCGTCCTTTGATATCGCCCCATTCCCAAAGCTGCATAGCATGACCCTCAGAATGATTAACAATAAACGAATTAAAGGTAGGCTTGTCTTCCTCATTTAGCCATTTAACTGTATACTGCATTTCAACATTCCTCCAGAAGACATTATTGCCATATTGTCCCCCATCGATACCAGTCTAAAAAACGTCGGGAATTTTTTTATTTCAACCCTTTTGCAAGGAAGCAATAACAAATTGCTTAAATAAAGGATGAGGTTTATTGGGCCTGGACTTAAATTCCGGATGGAATTGTGAAGCCACAAACCAAGGATGCTGGGTATGTTCGACAAGTTCCACTAATACTTCATCAGGTGATGTTCCGGAAAACATTAAACCGTTTTTCTCCATTATGTCGCGGTATTCATTATTAACCTCGTAACGATGCCGATGTCTTTCAGCGATTAGTTCTTCCCCATAGGCTTGAAACGCTTTGCTTTCAGGTTTCAGTTTTATCGGTGAAGAGCCTAGGCGCATGGTTCCGCCCAGATCTTCAATATTCTTTTGTCCCGGTAAAAGATCAATAATAGGATACTTGGTCTCCGGATCGAACTCCGTGCTGTTAGCGCCCGGCAAACCACAAACATTACGGGCGAATTCTATAAGTGCACATTGCATTCCTAAACAAATTCCCAAGAAGGGTATTTGATTTTCCCTGGCATACTGAATGGCCTTTATTTTACCTTCAATCCCTCTTTGGCCGAAACCACCGGGGACAAGAATACCATTAATACCTTTAAACATCTCACTTAGGTTAATGTCAGGGTCCTCTAAATCCTCGGCATTGACCCAGCGAATTTTAACTTCAGCACTTTGATCAATACCGGCATGGCGCAATGCTTCGGCAACACTCAAATAAGCATCGGGGAGGGCCACATACTTCCCGACGATAGCAATCTCTGTACTTTGACAGGGAGACTTAATCTTTTTGACCATCTTAGCCCAGTCGGACATGTCCGCAGGAGGAACCTCAATACCCAGACAATTGAGAACAATATCATCCATTCCCTCTTGTTGGAGAAGAAGGGGCAATTCATAAATGGTCGAAGCCGTTTCTGCTGTAATAATCGCCTCTTTTTCAATATCACATAAAAGGGCTAATTTTTCTTTCAGGTCATTGCTTATTTTCTGGTCAGCCCGGCAGACCAGAATATTGGGCTGAATTCCAATCCCCCGTAATTCTTTAACCGAATGCTGGCTGGGTTTGGTTTTAACCTCCCCTGAAGCTGCCAAATACGGCAAGAGGGTAACATGTACATAGCAGACGTTATCTTTGCCAATATCGCCCCTAATCTGACGTATCGCTTCCAAAAACGGCAAAGACTCCATGTCGCCAACAGTCCCGCCAATTTCGGTAATTACTACATCAGGATTACTTTCTGTAGCTACGCGATAAATTCTATCCTTTATTTCATTAGTGATATGGGGGATGACTTGAACAGTTCCTCCCAAATATTCACCTTTGCGCTCTTTAGTAATTACAGACCAATAAACTCTACCGGCTGTAACATTGCTGTATTTGGATAGCGGAACGTCTATAAATCTTTCATAGTGGCCCAAATCAAGATCAGTTTCCGCCCCATCATCGGTGACAAAAACCTCTCCATGCTGATAGGGGCTCATGGTTCCGGGGTCTACGTTTATATAAGGATCAAATTTTTGAATAGCAATCTTCAGTCCCCTTTTTTTAAGAAGACAACCTAATGAAGCTGCTGTAATTCCTTTTCCCAGAGAACTAACCACTCCTCCGGTAACAAAAACGAATTTGGTCATGTT
>JAAYMU010000004.1 GCA_012521215.1 Peptococcaceae bacterium | reverse complement strand
TGGCCCCAACTGAAAACCAGAAGAAAAACTACTCCCGCCAGCAGGGCTTTTTTCAGAAAATCAAATTCCTCCGGCCCCACATCTATGGATATAGTCAGGGTCAGAACCAGGAAATACTTAAAATAAGTAACCAGCTCCATAACATCCCGCAGGCCGTAGTAGCCTGCGCCTCTGATATATACCCCGTAGATGTTGGATATTACATAAGAAACCACAAACAGAGCAAAGATTATCCCGATTATTTTAAACTGTTTTTTTTGCCTGGAAATTTCGCTCTTTTGTTCTGCAGTGAAGCGAAATTTATTAATTATCAAAAACAGCATATTTAAACCAAAAACCGAAAAAAGCAAAAGTTCCTCCAGACGAATCTTGGGAAGAGCTGCATGAAGAGAAATCGGTGGTAAGATTATCGCTGATAGTATGGTAACAACGAGCATAAACACTCTAGTCTCATTTTTGGTCGTGATGCCGTGGTTCCAGATCATGTTGCCTCCTGATTAATTCATAATCCTTATTCCTGTTCATAGTCCTTATTCCTGTAGGCCTGCCAGCCATCTTTTGATAATATTGGACCAGGAATAATTATGGACTACATACTCCCTGCCCTTGGTTGCCAGCTCCCGGCAATAAGCAGGATTATTTTTAAGCCGGAGGATGGTTTGGGCCAAAAGTTCAGGGTTTTCAGGTTCCAAGACCACCCCGCCGCCACTTTCTTTCACGATCTCTGCTCCCTCTCCTTCTCCCACATAGATTAAGGGCTGACCGCTGGCCAGGGACGGAAAAACTTTGGCCGGTCTGACCCCTTCCGAGAGTTTATAACGCCTGAGGGTGGAAAGATTGATACTGCTTAAGGAAAAGTAACGCGGAATAACTTCCAGCGGCTGAAAATCAATAAATCTTACATTTTTCAGGTCTTTCTCCTGGGCTATTTTCTCCAGTTCGGGCCGTTGGGAGCCGTCACCGACCAAGAGGAAGAAGATATCCTCTTCCTTTTCCAAGATGGCTGCCGCTTCTAAGGCGACCTCCAGGCCATGGGCATAACCCATAGTACCGGCATAGAGAATGATAAATTTCCCTTCCAGACCCAAACTTGCTTCCAATTCCCGGTCTTTTTCTCTGGGCCGGAATAATTCAGTATCTACCCCGTTAGGCAGCCACAAAATATCCCGGGCCGGGATACCCTTATTTTTAATTCCTTCCACAATTCCCTGGGATTGGGCGGAAAGTTTTTTAGCCTTGCGGTAAAATAGTTTTTCCAACCATTCGCACATGGCAATTAAGTGTTTATTAGTTACGAGTCCGAGCTGAACAGCCGATTCGGGCCACAGATCGGCAACGTTAAAGATATAAGGAGCCCTTTTAAGCCGGGAAGCCAGAATGGCCGTGAAGCCGATAAATAAAGGCGGGGACTCCACTATAATCAGGTCTTGGGGACCGGAGCGCATAATGCCGTAAAGTGAAGAAAAAACGAAGGAAAAGTAATTCAAAAGGCGCAGCCAGAATCTGCCCCGGCGGACCGGATAAATCCAGGTTCTTAAAACCTTGATTCCTTCCATTTCTTCTTGCAGAAAAAACTTTCCCCGGTATTCCGGCGGGATAATTCCCTCGGGATGATTGGGGAAAGCCGTTACAACCGTTACATCATGGCCTTCTTTTCTCAGCCCTTTGCTCAGCTCCCAGAGACGAACCTGGGCCGCTCCTTTTTCGGGCCGAAAATATTGGGTAAGAAGCAAGATACGCATGGGAAACTCCTTTAACATTCACTGAGTTGAATCCATTACTAAGCTAAGCCTATCACCAAGTTAAGTCTATTACCAAGTTAAGTCCATTTCTAAGTTAGGTCCACTACTAAGTTAAAAATATTAAATATTGGAAACAGATTACTGTTCAAGATGATTTTCAAGACGATTATAAATTTTTAGTAATAATTCTTCCATTTTGCCCCAGTTATATTCTTCCCGGACGGCCTTAATTCCATTCTGCCCCATTTCCTCACAGAGACGAGGATCGGAAAGTAAAATGCCTATGGCCTTGGCGATTTCCTCCGGTTTGGTAGGGTCAACAACTATGCCACTGTTATAAGGGGTTAGGAAACGCCGGATGGGAGGCAGGTTGCTGCCGACTACCGGAAGGCCGCAGCTCATATATTCAAACTGTTTTGTTGGTATGTTTTTGTAAAATTTAGGCACAGGCATGAGGGTGACAAGGCCTATCTTGGACTTGCGAATATAGTGTTCGACTTCAGAGTGGGGGACCCTACCCGTAAACTCTATATGGTCCTGCAAATTATTTTCAGCAATATATCTGTCAACTATTTCTTTACCCAGAGTATCGTTAAAAGCCCCGACAAAAACCATTTTAATGTCCGGATATTTTTCTCTTAGAATTCCGATGGCCTGGACTACATGATAGACGCCTCTTTCCAGCGTAATATCCCCCTGGTAGATAAGGTCGTATTCCTTCTCTTTAGAGCTGGATGGATTAGATACACCCTCATCCGGGTTCGGTGTACTCTCAGATAGGCTTTCCGGGGTCGGCATATTCTCTGAACCCTTTGTTTCCGAACCCTTAGTTTCCGAACCCTTAGTTTCTTCCTCTGCTTCGGGTTTGAATTCGGTGAAGTTGTAGATAATATCTACCCGCTTATTATAAGGTTTAAATCTTTCTTTGGTAGCATCGTCGGCGGTAATAATCTGGTCAAATTTTTTAGCATAATGAAGTTCAAGCTTATCCACGGCGAAAACAAGCAGGGGTTTGATAATATTAGGAAATTTCCTGGAACGCCGCATCATATCCGGATAGTGTTCATGGACATCATAAATAAGCTTGCAATTGGGCAGCTTTCTTTTTATTTTCCCGACCTTAAAGATAAGTTCGTAATCATGAAAATGATAGACATCCGCTTTTATTTCAATAGCTTTGTCGACAATACTGCCGGCCATTTTAAATCTTTCCTTAATGGAATAGATTTTTCGAGGATCGCCCACCCCAATAATCCTAATGCCATGTTCCATTCTCTCCCCGCAGTCATCCGGCACAATTAAAGTGATGTCATCATAAACTTTTCTCAGCGACAAGGCTTCTTTGTAAAAAATCCTGCCGTCCAGCGCTGGATGACCGGTTGTCAGAATACATATTTTCAAGGTAGTTCCTCCCTAACCGCAACCTTTAAATTTTGTAAATTTTTTCGCGCCTTTTTTTGACATTTTTGGTAGCGTTACGGGTATCGACGATAAGTTGGGCATGCTCCACAACCATGTCGTAATCAATAATACTGTGGTCAGTAATAATAACGACACAGTCAGCCGTAGCCAGAGTCTCCGGTGTCAGCTCGGTGCTTTCCAGGTAAACACTGCTACCGCCATGGGGCTCAATGACAGGCACATAAGGGTCGTGATAAGAAATATTGGCTCCTTCATGGCGCAAACGTTCCATAATAACCAGGGCCGGGGATTCCCGGACGTCATCAATATTCTTTTTATAAGCTACGCCCAAGATAAGAATATTAGCATCTTTCATAGCTTTTTTATGGTCATTTAAAGCCCGGTAAATCTTGTTAACCACATAGTAGGTAACTTCGGCATTAATCTCCCCGGCCAGCTCGATAAAACGAGTATGGAAGTCATATTCCCGGGCCTTCCAGGTAAGATAAAAGGGGTCGATCGGTATGCAGTGACCGCCCACTCCGGGACCGGGATAAAAGGTATGAATACCGAAGGGCTTAGTGGAAGCTGCTTCTACAATTTCCCAAACATCCAAACCCATGCGGTCGCAGAGCAGCATCATCTCATTAACCAGAGCAATGTTAATGGCCCGGTAGGTGTTTTCAAATACTTTGGTGAGTTCAGCTGCCGAAGGTGAGCTGACAGGCACAACATGCACGATGGTCTGAGCATATAAAGTATAGGCAATTTCCAAGCAATAGGGGGTAACTCCCCCCACCACTTTGCTGGTGTTTTTAGTGGTAAAACGTTTATTGCCTGGGTCTACTCTTTCCGGCGAAAAAGCCAAAAAGAAATCCTTTCCCACCTTGAGCCCTGTTTTTTCCAGCATAGGCAAGATGAGTTCCTCGGTGGTTCCGGGATAAGTGGTACTTTCCAGGGTTACAAGCTGCCCGGCATGAAGATGCTTGGCAACTTCCTCCCCCGAGGCTTTGATATAAGAAATATCAGGATCGCGAGTGGCTGTCAATGGTGTAGGAACACAAATAATAATAACGTCGCACTCGCTTAAACGGTTAAAATCAGTGGTTGCACTTAAAGTTTTATTGGCGGCCAGCTCTTGAAGGTCTTCGTCTCTAACATCTCTGATATAGTTTTGGCCGGCATTGATTTTAGCTGTTTTCTCAGGATTAATATCAAAACCTAGCACCTTAAAACCAACCTTGGCTTTTTCTACGGCCAAAGGGAGACCTACATAGCCTAAACCAATAACGCCAATTAAGGCCGTATGATCCTCAATCTTTTTTTTCAAATTAAATGCTATAGTATCTTGAGCGGTAATTACCGGGGTCATTTCCAGCATAGGAGTTCCTCCTTATATTTTCCCATCTTTAACTGTTTTTTCTGAAACCTGGTATTAGTTTACGGATCAAATCTTCTATTTCATCCCTTTGCAGGTAACTGCCCTGTTGGCGGATTGTTTCCAAGGTTTGGGCCAGGGTGGAGCTGTCAATGTTATTGGGCTTGGCTACAAAGATCCGCTTATGCTTGGTAGCTGTGGTCCCTTCCTCCTGGGTCAGGAGTTCTTCATAGAGCTTCTCGCCTGGACGAATCCCGGTAAAGGTAATTTTTATATCTTTATCAGGTTCAAAGCCCGAGAGTCTGATTAGGTCCCGGGCCAGGTTGACAATTTTTACAGGCTTGCCCATATCAAGTATAAATATTTCGCCGCCTTTGGCCATGGCTCCGGCCTGGATGACCAGCTGACTGGCTTCCGGAATGGTCATAAAAAAGCGGGTCATACGAGGATCGGTTACGGTGACCGGTCCCCCGGCACTTATTTGCTTCTTAAAAGTTGGAATTACGCTTCCCCGGCTGCCCAGAACATTCCCAAAGCGGACAGCTACAAATCTGGTGGCCGATTTTTTATTGAAATCCTGAATTACCATTTCGGCAATTCTCTTGGAAGCACCCATAATACTTGTGGGATTGACTGCTTTATCGGTGGAAATCAGCACAAAGGTTTTAACTCCCACTTTATCGGCAGCGGCCGCCAGATTATAGGTTCCAAGCACATTATTCTTTAAGGCTTCTTCGGGGTTGCTCTCCATTAAAGGCACATGCTTATGGGCGGCTGCATGGAAGACAACTTGAGGTCTGTAGCGGGTAAAGACCAGTTCCACTTTGCCCTCATCTTTAATATCAAAAATTTCGGTTTGGATAGGATAGTCTTTAAGTTCTTGCTCGATATCAAAAATAGTGTTCTCTCCATGACCGGCCAGGATGAGTTTGGCCGGAGAAAAACCGGCGATCTGCCGGCATAGTTCGGAACCGATAGATCCTCCCGCTCCGGTAACCAGGATAACCTGGTTTTTTAAGTAGCCCGCTACTTCCTCCAAATCAACGGATACGGGATCGCGGCCCAGAAGGTCTTCCACCTGGACTTCACGAATCTTGCTGACAGTAAGTTTACCGCTTAAAATATCATGAACTCCCGGCATAATCTTAAGGGAAGTAGCTTTGGTTTCTTTGCAGATTTCTACTATTTCTCTGATGGCGTCTCCGGAGGCCGAAGGAATGGCGATAATTATTTCGTCAATTCCATATTTTTTAACCACTTCAGGTATATCTTCCCGGGAGCCCAGAACAGGAAAACCCTGAACTTGCAGGTTTATTTTTTGTTTGCTGTCATCAATAAAGCCGACCGGCAGGCCTTCCTGAAAATCTCTGTTTTTTAGTTCCCTTAGAGCCAATACTCCCGCATCGCCGGCCCCGACAATTAGTATTTTCTTTTCGTCCTTGTTACGGACGGAAAAAATGGCGTTCTCCTGCTTTACTCGCTGACTAAAGCGGAGACCACCTACCAGAACAATGGTAAGCAGCAAAAAGAGGACGCTTACCGAATGGGGGAGGCGCTTAGGAGCAATAAAATATACTAAAGAAATTGTTATGGCCGCACCGACTGTAACAGCATAAACTATGGAAAGCAGTTCTCTTATACTTGCATACCGCCATATATTTTTATACAAACCAAATAAAGAAAAAACCAAAAGCAACACAATAGTTGCTATGATAGAAGCTTCCTTTATTGTTGGGAAATATTCTACAGGCAGAGTCTCCTCAGCGAAACGAATATAAAAGCTGCCGAATAAAGCAAGATTTATGAGAACGGCATCGGCCAGCATAAAAAAAAGGGTTCGTTTAGGATGTGCCACTAACTTTTTCCGTCCCTTCCGGACAAATGTAATTCGTTGTTTAACAGTTTACTACAGTTTTTTTAAATTGACAATCAAGCAAAATACCGCTGCCTCACTTATTTTTATCGAGGAGGTATTTCATTTTGAGGATACTACTGTCGGAAATAGCCTCTTTACTGCCGATGACGGTAAGCTCAATCTCAGCATTAGTTTTACCAGCCAAGGACTCCAAATATTTTTCGGTATAAGATCCAACTGTTGGCCCTTGGGGCGGTATAAGCAGCATCGGTAGGTTTTGATAGGCGGCTAAAGCAGCCCCGGCCAAAGCGTCGGGATAAGCTGCACTGTTTACCACGTACATCTTGGAAAATTCAGGATGAAAGGCAGCTAAAATCTGAGCCGCAGTTTCATATCTGTTTTTACCTTCCAGGCGCTCAATCTGTTCCCCATCAAGGCCTGTCGCTTCCGCAATTTGTGCCACTAGTTCCTCGGAAATAACCTGTTTACCTCCTGCCAGGTAAACAGTAGTAGGACAAATATGCCTGAGGGCGTCGGCTGTAGCGGAAGGCAGGTTATTCTGTTCAACCAGTAACAGCGGATAACCTTTGGCTGCCGCAGCCGAAGCCAGGCTTACAGCATCCGGAATATCATCAGCATTGACAATCGCTACCCCGCAGCCCTCGGGGAACAGGGAAGCAACTAAGGCCGCTGTTTCATACTTGTCGTTACCGGCTATTCTCTCAAAATCCTGGGTCCAATACACTGTTTCTTTGATTTCTTGCTCTGCTTGAGCCGAAATTGCTTTTTCTCCGCCCATGATAATAACCTTTAAAGGTTTAAGATCCAGTAATGATGCTTTAACCCTGGCATCCAGTTTGTCTTGAGGGTTAAGCAAGAGCGGAGCTTTATGTTTTCGAGCCAGGCTTACGCTGGCCAAAGCGTCAGAGGAATCCTGAGCATTAGCTATCACAACTGTCTGACAGC
Source organism: Peptococcaceae bacterium (assembly GCA_012521215.1). Classification (GTDB taxonomy): domain Bacteria; phylum Bacillota; class Desulfitobacteriia; order Desulfitobacteriales; family Syntrophobotulaceae; genus JAAYMU01. The sequence goes on along the minus strand of JAAYMU010000004.1, from coordinate 4,961 downwards.
CATGGGGCCAGCCTTCTTCGGCAATTTTAAGGGCCGTATCAATCCGGTCACAACCATAAATTCTGGGAACGGTTGAGAGCAGATTATTTTCTTGGCTTCGGGACAAGACCGGCATACCCATAGAAAAAGCGGCATAGTGCACCGGTTGGGGAGTCTGCCAGCCAGTCTTGGCTGAAGGAACACCGCTTTTAGGAATTTGCGATTTTGGTACAGGCGTAACCGATACGGGCTTAACCAGGCCCTTAATATATTCCGTGTTCATTAATTGATAAATTTTATCCTGAAAAGGCGTTCGCCCGCAAGCTGCAGCTACATGGGGATTATTGTATGAATCCCAGCGGTGATAAGCCCAGATGGCAAAGTACCAGTTTTCAATTTTGGCCGGGTCACCGTCACCGATGCGCGGCGTGGCATCCCATTTGGCTTTGAGTATATCAGCCCCATAGGCGATATTGAAAGCAATATCCTTTCTCAGTTTCTCGGCTACTGCCGGATCTTTGGGGGTGCCGACCTGCATAATGCCAATGTAGTATCCACCTACAGGTTTTCCATTGGCATAGAACTGCTGCCAGTGTGATTCATGAAAAGCAATGGCTTTTAAAATTTCAGCCGGTACTTTTTTCTCCATAGCCACTCGGTCAAATATCTTGGATATCTCTTCCAAGGGCGGATTTTGTCCTGCCAGGGCAGGAGCAGAGTTTAACGGAATAATCAGGCAAACTGCCAGTAGGACAGCCGTAAGAATCTTCGCTGTCTTACAAGTCAAATGATTCAAAACAAATATCCTCCTTATTTCTCAGGGAAACGGTCAGCTCTTAGGCGCTAAAAGTTCTTTTATTCTGTTAACCGTTTTCTCAGAGATACTGGCCTCTCCGCCAATTATTAGGACCTTGGGGGCGGAGGGCAGCTGGGTGATGTAGTTTTCAGTGGGACCGTTTATAGTAAAGCCTTGCGGCGCGATTAGCAACAAACAGGAGTTTCTGGAGGCCGCCAGGGCACCGGCTGCCAAAGGTTCGATATAGTCCCGGCCTGTAGCCAGGTAAAGTTCATTAGTAGTAGGATAGAAGGCTTGGGCAATTTTAACCGAAGTCTCATAGCGGTTGCTGCCCGCCAAACGAATAATACTGCCGGAGTTTAGACCACAAACCTGTTTTAGCTGTTCTAAAACTTGGGAAGCGACAGCCATTTCCCCACCGGCAACATAGACCTTGGCAGGTTTAAGTTCTTGAAGAACATCCGCCGTGGCTGCCGGCAGTCCATGGGTTGTGGACAGGACCAGGGGTATGCCTTTGGCTGCGGCAGCTGAAGCCAGGCTTAAAGCATCGGGATAATCCAAGCCGGTGGCCAGGACCGCTTCCTTTTGGCCGGTAAAATTTTTCGCTATCAGGGCCGCCGTTTGGTAACGATTAGCGCCGGCAATTCTGGATATATCCTTTGTCCAGGTAAGCACTTCCTTTAGCTTAGACTGGACGACAGGGCTTAGGGCTTGCTCCCCTCCCAACATAATAACTTTCTGCGGTTTTAAGGTTTTAAGAACTTCGATAACCCTTGGATCCAGCTGTTGAGGTTCGGTACATAGAATAGGAGCTTGATACTTATGAGCCAACGGCACGCCGGCTAAAGCATCAGGAAAATTATCCGAGCGGGTCAAAATAACAGTGTGGCTTCCTGTAGGCCAGCCGTTTAAAGCGATGCGGTTAGCGGTGTCTATCCGGTCCTGACCGCTAATTCTAACAAATGACTCCTTAGGATCTCCCCGGCTGGGATCGGATCCTGTTCCGATATGTAGGTCCCCCAGGTTATAGGGTTGGGGTGTGTCCCAAACCACATTTCCATCGGGCAGGTAGTTCAAAGGCAGCAGGTCCGGCTCCAGAGGAGTAATGTGCACCGGGGTTACCAGCCCTTCGCGGGAATAGTCTGTGGCAGCCAGTTTAAGTACTTTATCTTGATAGGCCTCCTGGCCGAGAGCAGCGGCGTTGTTGGGATTGTTTTTTACAGACCAGCTATTATAGGCCCAAATAGCAAAATACCAGTTTTCGAGCTTATTGCGGTCCCCATCCCCTATCTTAGGGGTGAACTCCCATTTTTCATTAAGAATATCCGCTCCGCGCTCTATATTATAATCTATGTCATATTTCAGCCTGTCTACCTCTTCTAAGTCAGAGGCATCGTAACTGGCGACCTGCATAATTCCTATAGCCGGGTTGTACTTGGGATCGGAAGGGGTACTCACAATAACATTGCCGGCAGCATCAAACTGTCTCCAACTGGATTCTTTAAAGGCAATGGCTTTGAGAATGACGCTGGGTATGTTTTTTTGCCGGGCAACAGTTTCCAGTTTACGGGCAATTTCTTTTTTAGAAGGATTTACATACTCCCCGTCTTGTCCTCCAAAGGCCGGGACACAAAGGAGAGACAATAAAAGTAATAAGCTTAAAAACAACACTCTTTTCATCCCGCAAACCCCCTCATATTTGACGCCTTATGGTCCAATTTGTTAAGAAAATATTAGGTCCTAATCCCTATAAGAAAACATTATGGCCCAATCTCTATAAGAAAACAACCCGGGCCAAGATTCCCAAGTTGTTATTATTCGCTATTTTTCTCCTGATTCCTGCCAATCCCAACCATAGGATCTCCTTTAAGCCTCATAAGGCATCCTTAGAAGGCATCCTTTTTAGCCCTGTCCTTTAGACTTTGAGAGGATTTTGCCTTTTTATTGGCATTTTTTAAATAGGTGTTTCAGAGGTTATTTTCCACTGGGAGTCAATTTTTACTAGATTGGCTCTTACATGGACGAAATGATTAATTTTTTCTCCATAGGCCTGCTGCTTATCAAGATCATAGTCCTGAGAAGTATAGCGGTAAATGGCATCAATCGTAGCCGAATATTTATCCGCCGATTCAATAGCAACGTGGTCGAAGATTACATCGGAAACATGGATGCCTACCCCTTTGCTTAAGTACTTCTCTGCTTTGTTCACATGGTTTTCCAGGATTTCACCCGTGTATGCGCTGTCCAGCTTGCTCCGGAAAGCAAGGATGTCCTTTTCCTTCCAGGCATCAAACAAAATTCCGATAGCTTGTTTATAATCCTTGAGCAGGATATGCTGTTCCGATTCGGTAAGCGCAATTTGCGCAGCAGCCTGGCTCTGCAGGTCATTATGGGAGGAAACATCCGGTTCGGTTAATGGTTCCGGAGTATAGCCCTGGTAGGGTCCGGCATTATTGTTTTGAAACCGATCGAAATAGGGGTTAGAATCGTACGAGTTAGAATCGATCTGGCTTACCTTAGTGGCATTGGATTTTTCGGGAGCGTTTATTCCCGATTGAAAATTGGTCTGCCAAAAAATGTAACCGAACACGCCCACCACAATTCCTAAGCAAAAAATCAAAGGTGTTACTAACCAATAAATTTTACGCATAAAATCACAATCTCCCAACTCGCAAAATAGGATATATTTTATATAGAATATATTCCCATAATTGCCGTTTTGGGGAGATTTTATACATTAAAATATAATTAGCTCAATTTTCGCACCGCGAATGGGTCAACTTCAATAATTGCAATTCGCTTTGCTTTTTCGCAGTTTCTGGTACTAATAATTCCATTGCAATATACCTGTAAATACTTATAAGATCCTGCTCTGATTTTTAATTGCAAGAGGTCTATTCTGCGGGATTTTAACCTCAAACGGCAGCCCATTTTGCAAAACAACCTGCCTTAAAAAAATATTTATAGCATTTGACATCGATATACCAAGTTTGTTTAACACCATTTCTGCTTGTTCTTTTATTTCCGGCTCAACACGAGCAAAGATACTTGTAGTTTTCGACATGCATACCGCCTCCTGTTATAGCCAAGTTGAAATTCTACTATATTGATGAAAACTATATAGACTGCTTAAAAACGAGAAAATCCGCCATAAATGGTGGATTTTAATATTACGAGTAGTTGGCTCTTTTTCAGATACCATCTCTATACAAAAATATAATATTGCTAAAATTGTTCAGTATCCCCTAACTCATATTTAACCTTTTCTGCAAAATATTGATGGTATTCAAGGTATTTTTCCCTTTGCAGCCGCCCTATAAGAAACCGATATTGCTTTCTGGCCATTAATCACGCTACTAATATACGGTTCTGTCAAGCCAACCCTTAAAGCCAATTCTTTTTGGCTCATCTCTCGATCTTCTAAAATCTCTTTTAGCGTTTCGCCCGGATGAATAATAAATTCACGAGATAAGCCACTCCTGTTTATAGCCATGATAATTCACCACCCCCTTTATAATAACTGAATCGCATTTTTTTAAAGAATCAGGATCTAATCTTTCCACGTCAGGCTTAACAATAAGTCTAGTATTACCAGAAACACTAATTCCGTAATATCCTTTTAAATTACCTTTCAAAGGATGAGGTTTTCCAAGTCCTGTAGTAAGGAATATATCGAAGTTAGCAGCAGCCTTTAGTTGATCAAATCGTTTCTTAATGCTTCTAGTTAAATCTTTCCCTATTTTTCTTTTCATTAAATCAAAATCGCTGAAGCAGTAAAATTACATAAATTAGTAACCCCTCTCGGAAAAACAACGAACTTTTATCCTTAACCTTTGTTATAAGCAACTATATCTGTAAGGCAGGTATCCTCATATTTACTGCCTTCAAAGACATCCAAAATTGTCAGCCTAATAAAATTGGTAGAAATAGGTCTGTCAAAAATGATGCGAATATGTTTAGATGCAGTTTTATCTTCATCTACTTCATAGTAGATATACTGGTCCTGGGAGAAGTCAAGTCTAAACTTTTTTAGACTTCCATTGTTGTCGAAGATTTGGGGGGACTGCTGAATACCATTAGAAATTATTATTTCACTAAGGTCTGTAGACCCATCCCTCTCGATTTGAATCCACTCATTAATTCCATAGCCCTCTGCCCCTTCAGACCAGGCAGTTTGAGGATCTTT
>JAAYMU010000017.1 GCA_012521215.1 Peptococcaceae bacterium | reverse complement strand
GACATCGGTTTTTGAGACCGACGCGTCTGCCAGTTCCGCCACTTCGGCAATTTTGTCAGCCATTTTGGGCCGCTTTAGTATTATATCTAATAGTGATTTAAAATGCAAGATATTCGGCTTAAAAATATCTATCCAGACTATTTTTCGATTAAACCCTTGGCCACCAGAAAATCATGGGCTACTTTTTCGGCCTTCAATCCTTCAGAATCAACTTTAGCATTGAGCCCTTGCATGGTTTCATCGTCAATCAGTCCGGCTAATTGGTTTAAGACATCCTCAATCTCCGGATACTCAGCAAGTATATCTTGACGAACAAAGGGCAAACCGTCGTAGGGCGGGAAGAATTCTTTATCATCTTCCAGAATTACCAGGCCAAAAACCTTTAGTTGCCCGTCTGTGGCATAAGCATCGACAACATCCACTTCTCCTTCACTTATAGAGCGGTATTTAATGCCGTGACTCATTCCTTTGATATCTTTAAAATTCATATTGTAAACCTGTTGTAGACCCGGATATCCGTCAGGACGATCCTGGAATTCAAATTCACATCCCAGCACAAGATTTTCAGATACTTGAGCTAAATCACTGAAAGTCTTCAAATTATATTTTTCGGCGGTTTCCTTAGTCACAGCTAAAGTATAAGTATTATTCATCCCAAAGGGCTTTAATACCTTAAACCCATCCTGTTCGGTTAACTGCCTGGTCTTTTCCAGGGTTTCCTCCGAAGACCCTGTTTCTTCTTGGTAATAATTAGCGACAATTGTTCCGGTATAATCCGGGAACATTTGAATATCGTTATTTTGCAAAGCCTTCAACGCCACATTGGAACCGCCGAGATTAACTTTACGGTTTACTTTAAGATCGGTTTGAGCTTCAATCATGTCAGCCATGATATGCGCTAAAACAATATTCTCCGTAAAATCCTTCGACCCGATAGTAATAGTACCACCTGCTGTGGCTTCGCCTTGGCCGCATCCTCCTATACTGCCCAGACTAATAACAAGAGCAACTGCCAATAACAAAATAAACAATTTCCTTTTCATTACTCATTCCCCCTTCTTGATTTAAAATCTAAACTTTTAGACCCCGTGGAGTAGTAATATCCTCTAAGCGGCCGAGCAAGAAATCAAGAATTAGAGCCAGCATGGCCGCCGGAAAAGCCCCAATTAACACCAGAGCGTCAATGTTTCTTGATATACCGAGGAAAATAAAGTCTCCCAAACCTCCTGCTCCAATAAAAGCAGCAAGGGTCGCTGTGCCCACATTAATAATCGTTGAGGTGCGAATTCCGGCCATTATCACACTGAGAGCAAGAGGCAATTCTACCTTGAATAAAATTTGTAAGTCCTTCATTCCCATTCCCCGGGCAGCTTCAATCATTGACCTATCTACGTCCTTAATCCCCGTAAAAGTATTGCGAATTATTGGCAATAAAGAGTATAAAAACAATGCAGCAATAGCTGTTTTTTGCCCAATACCGAATAAAGGAATCATAAAACCCAATAAGGCAAGGCTGGGGATTGTCTGCAGAATGCCGGCAACTCCTAAGACAGGGGCTTCTATTGATTTTACCCGAGTAATCAGAATACCCAGAGGAACACCTATACAGATAGCAATCATCATAGAAAAAAACACTAGTTCAATATGTTGTAGTAATGCATATAGCAAATCCTGCCAACGCATCTCCAGTTGATAAACTATTTGTTCCCATAGAGATAAATTACTCATGGTTCTCCCCCTTTAACCCATTAGCCAACCCGTTAGCAAAAAAGCTTAATAATGAACCGCGCGTTACAACTCCAATAACTTTACCGCCATCATCAACCACAGGGATAATACCGTATTGAGCCTCAGTCATCTTGAGCAAAGCATCCCTGGCTGTCGCCTTGTGTTGTAATACCGTCTCTGACGAATTCATAATTTCCGCAATGGTTTCGGCCTTATCAACATTGGCCTGTAATTCACGGCCGGAAACAATACCCAATAACTTACCACTTCCATCAGCGACTATTAAAGTGTCTGTCTTACGTTGCCGCATAAAATTAATCGCTACTTTTGGTGTTCTAGACGGCAAGGTTATGGCCGGATTTTCACGCATAATATCTGTAATGGAAACATACTCCGGATTTTGATAGATTCGCTTTTTCCCAATAAATTCTTCGACAAAGCCATGAGCCGGATGGCTAAGAAGTCTATCCGGGGTATCCAATTGCAGGAGTTCGCCGTCTTTCATGACGGCAATCCGATCCCCTATTTTTAAGGCCTCATCCATATCATGGGTAACAAACACAATAGTTTTTTGCATTTCGGCCTGGATCCTCAACAACTCATCCTGTAACTGTTCGCGGGTAATGGGGTCCAAAGCACCGAAAGGCTCGTCCATCAGAATAATATCCGGATTAGCCGCCAAAGCCCGTGCAACTCCAACTCTTTGTTGCTGACCGCCGGAAAGTTCTCTTGGATAGCGTTTAGCATAAATACTCGGATCCAGTTCCACCATTTCCATCAACTCAATAACCCGTTGCTTAATTTTGCTTTCTTCCCACTTTTTCAATTTGGGAATTAGGGCAATATTATCTTCAATTGTGTAATGAGGAAATAGCCCGATTTGCTGGATGACATAACCTATATTACGGCGCAAATTAACCGCATCCACAGTCATAATATCTTTGTCGTCAATATAAATTTTGCCTTTAGTATGAGGAACCAAGCGGTTAATCATTTTCATAGTTGTGGTCTTACCACAGCCGCTTGGACCTATTAACACCAGGATTTCTCCCTTATGTATTGATAGATTCAATGATTTTACCGCCTCGAAACCATCGCTGTAGGTTTTACTCACATCTTCAAACTTAATCATCATATCCCCTCAAAATAGCTTATTGATAAAGCCATGGTATTAACACTTTTTTCTTTAAAAGCATAATTATTGTATAATGCTTTATTATACTACTATTTTTTGTTAAGACAACTTCATCAATCTACCGGAGTTGTCTTTCTCCATACAACGGATAAATTGAATTCAGTATTGCTGGCTTATTCTTTAAATTTCTCTGTTTTCCGGCTCTAAAGGCAGAATATCGGCTCTGATTATAACTAGACAATTAATAAAAAATACCCGGTTATCTAGGCCGGGTATTTGTTTTTAACAAAACTTTATTTAATATTTTCAGTAGCTCTAATTAATTGCCAAGGATACAGGTCAGTATCTCATGGGCTTCTTCGGCTTCCGACTCAGGAACTAATATTTCCACGGAATTGTTATTTGACTGTTGATAAGTGCCTATCGCTCTAAGCTGAACTAAAACCCCCTCCTCAACCAGGGCCTGTTGATACTTTTCGGCGATGCTTTGAGTTGGGGCAATATAAATCACAGTCCACATAACAATACCTCCTAATGATTCCGTATTACACAAGTTTATTATACTTCCGCATTAATGCATTTTCTACATTTTTGGGCACAAATTCCGAAATATTTGCATCCAGACGAGCTGCCCATTTTATAGTACTGGAACTAATATAGGAAAAATCACTTTTAGTCATCAGAAACACTGTTTCTAAGGTCGGATCTAATTTTTTATTCATTAAAGCCAACTGGAATTCAAATTCAAAATCCGTTAGAGCTCTCATACCTCTAATAATTGCTATCGCCCCGCATTGTCGGGCAAAATGGACCGTCAAGCCGGAAAAAGCTCTAACTTCGGTATTTTCAATATCTTTAGTTGCCTCTTTCAGCAGTTCTTGTCTTTCTTGCAAAGAAAAAAGAGGATTCTTATTATTATCCTGCGCCACTGCCAGAATAACTTTATCAAAAAGTTTTACCGCTCTTCTGGTAATATCCAAATGCCCATTGGTTACAGGGTCAAATGTTCCTGGATATACTGCAATCCGCACTATAGTTTCTCCCCTCATAAATAGATTTAATCATGATTGTTGTTTACTGCCATTTTACATTCTCTTTTCCCAACAAAATAACCAGCTCTCTCTCCAGCTCCGGTCTATGTTCGACAAAATAGTCCCTATTAGCTTCAAAAATTCTCCGGGAATCTGCAAAGAAAAAGTATACTGGCTTGTTTCCGGGATAAGCTTTGAGAATTTTCAGTACCGGGTCCATAACTTCTTTGCTGTTGTACTCAACTTTTAAATATAATTTCTCCAACTTTTGTTTAGGTGGCAGATCCCTATACTTCTCCGGTTGGTCTAAAACAGCAGAAGTTAAATTCTTAATATTATGTTCTTCTACTAACACCACTTTCTCTGCAAAAATTTTCTTTTCATCATCGTTAATATAATAACGGCCATGAACAAGAACAATTTGATCATTTTCCAAGGGGCCGACCTCGGTGTAGATTTTAGGAAAAACAAGTACTTCTATAGTACCGGTAAGATCTTCAAGCTGAAAGCTGGCCATCATTTCGCCTTTTTTGGTTATTGTTTGCCTATAAGAATTAATTATCCCGCCTAAAATAACCTTTTTTTCTTCTCTACTTTCCAAGCAAGTTATTATATCTGAACTTGTAGTATATTGCAAAAATTCTTGCACCGAGAATAAAGGATGGGATGTCAGATAAATGCCCATATATTCTTTTTCCATCTTCAGGATCTCTTTTTCGTCAAATTCCGGGACATCTGGTAGTTCTACCCCTTCGTCAAGGTTTTGATCCAAATCGAATAAAGAAATTTGTCCACTTTGTTGATCTCTTTGCCGGTTATGGGCAAGTTCAAAAACTTGATCCACCACTCTCATAATTTGAGCCCTATTGCCAAAAGACCCGAAAGCTCCGGCTTTAATCAGGCTTTCCAAAGCCCTTTTGTTCATAAGCCTGCTGTCGATACGAATTACGAAATCATAAAAAGAAGCGAAGGGAGCCTTGCAGCGCTCTTCAACAATTGCTTCCACCAGGCTGCTGCCAACATTGCGAATAGCTTCCAATCCAAAACGGATAGCCCCATTTTCAATGGTAAAATCGCTAAAGCTATACTGAACGTCCGGCGGCAGAATCTCTATCCCGCTGTTCTTAGCTTCTTGAACATAAAAAGACACCTTATCGGAGGATCCGATAACCGAACTAAGCAAGGAAGCCATAAACTCTAAGGGATAATTGGCTTTTAGATAGGCAGTCTGATAGGCTATGAGCGCATAGGCAGTAGCATGCCCTTTGTTAAAACCGTATTCGGCAAACTTGGCCATCAACTCAAAGATTTCCAACGCATCTTTTTCATCTATTCCTAAGCGAACTGCGCCGGGCACAATCCACTCTCCGTTTTCATTCTGCAAACCATGCACAAAATTACGTCTTTCTTCTTCCATAATTTTGCGGTCTTTTTTGCCCATAGCGCGACGCAAAAGATCGGCTCGCCCTAAGGAATAGCCGGCTAAATCTCTTGCTATCTGCATAACTTGTTCCTGGTAGACAATAATCCCATAAGTCGACTTCAGAATCGGTTCTAATTTGGGATGGAGATAGCTAACCCGGCCGCCACGTTTACGCTTGATAAACTCCGGGATTTGTTCCATAGGACCCGGACGGTAGAGGGCCACGACAGCGATGATATCCTCAAAGCAGCTTGGTTTTAACTCCTTAAGAATACTCCGCATCCCGCCACTCTCCAGCTGAAAAACCCCTGTGCTGTTGCCCTCGGCCAGCAGATCATAGGTAGCTTTATCATCCAGAGGCAGATTATCAATGTCCAACTCTAGGCCCCTGACCTGTTTAATTTTTTCTAAGGTTTTAGTAATAATAGTCAGGTTTCTTAAGCCCAAAAAATCCATTTTTAATAGGCCGATTTCCTCCACGGTTTTCATCGGAAACTGGGTCATTAAAAAACCTTCCGTAGTTTTTTGTAAGGGTAAATAATTGGTAAGCGGTTCTCTGGCAATAACCACCCCTGCGGCATGGGTGGAAGCATGCCTGGGCATTCCCTCCAAAGATTTGGCTATCTCATAAAGATTTTTTATTTCTTCTTCCTGCACCAGTTTTTGCAAGTCTGAAGATACGGCCAGAGCCCTCTCCAAAGTCATGCCTAATTCAAAAGGCACAGCCTTGGCTACCCGGTCAACTTTACTAAGGGGAATGTCCAAAACCCGCCCCACATCCCGGAGCACAGCCTTGGCCCCCATAGTTCCAAAAGTAATAATCTGACAGACTTTATCTTCCCCATACTTTTCCGTTACATACTTAATAACTTTCTCTCGACCTTCGGGGTCAAAATCTATATCAATATCGGGCATGGATATTCTTTCCGGGTTCAGGAATCTTTCAAACAGCAGATTATGGCGCAAGGGTTCCACAGAGGTTATACCCAAAAGATAAGCCACCATACTGGCAGCGGCCGATCCCCGGCCGGGGCCTACGGCCACTCCGTTTTCCCGAGCAAAACGACAGAAATCAGCTACAATCAAAAAGTAGCCGGCAAAACCGGTCTGGGTAATTACTTCCAATTCATAAGCCAGTCTCTGCCTTTCCGTATCTGTAGCCTGGGGATACAGTTTGGGAAAAGCTTCCCAACATAATTTGTGCAAATATTCATCAAGATCATACCCTTCAGGCACTTCATAAACGGGCAGGTAATGCCGGCCAAAAGTAAAGTCCACATTGCACCTGTCAGCAATTTCACCGCTTATATGTAAGACTTCCGGATGTTCACCAAAGACAAGGTTCATTTCTTCTGGGCTCTTGAGATAATACTCTTGGCTTTCGAAGCTCATTCTGGAAGTATCGGCCAGGGTTTTACCCATTTGAATACAGAGCAATACGTCCTGAATAAAAGCATCGTCTTTTTTTATATAATGCACATCATTGGTCGCCACTAAAGGTATGCCGGTTTCCCGGTGCAGCTTCCATAAGCCGGCATTTACTTTTCTTTGAGCGCCTAACCCATGATCCTGTAGTTCTAAATAGAAATTATCCTTGCCGAAGATCTCCCGGAATTCTAGGGCTGAAGCTTTGGCCCTTTCAAAATCATCCTGCAACAAATATTCGGGAATTTCACCGGCCAAACAAGCGCTCAAGGCAATTAAGCCCTTACTGTTGGCTTGTAAAAGTTCTTTATCCGCTCTGGGCTTATAATAGAAACCATCGATATAGGCTTGGGAAACTATTTGCACTAAATTGCGGTAGCCTTCAGCTGTTTCCGCCAACAATACCAAATGATTATTCCTATCCTCTTTCCCCAAGACCCGCTCCGTTCTCTTCCCCGGAGCCATATAAATTTCGCAGCCAATAATGGGCTTAATACCGGCTTGGCGGCAAGCTTTATAAAAGTCAACAACTCCGTACATAACACCATGGTCCGTAATAGCCAGGGCCGGCATTTCCAATTCAGTCGCTCTTTTCACCAGCTCATTTATCCTGGCAGCACCATCTAAAAGACTGTATTCGCTATGCACATGCAAGTGTGTAAACATAATACTACTTGTTTTCCCCCATCCTGGCTGTCATCATCCCTTTTACCAGTATCCCTTGGTCATTATACACTTCAATTTCAATGGTACAGTGTTTTTTAGTCACCAAGAGCAATTTAGCCGTGATTTTAATCTCGGTACCAACTGGTACTGGGTGAAGCTGATAAAAAGAAAAATTCTCCGTAATAGCATCAAGCCGATATTTTTTGCGCAAAGCCACATAGCCGGCCATATTCATTAAGGTCACCAGATTGCCGCAGCTGGCAGAACCGAAATCATTGGCCATAAACTGCGTAATCTCTCCTCGGATAGTCAGATGTTCTGATTCGTCTACATACCTAAATCCACTTAAAACCAGATTATCCACCGTTTCCCCAAATTGAGGCTGTTTTTGGACTTGTTGAAAAGCCTCAAGCATATCCTGGAGGCTGACAATGCCGATCAGTTTGCCGTTTTCAACCACGGCGGCAATTTCCCAACCTTCCCAAACCATCTTGCGGGAAGTATGAGTTACGGAATCCTCACGGCCCACAATAAAAGGTTGAGTGTTCATAATCTCAGTAATAACTACCTCTTGCTCAGCCCCTGCCACATCTACAGCGGTCACCATTCCCAAAACATTTAACTGTTCATCCACAACCGGAAAGCGGCTATGTCCTGTTTCATGGGCCAGTTTATGCCAATCGGCAACCGTAGCATCCTGGGTTAAATACTTCACATCACGAACCATAATATCTTCTACCAGCAAGAGATCTTTGTCTATTAAGCGGTCAAAAATTGCTCTATTGATAAGGGTCGTTACCACAAAAGTATCATAAGGGGAACTGATAATCACAGTATTCGTTTTTCTGGCTAGCTCAACAATCTCCGGTGAAGGTTCAAACCCTCCGGTAATGAGAAGCGGAACTCGTTTTTTCAAGGCCAGCTTTTGAGCATCAGCCCGGTTTCCCACAATGCACAAAGAATCTTCTTCCAGATATCTTTCCAGGTTTTTTAATTCCATAGCGGCAATAATAAACTTATTAGGCCGTTCGTCAAGCCTACTCTCCCCGCTAATAATAATACCTTCCACGATCTGGCTGACTTCCCGCAGTGTTAAGTCTTCTATCTGTCTTTCCTTAGCTCCTTCAATCCTCAAGGTTCCGACTTTAGGAATTGAGCGAACTAAACCCTTATTTTCTGCTTCTTTAATAGCCCGATAAGCCGTTCCTTCGCTAACATCTAATTCTCTGGCTATAAAACGGACCGAAACCTTACTGCCGACAGCCAAATTTTCTATAAAACAAAGTATTTGTTGGTGTTTAGTCATAGAAGAAAAATACCCCACCTGTTTTTTTCTAATTATATCATAAGGTGGGGCTTAAGACTATTTTCTGTCTTTACAGCGTAATTTCCTAACTATCAGCGTTATTCCCTTGCTTTTAACGTTATTTCATCAATTTTTTCAGGCGTTGAGCCAGTTTCCCCCCTATTCTGCCAGAATCTCTGGGACTCAAAGCATCCCAACCTTTCTCCCGAATTTCATTGACAAGACCTAATTCCGAAGCAATTTCCATTTTTAAATCTTCAATAAAATTATCCCTGCTTTTATCTTTTTTCTTTTGGTTTGTTTTATCATCATTCCTTTGTTTTGTATTTTCATCCATTTGTTCGTGCTGTTTGTTAATAAGTAACCCTCCTTGAAGTTTTCCTAAAAATGATGTCTTTCCCGAAGTAATCCTCGAAACAATATATTCCTCGAATTATTTTTGAAATATTTTCTTGAGTATTATAAAACCGTAGTAACTGCTTGATTGCCTTCTTTATAAGGGCATTCCGGCTGCTTGAGACCACTTGTATACTCCAGACGGCACGCTCCGTCAATGGCAAAGATACAATTATGCATACACTCCCTAACAGTTTTCTGCTTGGCTTTAAAATTGGCCATTTGCTTTGTCATTTTAATCACCCGCTAGTATTTTTCCCGTATAAAGAAAAAAATATCCTGCAATTTTGCAAGATATGTTTTGAAATATACAATTTTAGCCTATCCTGTTGCCCTTACCTCTTCTGAACAGAATATTCTTTTTTGATGTTAGATCTTTTTTTGCGTTTGGAATTAGGCAGATTAAACTTGCGAAAGACAATGCTTAATATTATTCCGAAATTGATAAGAACCAATATCAGGGCCACATACCACAATCCATTTCCACATAAAATTGCGGCCAAGCCAAAAACAATGCTTATAGAATAAAGAACCAATACTGCTTGACGCTGAGTCAGGCCGACATCTAATAGGCGGTGATGCAAATGCCCTCTATCCGCTCTGGCAATAGAAAGCCCTTTCCAGCTCCTTCTTATAATAGCAAAAACCAAGTCCATAATCGGCATACCCATTACCATCAAAGGGACGACCAGCCCTATAACGGCAGCAGTCTTGAGCAGACCCCAGATTGATACCACACCAATAATGTAACCCAAAAACATGCTACCCGAGTCACCCATAAAAACCTTGGCCGGATTATAGTTATAAAAGAGAAAGCCAAAGGCTACTCCCGCTAAGGCCAGCATCATAAACGAGGCTGTTAACATCCCGATCTGTCTTGCCGACCAAAATAGAATAAGAGAAGCAAAAAAACAAATCCCGGCCGCCAAACCGTCCAATCCGTCGGAAATATTAACGGTATTGACAAGCCCGACAATCCATAACACTACAAACAAGTAACCAAAAAAGCCAAAATGAATAGTTCCTAATAACGGCAGCGTAACGTCATAAGGAACGGGAAGGCCAAATAACAGAGGAATAATGGCCGTAAGCGACTGCCACAAAAACTTATAGCGCGGACGTATTCCTTTAACATCATCAACAATACCGACAGCAAAAAGTATAGTGCTACCAATAAACAAACCCAGAATAATTCTATGGCCGTCGTTATTAAAACCTTCATTTAAAATCATATTTAATAAAACGACCAGCCAAAAAGAAAAATAAATTGCCGCTCCGCCCAGTCTGGGTACAGGCAGCTTATGAATTCTTCTGTCTCCGGGATAATCCATAATATCCCATTTATTTGCTAGCTTTATAGCAACGGGAGTTAAGAACAGGGCAAAAATTGCTGCCGCGAAAAAAGTAAGTATATATAAAATCATTTCTATCCTCCCAATATCTATTCCATCTAACAAAGGCCGGGAAAGCCAAACTGCCTCAGCGCCTCATATGCCATTATGGCTACAGAATTAGACAGATTAAGGGACCTGGCTTCAGCTCTCATAGGCAGGCGTATTTGCTTATCCGGATAACGGTTTCTGATCTCTTCACTGAGCCCTTTGGTTTCTTTGCCAAATACCAGGTAACAGCCCTGAGAATATTTTACCTCCGTATAAAAACGGCTGGCTTTGGTGGTCGCTAGAAACCTCTCCCCATCAGGATTTTTCTCTTCAAAATCCAGAAAATTCTCGTAGATATTAACATTTAAAAGGTGCCAATAGTCTAGTCCTGCTCGTTTTAGATGCTTGTCGTCTATACTAAAACCAAGAGGTTTTACCAGATGCAAGTCAGCACCGATTGCCGCGCATAGCCTGGCAATATTACCTGTGTTAGGCGGAATCTCAGGTTCAACTAGAACAATATTAAGTCTATTTTTCATCATGTTACATTCTCTATGGTGATTTTTTCTTAATTTACATGCTTATTTTGCATACTTAATGCTTATTTTACATACTTAAAGTCAAATTTGTCATATATTATAACCCGAAAAGTCTTAAAAGTATATTAATTTACGGGGATTCCTTTAAAATAAGGAATCCTGAATTAACCTTCCTCCTTGTATTCTTAACTGTTTATAGATATTATGTATACATATTTATTTTTATGGATGAATACCTGCTTTTTTGGTACATTAATTAGATAAAGTAGAGGAGGACTAACTTATGGGACTTAATCTTACGCAAAAAATACTAAACAGCCATCTTCGATCCGGTAAAGTCGGTTCCGGCGGAGAAATCGGCCTTAAAATTGACCAAACTTTAACTCAAGATGCGACCGGAACCATGGCCTATCTTCAGTTTGAAGCCATGGGTATTCCAAAAGTTAAAACGGAATTATCCGTAAGTTATATTGACCATAATACTCTACAGACAGGATTTGAAAACGCTGACGATCATGCCTTCCTGCAAAGTTGCGCTTCCCGTTTCGGTGTTTACTTTTCCCGTCCCGGCAATGGCATCTGCCATCAGGTTCATCTGGAAAGGTTCGGTAAACCGGGTAAAACTCTGCTTGGATCTGACAGCCATACACCAACCGGCGGCGGTTTAGGCATGCTGGCCATGGGAGCCGGAGGCCTGGATGTAGCTGTAGCTATGGGTGGCGGCGAATTCTATATCAATGATCCCAAGATTGTCAAAGTCTGGCTCACCGGCAAGCTGTCTCCTTGGGTTTCGGCCAAAGACATCATCCTGGAAATGCTGCGCCATCTCTCGGTTAAAGGCGGAGTGGGCAAGATATTCGAATACGCCGGCCCGGGAGTGGCAACTTTAAGCGTGCCGGAAAGAGCGACTATTACCAACATGGGTGCCGAACTGGGCGCTACAACCTCAATTTTTCCCAGTGATGAACAAACCAGATTGTTTTTAAAAGCTCAGAACAGGGAACAGGATTATGTCCCTCTGCAAGCTGATCCGGATGCCACCTATGATGAAGAAATAATTATAGATTTAGGTTCTCTGGAGCCTCTGGTGGCCAAACCTCATATGCCGGACAACGTCGTGCCTGTTACTGAATTGGTGGGAACCAAGGTACAGCAAGTGGCCATAGGCAGCTGTACAAATTCTTCCTACCGTGACCTTATGACCGTGGCTGCTATTCTCAAGGGTAAGGTTATAAATCCCGAAGTCAGCTTGGTTATTGCTCCCGGTTCTCGCCAGGTTCTGACCATGATTGCCAATAACGGCGCTCTCACCGACCTGTTGGATGCCGGAGCCAGAATACTGGAATCCACTTGCGGGCCCTGCATCGGCATGGGACAGTCTCCTTCTTCCGGTGCAGTTTCTCTCAGAACCTTTAACCGTAATTTCAAGGGACGCAGCGGAACACTCGATGCCGGCATTTATCTGGTCAGCTCGGAAGTAGCTGCCGCCAGCGCCCTGACTGGAACTATTACGGATCCCCGCACGCTGGGTGCTTATCCGGAAATCAAGCAGCCCGAGTATTACCGGGTGGATGATTCCATGATCCTGCCCCCTTCCGATTCGGAAGTAGAAATTGTTCGCGGCCCGAACATCAAACCTCTGCCGGTGGCCTCCAAACTTTCTGATAGGCTGGAACTTCCTGTGGTAATCAAACTGGATAATAATATAACTACAGATGATATCATGCCGGCCGGTGCTAAGATTTTACCCTTGCGCTCTAATATCCCGGCCATGTCTGAATATGTATTTAGTAAAATCGACGAAGACTTTAGTGCCCGTGCCAAGTCCCTAGGGCAAAGCGTAATTATTGCCGGTCATAACTACGGTCAGGGTTCGAGCAGGGAACACGCGGCTTTGGTTCCTATGTATCTTGGAATCAAAGCGGTAGTGGCCAAAAGCTTTGCCCGCATTCATAAAGCCAACCTAATTAACTTTGGTATTCTGCCACTTATCTTTAAGCGGGAAGAAGATTATGACCTTATTCCTGCGGACAGCAAGCTAATTTTTGAGGACTTGACCCAAGCTATATTTTCCTCCGAGCCCCTTCCAGTAAAAATAGAGGGCACAAACCAGACAATTCTCTTGCAACATGATTTT
Source organism: Peptococcaceae bacterium (assembly GCA_012521215.1). Taxonomy (GTDB): domain Bacteria; phylum Bacillota; class Desulfitobacteriia; order Desulfitobacteriales; family Syntrophobotulaceae; genus JAAYMU01. The sequence continues at coordinate 5,879 of JAAYMU010000017.1, read as the reverse complement.
ACCGAACGCCAAGCTAAAATCCTGCTGGCCGGAGGACTACTGAATTTCACTCGCGAGGCCAATAAATAGAAGGGGCAAATAAAAAAATTTAGAAAACCGGTATTAGATTGTAAATTAGCGGAAAGGGGTAGTTAGTATGCTAAGTGAAGAAGATCGCAGGCTCCTTCATGTTTTATCCCAAGACTGCCGTTTAACTCCTGAAGAACTGGCTATCCAGACAGGATTGACTCCGGACTATATAAGTAAAAAAATAAAGCAATGGGAGAACGATAAAGTAATCTTAAAATACAGCCCGCTTATTAACTATGATTTATTAGAAGAAGAAAGGGTTACTGCTCTTATCGACCTTAAGGTTATGCCCCAGCGCGGCCAGGGATATGATAAGATCGCTCAACGGTTTTTAAAATTCCCCCAGATTAAATCTGTTTACCTGGTATCCGGTGACTATGATCTTTGTCTGATTATCGAGGGAAAAAATATGCACGAAATTGCCCAATTCGTCTCGGACAAATTGTCCCCTCTTGATGTTATCGAAGCTACCTCCACTCGCTTTATAATGCGCCGTTATAAACAAGACGGAGTAGAATTCGTAGGAGAGGAAGAAAGACCTCAACGTCTGATGATTACACCATGAAGCATTATTTATCGCCTTTAGTTTTAAATCTTAAACCTTCCGGAATACGAAAGTTTTTCGATCTGGCCTCCGGTATGGAAGGTGTTATTTCGCTGGGCGTCGGTGAACCCGATTTCACTACCCCTTGGGTTATGACGGAATCAGCCATCTTTTCTTTGGAACAGGGACAGACCATGTATACCAGCAATGCCGGCTTGATCGAACTTCGACGTGAATTGTCCAAATACATGGCCAGAAAACAAGGACTGGACTATAATCCGGATAATGAAATTCTGATTACAGTAGGAGCCAGTGAAGCCGTAGACCTTGCAATGCGCGCCCTGCTTGCGCCGGGGGATGCTATACTTATTCCCGATCCTTCCTATGTGGCTTATGCCGGGTGCGCTTCCATGAGCGGGGCTGAAGTTCATTATGTTCCTTTACGAGCCGAACATGATTTTCGCCTGCAAGTGGAAGATCTGCAAATGGCCTATACTCCTAACTGTAAAGTGCTGGTTTTGTCCTTCCCTAACAATCCCACCGGGGCAATTATGACCAGAGAGGACCTGCTGCCCATAGCCCGTTTTGTCTCGGAAAATGACCTGCTTGTTATTTCCGACGAAATTTACTCCGACCTTACTTATCAAGGGAACCATACGCCTTTTGCCAATTTGCCATTGATGCGTAATAGAACCATTCATGTCAGCGGTTTTTCCAAAGCTTACGCGATGACGGGCTGGAGAATAGGCTATGCCTGCGGACATCCCGATATTATTGGAGCCATGACCAGGATTCACCAGTACACAATTATGTGCGCCCCGATTATGGCTCAGGTTGCAGCTTTGGAAGGTCTCAAATCCGGTGATTCCCCCAAAAAAGAAATGATTAGAGAATATGACCGTCGCCGACGCCTTATGGTTCACGGTTTTCGGGAAATGGGCCTTACCTGTTTTGAGCCCTTGGGAGCTTTTTATGTATTTCCTGACATCACAGTAACGGGTTTGAGATCGGAAGAGCTTGCCGAACAGCTGCTGCAAGAGGAAAAAGTTGCTGTGGTTCCGGGTACTGCCTTTGGCCCCGGCGGCGAAGGCCATGTCCGCTGCTCCTATGCTTATTCCACCGAGCAGATTTCCGAAGCCCTTTCCCGAATTAAACGTTTTGTCCAAAAGAGAATTTAAATTCAACTCCAAAAACCAATCTTTAATGTTTTTAATGTTTCATCCTGGCATAAGCCTCCCGTAAAAATTGCGGGCTGAGCTCTACCTGCATCTCCTGCATAGCTTTAGTGCGAACATGGTTTTTAAATCTACCCAATTTTTCGCCTTTAATTCCTTGTGAGGCTGAAAAATCCCTAAAAATCTCCCAGTTAAGTTTTGGGAGATTTTCATTTTGCCATAAAGCCACCTGGATTAGTTCCTGAAAAATCCGCTCAAACATTTTATTTTGTTCCTCGCTATGGACTTTTCCCGCTTGGTAATCCGCTTTCCACAAAAGAACAAAATCATATATTTTCTGCAACTCAAATTCCCTGCCGTTCCAGCAGATTTGCCAAACAAATTCCCCAGCCTTAGCTCTTAACGGTTTTTTGGAAGGCTTACCGTTTAGTTCCGGCATAAAAGTAAGTGTAGCCTGCATATGGTTGGCAATCAGCTCCAGCAAATCCTGCTCCCGTTTTTGTCCTTTCCCCGGAAAAAACATGGCAAAAGCATACCTCTTTAAGATCTCGGCTACAAGTTTGGCACTCGCCTTCTCATGGTTAAGAAAATGCCTTTTACCGTCTTCAACCGGCGTTAAACCTTGGGGCAGCTCCACATCCTTTAATAAACGCTTAAATTGTACAAGATGAGGAAAATTATCCAGCCTGGCCCCTAACAGCTTGACCTGTTTACCGACTAAAGGCCGCAGTTTAGATTCCAGCTCTCTCTTACCCCTGGTGCCGATTACCTGGCAACCTTCTACCCAATAATTTTGCTCCCGGTATTCCAGCCTGCCCGCCAAGTAGTATTCCCGGCTGGCAGTTTCCCATTTGCCTAGATCATGGAACAGCCCGGCCAAGCGCAGATATAAGTCCTGCGGAGTGTTCCGGAATACCGCCATGGTATGATCCCAGACATCCAGAGAGTGATAGCGGTTTTGTTCCACCCCTTTGAGCCTGGCCAGTTCCGGAACAAATGCATGCCAATACCCTAAATCCCAAAGCAAGTTTACCGCCTTTTCAGCCGCCGGTAAAAGCAAAATCTCGACCAGTTCCGCTGTAACCCTTTCTTTGGCTGTTTCCGCCAGCAAATTTATTTGCTTCCGGCCTTGAGACCAGGTCTGCTCTTCGATAGTAAGCCCCAACTTAACTGCCAGTTTGACCATTCTTAAAATACGTACCGGATCCTGGGCAAAGGTAACTTCGGCTCGGTCGCAGGTACGCAGTACCTTTTCCTGAAGATCCTGCCTGCCATCCAAAGGATCAAAAATTTCCCCGTTGCTCGGATTGAGATAAATGGCATTGACGGTAAAATCCCGGCGGCGGGCATCCTGCTCCAAATCAGCGGCAAAAACTATATCGACTTTCCCCTTCTCCCCAAAAAGACTTAAGGTTGTAAATTTAGCCCCAATATTATGAGGCCGATATCCCTGCTCCCTTAAAAGTTGATCCGCCTTTTGAGCTTCCAAAGAGCTAACCAAATCTATATCTTGGGATTCTCTTCCTAAAAGACGGTCTCGGACTGCCCCGCCTACCAACCAAACCGGAGCATGACCGGCCATTACATCTATGATTTCTTTATGGAATTCCTGCATTAATAACCCTCCTGTCATTAGGGTTTTTGGGGTCTTTTCCGCTAAGCAATAAAGCACAGGCGGGATGAGCGGTTATTTTAAATTCTCCGGATTTAAACCCTGCAACTCAGGCAGAACAAAGCGACCGTCCTTACGAATCAATTTGTCGTCAAAATAGATTTCCCCGCCGCCGTATTCCGGCCTCTGGATACAAATCAGATCCCAATGAACAGCTGAACGATTGCCATTGTCGCATTCTTCATAAGCCGAACCCGGAGTAAAATGAAAACTGCCGTCAATTTTTTCATCAAATAAAGTATCTTTCATCGGTTTTTGAATATAGGGATTAAATCCAAAGGAAAACTCGCCAATATAGCGCGCTCCTTCATCAGTGTCAAGAATTTTGTTGATTTTTTCCGTGTTATTGGCCACGGCCTTGATAATTTTGCCGTCCTTAAATTCCAAAACAATATTTTCATAGGTGTAACCTTGATATACGGCAGGGGTGTTATAAGTAAGGCGTCCGTTGACAGAATCTCTGACCGGTGCCGTAAACAGCTCACCGTCGGGAATATTCATTTTGCCGTCGCACTTGACGGCCGGCAAGCCTTTAATAGAGAATTCCAGGTCCGTTCCCGGCCCGGTGATCCGAACCCTATCCGTTTTTTCCATCAATTCCTTTAAAGGATCCATAGCTGCCGACATTTTGGAATAATCCAGATTGCAGACCATAAAATAAAAATCCTCAAAACCTTCGATGCTCATCTCCGCCAGTTGAGCCATGGAAGCATTGGGATAACGCAGGACACACCATTTGGTATGTTTAACCCGCTGCTCGGAATGAACCGGTTTCGAATAATGGGTCATGTAAACCTGCATATTCTCACTGGGAACATCGGCCAGTTCATTAATATTTTCTCCGGCCCGAATTCCTACATAGGCCTGCATCTCTTTCATTCTGGCCAAATCCCATCTGGCCATGGCCTGGGCCTGCTCTACCGACAGCCCTTTTAAAATCTCCCGCTGTAGAGTATGATTGTTTAAAGAAAGAAAAGGCTGAGCACCTACTTGGTAAGCCTCTTTTATTAAAGCTTTAGCCAAAGGTACCTCCACGCCCGACACTTCAATTAATACTTTTTCGCCCGGCTTTAATTCCAATGAATAGTTAATAATATTTTTAGCCAGCTGCTCAACTCTTGGGTCTTTCATGTTGCTAATATCTCCTTTACTGTTAGTATTTCCTTTTTATTAAATATTGCTCTTTATTAAATATTGCTCCCTGACCCCTTAAGCTTGTATTCTTCCCCTCTATTAATTTTTCCTTTAATAACATGAAAATATTAAAATAATAAATTGCAGGTGCCAAATGACAACAGAAAAACTATTTACTTATATCTTAAAACCAGAGGACCAGGGAAAAAAATACGAAGACATCCTGCGCAAACGTTTCCATTTTTCCGCCAAAATGATCCAACGCTTGAAAATAGGAGAAAAAGTTTGGGTTGACGGAAAATTCACCTTTCTCAATGTTAAAGCACAAGCAGGACAAACCCTGGTCGTCAATCTTGAAGAAGAGGAAAAATCCAGCATACAGGCCGAGCATCTGCCCCTGGAAATTCTTTTTGAGGACAATTTTTTTCTGGCCGTGAACAAACCCCCGGGCCAAGTTGTTCATCCCACAGGCTGGCGCTACCAATCAGGTACCCTGGGTAACGCCGTCACCGGCTACTGGAAGAAAAAGGGGGAATCCCGCATTTTCCGCCCTGTATTCCGCATCGATAAAGACACCTCGGGGCTGGTGCTCATCGCCAAATCTCGCTATGCCCACCAGCAGATGAATGTCCTAACAGCCCGCAAGCAGGTTTCCAAAAAGTATCTGGGCCTTGTGCAAGGACAGTTTCCTTGGGATGAAGGGCAATTTGCCGGATCCATAAGGCTCAAAGAGGGCAGCTTTATTCAACGGGAAGTCCACGAGCATGGGCAGTCAGCTCTTACTCTTTACCGCACCCTGCGACGTTATGAGCATTATACCCTTGTCGAATTCACCCTCGTAACCGGTAGAACACATCAAATCCGCGTCCATTGCCAAAACAGCGGTTACCCTCTACTGGGCGACGATTTATATGGCGGAAACAAAACTCTTATCTCCAGACAGGCTTTGCACTGCTATTTCTGTAGTTTTCCCCATCCACTGAGCGGGCAGCCCGTGACCATCAAGGCTCCGCTGCCGGAGGATATGCAAACACTTTTAGGACCCAACGGGGATCCAGCATAACAAGCATTACCATCATCCTGGCCAGATCATAGCGGCGAAAAATATCTGAGGCCAAGTCCGGATTATGATACACTTTCCAATAGCCGTTTAAAAGTAATTTAGGCCCCCGCTCTACTTGTGACCTTGATCGGGCCCCGGAAATCTTTTCTTGATACTCCATAAAGGCCTTAACATCCTGGCAGGGAAAACCCAAAAAGACCCCTATTTCATGGGGACAGCCGG
>JAAYMU010000137.1 GCA_012521215.1 Peptococcaceae bacterium | reverse complement strand
TCGTAGGATCTGTTCGGCGAATGGTGGGCTTCCGCCGATGGTAAAGAGGAAGAAGTTCTATGAAAGACAATATGCTAAAACAGCGTGACGATGGGAGCAAGGCGATGCTCTGGAATATAATGGGATTCCGCTACGCTCCATCCCATTATATTCCAGCGCAAAAACCACAAATTGTTCGAGAAAAATGTGTCAAGTAATATTGACAAGATCATCTTTAATATTTCGACATTTGGTTACTCTTATGAAATTAAGTTTAGGTGCTTTCCCGGATAACCAATTCCGGAGTGACGGTAAGCAACCTGGTAGTCTCTTTTTTTTCCAATACTGTTTGAAGGAGTTTGACGGAAAGGTTTCCCATAATATCTGTTTTATTATCGACAGTGGTTAGCTGAGGGTCGCAGCATATAGAGGCCGGAGAGTTATTGTAACCTATAATGGCAACATCCTCAGGTATTTTATATCCAGCCTTTTTCAAGGCAAACAGCCCTCCGGCCGCAGTAATATCGTCCCCAAAGATAATGGCCGAGAACTTGGTACCGGAGGCAAGAATGTCTTTAACGACTGCAATTCCTCCCTCAAAGCTGCGGTAGGTGTTAAATATGGTTTTATCGTTTATTGGCAGGTCTAACCGCGCCATGTTTTCCCGAAAGGCGGATTTTTTTCTTTCACCGCTATAAGTGTCGGCGTCCTTTACATAGAGAATATCCCGATGCCCTTTTTCCAACAGGTGCTCAACACAGAGACGTATACCATGCTTTTCGTTAATGACAACTGAATAGGTATTATCCGCCGGAATTTGGCAGTGACTGAGCACAAAGGGGATGTGGGAAAATTCTGATAGCATCAGTGTTTCCTGAAGAGTGTTTTTAAAGACGGAACCGATACAGATAATGCCACAAACACCTTGGTTGACCAACATTTGAAGATAAGCCTTATTATTTTCTATACTGCCGCCGGTATTGCACAGAATTGCGTTGTAACCAATATGAAAAAGTTCTCTTTCCATGGCACAGGCAGTTCTTGCATAGTTAGGAGACGTGATATCGGTTGCGAGGATACCAACAGTTTTAGTATGTTTCAAAACCAGGCCTCTGGCTATAGCACTAGGGCGGTAATTAAGCTTCTTAATAGCCTCTTGAACTTTATGCCTGGTTTCTGGTGAAACATTAGACTTATTATTGAGTACGCGTGAAACAGTGGCTGTTGATACGTTAGCGATGCGCGCTACATCATAAATATTGATCTTCATTTTCATTATCACTACATTTTTTATTTTATTTATTATTTTTTTAATTTATTTAATTTTATAATTATTTTGAATTATCAGCTGTTTAATACCAAGCTACATTATAGTTATACCATTATAACGGGCATGACAATGTAATTATAGGAGCTAGTGGTTTTCTTGTCAACGTTTACTCTCATTATGTTGTTAGAAGGCGTGATAAACAATCAATTTATGGGCGTAATAAACAAACAATTGACATATTTTCCGTATAAGTGTAGTATGAATGTAAGAGAGAGGAAACGCTTACATAAAAGTATCATAATAGTTTTAAGGGCTTTTTAAAAGGGTCTATTGTACTATTTTTTACTTTTTCATAAGCGTTATACAAATCTACTTCTGGGGATACGGAATTTTAATTCCATAAAAAATAATTGGGAGGCAGAAACAAGATGAGTAAACAAACACAAGAAATCTTTATTGAGAAGCCGATTGCACAGCAAATTGCTGAAATCAGCACCAAACTCAAACTAGAAGACATTGACCAGAGAACTATTGATAACGCGAAAATCTTTTTGTTGGACTGCTTAGGCTGTATCCTTTCAGGAAGTCAGGTAGACTCCGCTAAGTCAGTCAGGGCAGCTGTAGCCAATATTGACAGCGACGGCGAATGTACTGTTATCGGTACAAACCAGAAAACAAACCCGATGCTGGCGGCTCTAATTAACGGAACTACAGGCCACAGTCAGGATTACGACGACGATCATCGCGAGGGAACTCAGCACTCCTCTGTAGTGGTTCTGCCGGCTGTTTTGGCTTTGGCTGAAAAATACGGTAAGAGCGGAAAAGATGCTCTTTTAGCTTACATTATTGGTTCTGATGTGACAATACGTGCCGGAGAAGCCTTTAACGGTACATCCTATTATGCTGGTTGGCATCTCACCGGTACTTGTGGTGTTTTCGGTTCAGCTGCCGGCGCCGCAAAATTAATGGGTCTAAATGCAGAACAGATGGTCAATGCGCTCGGTGTAGCCGGCAGTGCCTCAGCCGGTTTGGGTGAGTTTAACTCCTGTGGTGCATGGACTAAGAGATTCCATGCCGGACGTGCCTCTATGGACGGAGTACTTGCCGCTTATATGGGTAAAAACGGTTATTATGCACCACCGACAGTATTCGAGGGTAAGGAAGGATTCCTCGTCTGCTTCTCCTTTAAGGGTACACCGGAAAATCCGAATCCTAACGGGGATTACGATGCCAGCAAATTAATTAAGGACTTTGGCAAGGTATGGGAAATGGCAGATAACAGTATTAAGTTGCATGCTTGCTGCCGCTTTACCAACAACTTCTGCGACTGCGCTATTGATATTCACAATCAGGGTTGTGATGTATCCAAAATTAAATCTATCCATGCTGAATGTAACAAGTTTACAGACACCAAGCTGTGTCGGCCCGTGGACATCAAGCGTCATCCGAAAAACATTGTCAATGCTCAATTCTCGCTGTTCTATGAAATTGCCTGTGGTTTGGTTAGAGGCAGCGTTCTCCCGGATTCATTTACTGAGGAAGCGATTAAGGATCCGGAAATCCATCGTTTATGCGACCTAATTACTTGGGAAATCAATCCTGAGTTTGAGGCCGTTTATCCTCAAAAATATCCTGCACGTGTAACAGTAACCATGGAAGACGGTACCAAGTATGTTAGCGAAGTAGAGTATCCGAAGGGAGACCCCGAGAATCCTGCTACCAAGGAAGAAGTTCTTACCAAGTTCCGCGCTAACGCCGCCAATACCATTGGTAAAGTTAAAGCTGAACGCATTATCGAATTAGTAGATAAAATTGAAACGCTGGAAAACTTAGATGAATTATTTGAATGCTTGAAATAATTGTTTTCCATTTCTTTAAAGCAGGGTCTAAGAATTCGACTTCGTTTGTGATTTGAGCATGCATAGTTTCAATAAGCTGGGAGATGAAAAGAAATGGGAATGACGATGTCGGAAAAGATCCTGGCGCGCCACGCAGGAATGCCCGCCGTAAGGGCGGGCGACATCCTGACGTGCCAGGTGGACGTGGCTGCGTGTCACGATATGTTCTTTACGGTTGCCGGGCAGATTGATTTTGAGAAGGTAAACAAGATTGCGGATCCCGACAAGTGTGTTGTCCTTCTTGACCATGCGGTCCCGGCTCCCACGGCGAAAGATGCCCACGGGGCCGTTAAGGCCAGAGCTTTTGTCAAAAAGCATGGGATCAAAAATTTTTATGATGTGGGTAATCATGGTGTTATTCATCAGCTGCTTGTAGAAGAAGGTTTTGCGGCGCCAGGAAGACTCATCGCCGCCGGTGACTCCCATACCTGTGCTGCCGGTGCTATGAATGCAGCGGCTCGTGGATTCGGGCCGGCCGAAATGATGTACGTCTGGTGCAAGGGTGAGACCTGGTATCAGGTAAGCCCGACAATACTTTACAGATTGCATGGCAAATTTGCCAGCCAGGCCGTGACCGGCAAGGATTTATTTTTGTACATTGCCGGAGTCTACGGCGACGCGACCAATATGAATGTGGAGTTCGGTGGCGAAGGCGTAGGAAATATGACCATTCCCCAGAGGCAGAGCGTGGCTACCATGTGTGCCGAAATTAACGCCGAATTTGCAATTTTCCCTTGTGATGATGTGCTGCGCGACTTTTTGAAAGAACGCGGCGATCAGACAATCGACGCCGTTGATCCCGATCCTGATGCCGTCTATCATGACGTCCGAGACATCGATTTGGGGAAACTTACCCCATATGTTGCTTTGCCACACTATATACCGAAGAATTGCTGTCCGGTTACGGATGTTGAAGGCACTGAGATCCATCAAGTTCTTGTGGGCTCTTGCTCTAACGGCCGTCTGGAGGATATTGCTTTGGTGGCATCAATTGTCAAAGGAAAGCGTGTGGCTAAGAACGTTCGTTTTATTGTGACTCCGGCCTCGCAAAAAGTATATCTTGAAGCGCTCAAGGCGGGTTATCTTGAAACCCTGGTTGAAGCGGGTGCCGTGGTAACTAACGCCACCTGCGGTGCTTGCTACGGCGGGCATATGGGGCTCCTAGGTCCGGGGGAACGTTGCCTTTCGACTACCACAAGAAACTTTAAAGCGCGGATGGGAGACGTGGACAGCGAAGTATTACTCTGCGCTCCGGCTACTGCCGCCGCCTCCGCTTTGACAGGAAAAATTACCGATCCCAGAGAGTTTTTGGGGGGTTGACTATGAAAATAAAAGGTAGAGTATGGGTCTTTGGGGATGAAATCAACACTGATCTCATTTTTCCTCACAGTGCTTTCCGGGTTTCTCCCGAAGAACAGATCAAATTGGTATTCAGCGACAACAGACCGGGATGGTCTTCGCTCGTGGAAAAGGGTGATATCTTAATCGCCGGTAAGAACTTTGGTACCGGTTCCAGTCGGCCGGGTGCAGTGTTGCTTAAGAGACTGGGACTGGCCTGTCTGGTTGCTGATAGTATCAACGGGTTGTTTTATCGCAACTCCATTAGCTATGGTTTCCCTGCGCTGCAGTGCCCCGGCGTCAGCTCCATGTTTGAGGAGGGTGATACTGCAGAAATCGATATGCTAGAAGGAACGGTCACCAACTTAAGGACAGGTGAAACCCGCAAAGGAAGCGGACTTTCGCAATCAATGGCCGATATTATAGCTGCCGGCGGCATCGAGGAGCTGTTGATTAAGGAAGGATATATGGATAAGTAAAAAAGGAGACGTTTAAATGCTAAAGAATCCAGGAAAAGAACTGCGAAAACTATTAAACGAGCCTGGCATTATAACGGCGCCGGGCATTTACGACGGTATATCGGCTCGGGTCACTGAACAAGCAGGCTTTAAGCTAGGCTACCTGTCCGGTGCCGGTGTTGCCGTCAGCAGAATCGGCGAGCCGGATATCGGTTTGACCACCATGACCGATGTTGTGGATCTTGCCCGTGCCTTGACGATCAAAGCGAATATTCCTTATATGTGCGATGCGGATACCGGCTACGGTAATGCACTTAATGTTATCCGGACAGTACATGAATTGGAAGCTGCAGGCATAGCGTGCATTCAGTTTGAGGATCAGGTTGCACCTAAGCGCTGCGGACATTTGGCCGGTAAGTCTTGTGTTCCTGCTGAGGAGTTTGTACAGAAAATTCGGGCTGCCAGCAGGGAAAAACTCTATGAAGATACATTGATTATGGCCCGGACAGATGCACGAGCCGTGTACGATCTTGATGAAGCTATTGAGCGCGGCAAAATGTATATGGAGGCGGGTGCTGATATTCTCTTTATCGAAGCCCCTCAGACCGTTGATGAGGTCGAAAAGATCGGTAAAATCTTCGGACATCAAATACCGCTGTTGGCCAACCAGGTAATCGGCGGAAAAACACCGCGTTTGACGGCCAAAGAACTGGAACAATTAGGTTATAAAATTCTGATATTCCCGGATGTCTTACCCTTTGCGGCCAGTGTGCTTTTGAGGAGAATCCTCGATAAAGTTCTCGCCGAAGGTTGTAGCTGGGATGCTATCCCGCACGCACCGGACAGCCGTGAGTTGTTCAATACCATGGGTATGCAGGCCTGGAGGGAGATCGAACAGCTTTATAAAGAAGGCAGCAGATAAACCTTAAGTTCCGGAGGAGGAATACTATGTCGTTGTATAAGATAAAACCACTTCATCTGGGAGACATAACTCGGCCGAAAGCAAATATGATTTACGGTTACAAGGGCACGGAAGTTCAGGACTTCCCCCTTATAGCCTATTATTTGGAAGGTGAACACAAGATCCTTGTGGATACCGGGGGCAGCCATCCTGAAAGCCCCCAGGGAAAGAAAGCAGCCCCTTACAAAAGGACCCCGGAACAGGAATTGGACGTCGCGCTTCAGAAGATCGGCGTTGACCCAGCAGACATCGACTATGTGATATTTACGCATTTGCACTGGGACCATGCGGCTAACAATCATTTCTTTCCCAAGGCCAAGCTGCTGTGCCAGAAAAAAGAGTATGAGAGCTTAAGTGATCCCAACTACCCCAACAAGGGATATGAAATGGAAAATATTATGAAGTACAAGTACGAACTGCTCGACGGCGATGTGCAGGTTGTTGACGGCATCTCTGTAGTGCTGACGCCCGGTCATACGCCGGGAATGCAGTCCGTTGTTGTCGACACGGACATGGGTAAAGTAATTTGTACAGGGGATCTTGTCACCTTAAGAGAAAGCCTCACCTACAACCCGCCTAGATTTAATGCTTTGCTGTATGATGACTCCGCTCTGGATGATATGCAGGAAAGTCTGAACAAGATTTTGGCTATCTCCCGGAAAGTGCTTCCGGGTCATGATCCGGAAGTTTTTACTCCGGGAATGGGTTTGGGATGATAATGACAAGTTATCCGGTGCTGTGCGGCACCTTTAGCGAAAGCGAAATTTCTGGAGGAGAATACCGCCATGAAAGAAAAAAAACAAGGAATTAAAGAACGGCCGGCAGAAGAATTGGGGAGACATATTATTCAATGGGATCCCGACATTTCTTTATGTGCCGGTTGCGGTGCTTGTGAAATAGTTTGCAGCTTAATTCACGAAGGGGTCAGCGGCTCGCGTTCGCGCCGGATCTTTTTTGAACACGATAGCATCCAGCTTATGCACAAGGTTTATACTTGCCAGCAGTGTCTGGATCATCCGTGTTATAATGCCTGTCCTTTGAAGGATAAGGCCATGTTGATCGACCCCGAAACAAACATTGTTTATGTTAATGAAGAAGAGTGCATCGGCTGTGCCCGGTGCGTTAAAGCTTGTCCCTTTGAACCTAAACGAATCCAACTTAACAGAAATAAAAAAGCGATTAAATGCGATCTCTGCCGCGGAAGGGAAAATGGTCCGGCTTGTATAGAGTACTGTCAGTGCCTTGCGATCGGCATGAGTGATGACTCACCACCTGTTCCCGGCGTCGTTGTAAAGGTATAAGGAGGGATTGCCGTATGTCAGAACAGACTCAATTGCCGCAATACGGTTATGTAGGAAAAATCGCTTGGATTGACCTGACCGACCAATCAGTAAAAATAATACCGACCAGCGACTACGCACCGAAATTTATCGGTGGCCGTGCGATCGCAACTAAAATCTACTGGGATGTCACCAAGCCCGGCATGAAGGCTTTAGATCCCGAAAATCCGCTGATGTTTATGACGGGTCCCACCACTGCTACCGGTATTCCAACCGGCGGACGGACTTCGGTCTGCGCCATGGCGCCCAATAATTTACCCGAGCAGTTTTGCTGGGGCAATATGGGCGGTTGGTTTGGTGCCAAATTAAAGTTTGCGGGATTTGACGGAATTGTTATAGTCGGTCGCGCAGAAATTCCCGTCTACGTTAAGATAGACGACGGGGAAATTACCTTCCATGATGCTAGAAATCTTTGGGGGACACTCACCCATGATTGTCAAGAAAAATTAAGTGCGATCCATGGTAAGGAGGCCGTTAGTGCTGTAATCGGTCCGGCCGGAGAAAACCTTTGCCGCAATGCGAGCATTAATACCAGTAATGATAACGTTGCAGCCAAAGCAGGCTTTGGCGCAGTGATGGGTTCTAAAAACTTAAAGGCGATCGTAGTCAAAGGGACGGGCGACGTCCGACCCTATGATGTGGACATGGTGCTTAAGTTGCGCAAAACTATGGGTAATCCCCAGCGTAAAGCCAATCCTGTTGAGCATCTGGATCGCTGTGCTTTTAGAGCCCATATTAATTTTGAAACGGAACCCGGTGTGGTCAAAAAAACTAATGTGTCGTGCAGCCACGGCTGCAACATGCGTTGCAATTTGTTTGTATTGGATACCAAGTCCGCATTTCCGCGTAAAGTAACCAATCAGGTGCATAAATGTATCGGCGTTTATGCCTTTCAGATGACAGAGGACTGTGGCATGTTTCCGGGTATGTTTTTCCATACGGAAAAAAACCATAACCAGGCTTGTCTTGGTCAGGGGGCCCAGGTACCTCCACCCCCGGATACCTCGGATCCATATCTGGAAGAGCTCATGACGCGCCGCCCGGGTAGTACCATGAATTTCTGGGACGGTGATTATGACAGGGGAAATGTCATCAACGATCTATGCACCCAGTATGGTATCGATAAATGGGATGTTATCGTCTGGCTCATGACCTGGTTGGTGATGGGTAAGCGAACGGGAGTTCTTGAAGATATGGACCTTGGTATGGAGATTGATCCGGGCAATGAAGAGTTCATGAAGCACCTGCTGGATATGATCGTTTATCGCAAGGGATACTGGGGCAATTTGTTTGCTGAAGGTATGGCCCGCGCTATTCGTACTCTAGGAAAGGAAAAGTACGGCGATACGATTTACAAGGGCATTATTTCCAATGTTGTTCCGGGACTTCAACTGGATATTCCCATCAGTTTTGAATCATCATGGGGACATTGTTTTCATTGGCAAGGGCGCGGCTTCCAGGGCAGCCCACCGCCGGGCTACTATCTGTCGGCTACTCTTATGCTCATGACCAACACGCGTGATGCCCAGACAAACTCGCATGTCCACGGGACGCTTGACTATATGAAGGAAACCATGGACGCCCATAAGGCCTGCCTTAACCGTAAAGTCGCTGAAAATGCTTTTATGGGCGAAATCAAAGCAGAAATGAAAGAATGCGTAACTTGCTGCGACCTTCAGAGTCCACAGATATTCTGGCCGGATATGGAATGCCAGATGCTGGAGGCAGCGACCGGCATTAAAATGACGGAGGAAGAGCTCTATCTGGCTTGTGAACGTTCTAAGAATCTTTTCCGAGCGATTCTGATGCGGGATTCAAACCGTTGCAGAGCCCAAGAAGAACCTGAAGCTTACAGGCCCCTTCAATATCCCGACTGCGAGGGGCAGACAGTTGCTCCGGAAGAGTTCGCCAAGCTGGTGGACCTATACTATGATGTCTGGGGATGGGACAGGGAAACAGGCTGGCCTACTCGGGAAACGTGGATTAGATGTGGGTTGGAAGATGTGGCGGAAGAAATGGAAAGGCTCGGGAAACTTCCACCGGAAAAAAGCTCAAAGTAACACTGGTAGGAATGTAGTAAAAAAGAGGTCCTTAATAGAGTTCTTTGTAGATCTGTAGAAAGGAAGTAAAGAGATTAGATAATGATATTACTTCATGTTCAATATAAACTGAAACCAAATGTGCGTGATGAATTTATTGCCAAGCTCCGGGAACATGACTTGGCAGGCCAATATCGCCGACAACCCGGAAATATAACTTATGAATACTTGGTTCCAATCGCTGAAGAAGACGTTTTATGGGTGATTGATGCCTGGGAGGATGAGGCCGCTTGTGAAGCTCATTTATCAAGTCCGGCGTCCGAAATTCTAGGTCCACTTAAACAAGAATATGTTCTGGAGACAAAGGTCAAGAAATTCGAAATTTCATAAGTGAGGGGGAGATGATAATGGGAGATTTGAGTTATAGCCAAAGAATTGCCCAATTTTATGTGGACGCGGACATCGAGGCTATTCCGCAAAGGGTTTTTGAACACACCAAAAATGTGATTGTAGACTGGGCAGGATGTGGGATCGGCGGCGCCAATCTTGACTCTACGAAAATGATCAAAGAAGTCTTTATGTCAGAGTCAGGCAATCATGATTGTACTGTGTTCTGCGGCCAAAAGGCCTCGGAAAGTCATGCGGCCTTTATTAACGGTGCTGCCAGTCATGGACTGGAAATGGACGACGCCAGTTATGATGCCGGAGGTCACCCGGCTGTTGTCATCTTACCTGCCGCGATGGCGGTGGCGGAGACCGTAAATGCTAAAGGAAAAGATTTTCTCTTGTCCGTTATTTGGGGTTACGATATGATGACAAGAGTAGGGCGCGGTGTCGTGCCGGACAACTGCTTTGAGCGCGGCTGGCATCCGACTGCTGTCTGCGGGATTTTCGGGGCAACTGCCGCTGTGGCCTGGCTTTTAAAGCTGGACGCCTCCAAAATCGCTAATGCTCTTGGCATTGCCGGTGGTTTTGCCTCCGGTAACCTGGAATGCTACGCCGACGGCTCTTTGACCAAACGCCTGAATCCGGCTAATGCTGCTATGAGCGCCATTTACGCTGCCCGTCTGGCAGCCGTCGGGTATACCGGACCAAAATGGGTATTTGAAGGGAAACACGGATTTTTCCGTTCGTATACTGATAATCCAACTCCTGAGCGTATGCTGGAAAATTTGGACTACAGCGAATACCCCATAGAAATTGCTTCCTTCAAACCCTATGCCTGCTGTCGTTATAATCACTCCCCGATTGACTCCATCTTAAAAATTATGACTGATCATAAACTAAAGGCGGATGAAATCGAAAAAATCGTGATTGATGTCTGCAACATGGCCATCCGGGCTGTTGTGGAACCGAAATCCATCAAGTATAACCCGCCTAATACGGCGGCAGCTCAGTTCAGTTTGCCGTACACAGCGACTTGTGCAGCACTTTTCGGAGATGTATCGGTAAACCAGTTTACGGATGAAAAACTGCAAGATCCTGCAATCAGGAACTTTATTAATAAGATCGAAATGGTTCACACCGGCGAGATGGATCAATACCTGCCGGATATCTTTGCCGCTTCAGTTACCATTCATACTGAAGATGGCCGAGAGCTCAATCATCTGACAAAATTCAGCAAGGGCGATCCTGAAAACCCGATGACTACAAAGGAAATCAAAGACAAGTTTATGGCCTTGAGCCAAATGACCATTAGCGCCAACAGAGCTAGAAAAATTTACGATGCTATTATGGATCTGGAAAATTTATCCACAATCAAAGATCTGACAAAACTATTTTAAAAAAACAGTATTATATTATCACGGAAAGGATCTGTTACTATGGCTAGACTGGATAACAAGGTTGCATTGATCACCGGCGCAGGTTCCGGTATGGGCCGCGCCGCCTCACTCCTTTTTGCCCAAGAGGGAGCCAAAGTCGTGGTTGTCGACTTTAACGAAGAAAACGGTAAAAAGGTAGTCGAAGAAATTAAGGCTCAAGGCGGAGAGGCAGCTTTTGTTTTTGCGGACGTCTCCAAGGCAGAGTATTGTAAAGGTGCCGTAGATTTTGCTATCGAGACTTATGGCAAAATTGATGTTGTATTCTGCTGCGCAGGCGTGCCGCAGAAGGCAAAGATGATCTGGGAACTTGACGAAAGTGAATTTGACAGAGTAATGGCGGTTAATACCAAATCGAGTTGGCTCATGGCTAAGTATTCCGCTTTGGAGCTGAAGAAAAATCACGGTTCACTGATTTTAATTGGCTCTACTGCTGCCATAAGACCCCGGGCGACCCAGGGGTTGTACGGAGCTTGTAAAGCTGCTAACAATAACCTGGCCATCGGCCTGGCTGCTGAGCTGGCTCCTGAAGCACGCTGTAACTGTATCAACCCAGGTCCTACCGCCACACCCATGCTACCGACCTTTGTTCAGACTTATAACGATCAAGTGGCTGACGAAATTGCCGGCGGCACCTTGCTCAAGCGTCTTGTAGACCCTATGGACATTGCTAATGCGGCTCTGTTTTTTGCCAGCGATGAGTCCCGTAGTATCACAGGTGTCTCCATCCTGGTAGATGCCGGTGCTGATAAAGCGCGGGGGAAAAATTAATAGCTTTCGAATTAAATAATGTCCGAAAGGAGCGCGTACTATGACAACTAAAAAGTACCCGCATCTGTATGAACCCATTTCGGTAGCAGGTTGCCTTTTTAGTAATAGGATTATCGCTTCTGCTACCGGCTATCTGGACACTGTCGGCAACCGGGAAGATGGTTTTTACCATACGCCATATGCAGCAGCTTATTATGAGCGCTTAGCAATCGGCGGAGCCGGCATGGTCACAGTGGGTAGCTGCTACATTGATAAAAAGTACGGTGATTTTGGCAACTACCACGTTTTTTTGGACGATCCTCAGTCAATTCACTCCTTCTATCACATTGCCAACTCCATTACTCGTCACGGTAAAGTCGCTTCCGCGGAGATTATTCACTGCGGCCTGTACTCCAACCGGGCAACCGGTGAGCCATCTTATGGTCCTATAGCTATGGAAGATAATGGCCGGCCGATCTATGAAATGAGCGAAGAATATATCCTTTCGCTGATTGAAAGGTTTGCCAATGCCGCTGCCTTTGCCAAAAAGTGTGGTTTCAACATGGTCACTATTCATGGAGGCCACGGCTGGCTGATTTCTCAGTTTGTCAATCCTAAGCTCAACACCCGTAAGGACCGGTGGGGCGGTGCACCGATTGAAAACCGCGCGCGGCTAGCAGTTGAAATATGTAAGGCTATCCGCAAAAAGGTGGGGCCTAAGTTCCCCATAGAGATTCGCATTAGTGGTTCGGAGTGTTACGAAGGGGGCTACGGAATAGACGAGGGCATTGCCTTGGCCAAGCAATTGGACGGCTATGCCGATCTCATCCATGTTTCAGCGGGAAGCCATGAGCGGGACGAAGTATTTACCATAACCCATCCCAGCATGTTCCTGGATGAAGGTTGCAATTCAGTTTATGCTGCCGAGATCAAGAAAAATGTCTCCCAATCCAAAGTTGTTACTGTCGGAGGATTCAGTGATCCTGGGCTCATGGAGGAAATTATAGCTTCCGGAAAAGCCGACTTTGTTGCCATGGCCCGTTCTCTTATCGCTGATCCCGATCTTCCTAACAAGGTCCGTACCGGCCGGGAGGACGAAATCATAAAGTGTATGCGTTGTCTGTCCTGTTTTTCTACCGTGCAGACCTATGGCAAGTTCTATTGCGCCATTAATCCCAAAACCGGTCACGAATATGAGGAAAAGTTTGATATCCCCGCTGCCGTAAAGAAAAAGGTATTGATCGTTGGTGGGGGCATCGGCGGGATGCAGGCTGCGTTGACCTGCGCAGAGCGCGGACACGAAGTTATTCTTTGCGAAAAACAGTCCCGTTTGGGCGGTGTGCTTCGCTGTGAAGAAAAAGTACCGTTTAAAAAGAATCTTGATCGCTATCTGAATGCCCAAGAACGAGCAGTCCAGGAAAACCCCGCGATTACGCTGCACCTTAATACCACCGTTACTCCGGAACTGGCTAAGAGCATGAATGCTGATGTGATTATTGCGGCGCTGGGTGCCCGTCCCATAAAACCGCCTATTAAAGGTATTGACGGTAAAAATGTCATGGCTGCGGAGTATGCTTACGAGAACCCCGAAGAAACCGGCAGTTCTGTCGCTATTCTAGGCGGCGGTCTGGTAGGCGTTGAGCTGGGTATTTTCCTGGCCCAGCTGGGCAAAAAGATTACAATCATAGAAATGTTGGATGAGCTCAATCATGGTGGAAATCATCTGCATGCTAAGGGACTGGCCGTAGAGATCCAAAAACACGGAATAAACGTTAATCTTGAGACCAAGGCACTGGAGATTACTGAAAAAGGCGTTATTGCCGAAAACAATGGCGTTCAGAAAATATTTGAAGCTGATACCGTGATTTACGCTGTCGGTCAAAGTCCGCGGCAGGAGGAAGCTATGGCTCTTCATGATTGTGCACCTGAGTTTTATGTTCTGGGTGATTGTGTAAGTCCCAAAAACATAACCAACGCAACCAGTGCAGCTTATGAAATCGCCCGAGCCATCGGTAGATATGGAGTCTAAAGCACAATCATACTAACCAAAGCCGATTTTGATTAAAAAAGTAAAGTATTTGCAAAGAAATTAGACTTATTTTGCCACCAAAAGCCTAATAAAGCGATTGACATCTTTAATTACAAAGTGTAGTATGATTGTGATAAGAAAACGCTTACAATAATTTAACATAAACGTTTTTTAACCTTTACCTGTAATTTTGAACACAAACCAAAGAATTCAGAATTAAAAAAGTAAAGAAAAAAATTCGAAGAGTTGCAAAGCCAAAACAGGTAATAGTTGTGAAAAAAGGTATATGCTGCACAAGGTATTTTATTCCGGGTAGTATAATTAAGCCTTCAATCCAGAGAGGGCCTAATTATATAAATAGTAACCAAAAAATGAAGGGGAGAAACAAAACAATGGAGAGGAGAAAACAGATGAGAAAACTATTTAGTATCATGCTAGCTTTGGCTCTTGTATTCACCCTATTCGCTGGTTGCGGTAGCCAAAACAATGAAGGGAACACCGAAGGGGAGGCTATGGGTCCCAAAGTGAATCTTTCATTCGCTATGTATCTGGCTGATGGTGACCCGACCACCCAGGACTGTGTTCGTTACCTGGAAATGATTAAAGAAGCTACCGAAGGAACAGTTGATTTTACTGTTTATGCCGGCGGAACACTTTGTCCTGCGCCTGAAGAACTCGATGCTGTAAGAAAAGGTCTTGCGGACATTACATTTTTCCCTGTCGCCTATGGTTCAGGTCACATGCCTGAGAGCTTCATGCTCGAGTACCCTGGCGTTAATTTCGTCAATGGTAAGGCTGCTTCCTATACCGTAAATGATTGGTTTAATCAGGTTCAGCCCAAGGAAATTGAGGACCTTAAACTTCTCTTTGCTTTGGGTCAAGGAAATGGCTGTGTTATGACCACCTTCCCGGTTGAGAAGTTTGAAGATCTTGCTAATCGTCAAATCCGTTGCGGCGACTCCCAGGCTCCGATTATCAAAGCTTATGGAGCAACTCCGACCGTTATGGTCTTCTCCGAGGTTTATGAAGGCTTAAGAACCGGTGTTGTTGAAGGTTTCTATGGCCTGGCTCCTGCCGGTTACAACGTCAAACTTTATGAAGTTACCGACTATGTTGTTAAAGATCCTTACTATATCGGAACCTATATCATGGTTATGAATCAAGACGTTTGGAATTCTCTCAGCGAAGCCCAGCAGAAAGCTATCACCGAAACCACGGAAAAAGCATTTGACGAGTTCCTAGCTGCCGGCCGCGATGCTGATGCAGAGGTCGCTTACAAAACCTTTGAAGATAACGGCTTAAAAGTTATCGAGTTCGATCAGGCTAACCTTGACAAGATGATCGGCGCTTCCGGTTTCCTGCAAAGAGAATATGCTCAAGAACTTGACGGCAAAGGTTATGAAGGAACCAAAAACCTCGAACGCTTCTTCGAATTAGCAGAAAAATATAACGCTCAATTTGCTGACTGAATTTTACCAGACTAAATTATAAGACGCCGAATTAATATGCTCACCGGGGCGTTTCGGCTCCGGTGAGCATTGGCAAATTAACATCTCTTTTGGTGCGACACGCAATAATATTTGCCTTTCCAACATTTGGTAAGTCACATTTCAAATTAAGGCGAGAAAGGTTGCGGCGAAGAAATGAAAAAGTTTATTGATTCATTTTCTACAATGGCCCAATGGCTGGCCAAATTCTCGGGAATTTTACTCCTTCTGATGAGTATTCTCGTATGCTGCCATGTTATCTTGCGGGGCATCTTCGGCTCAGGCATACTTGGGACCTATGAATTAGTGCAGTACGGGATGCTTGTTATTGTCTCTCTGACACTTGCCGAAAACGAACTGTCGGGTGGTAATATCATAGTCAACTTTCTACTTGATAAAATGAGACCCCGTGTTGCTAATCTTTTCAGTATTGTTATGTATTTCATTACTATAGTATTTATGTGCTTTGTTCTTCACAATCAGGTCGGGATGATAGGAACAAAGTTAGCTGACGGCTCAGTAACCGGTACGCTGGGTATACCGCACTGGATACTTGTTTCATTAATTTGCATTGGCTTGTTCTTTTTTATCATTGCTTTTATCATTAGGGTTTATAATATGATTACTCAGCATAAAACTCTTGATGACAGAAAGCGTACCCTTGAAGAAATAGCGGCAGAACAAGAAATCAAATCTGAATTTTAGGAAAGGGAGGTAAAAAAATGGATCCTGTTACAATTGGTGTTTTGGCACTTATCGGTTTTGTTGTTTTTATGTTCCTTGGCCTCCCGGTACCGATCTCAATGCTGCTCTTTGGAGTTGTGGGTATGGTCGCCCTGAGATCGCCCGAAGCGGCATTTCAGGCGGTTGCCTCGGACATCTTTACAAACTTTGCATCCTATACTCTTACAGTAGCACCCATATTCGGACTTATGGGTTTTTTGGCCAGTTATTCAGGTATAGGGGAAAACTTGTTTAATGCTGCGGAAAAATTTATCGGCCATGTACGAGGCGGCATCTGCTCCTCTGTTCAGGTTGCCTGTGCAGTTTTCGGCGCTATTTGCGGTTCTATACCTGCTACTATGGGTACCATGACCACTGTTGCCTATCCTGAAATGGAAAAACGCAACTACAATGCGGGTCTATCTACGGCATCAATTGCTGCCGGGTCTTCCTTGGCCGTTTTAATTCCGCCAAGTGCGACCATGATTATCTATGGTGTTACAGCGGAAGAATCCATCGGCCGTTTATTTATGGCCGGTCTTTTCCCTGGTATACTGTTGTGCGCTATCCAGATATTTGCGATTTGGCTAGTGGTTAAAATGAAACCCGAATATGCGCCTATGTCGCAGAAAGCTACTTGGGCCGAGCGTTGGGCTGCGGTAAAACGGGGAGGATTAATCGAGGTTGTTATTATTTTCCTTTTGGCCATCGGCGGTATGTTTATTGGTTGGTTTACACCGACTGAGGCCGCTTCCGTTGGTGCCATGGGTATGTTAGTTATTGGTCTTATTGAGAGAAAGATTAACTTCCAGAAACTTATGACCTGTCTTGTTGCTTCTGCCAAGTTGGCTGCCATGGTCTTCTTTATAATAACCTGCGGTACGCTCTTCGGACGTATGTTTACTCTGTCCACCATACCGACGGCCTTGGCTACTTTCGTCGCTGGACTGGATGTGTCAAAAGGGGTACTCATGGCAGTTATTATCTTCCTCTATTTCCTACTTGGTATGTTTATAGACGGCATAGCCATTATCCTGATTACGGTTCCCATCTTCACGCCTATCCTTGCCAATCTCGGCTACGATGGCGTCTGGTACGGTGTCTTGATTGTTCTGGTCCTTTGCCTAGGCGGTCTTACGCCACCAGTTGGCCTGAACTGCTTCTATATGAAGGGATTTGTCAAACACGTACCCCTGTCTACGATCTTCTCCGGGGTAATACCCTTCTGCATTTCAATCGTTATATGCATGATTTTAATTTGTATCTTCCCGGGTATTGCCACCTGGCTGCCGACTACTTTGTATGGCAATTAACCTGAGTTCGTAAATTAAAAGAAGTAGCAAACATAACTAAATAAAATAAAAAAGCTAATTAAGGAATAGTTTAAGTAAGAAACGAAGAAATAACAAAGCAGAAACGAGGCAATAATAACGAAAGAAACGAAGCAATAACCCTTTATTAAGCCTGGGAGCCCTAAAACCTCCCAGGCTTATTATTACTCGGAATTAATCTGAATGCATTTTATTGAAATGTTTTTTATTGAATGCATTTTATTAAAAGACTTTTAACGGATAGTATTTATGATGTTACGAGTTACGAAGCTTGTTCCGGATGAAGATCCCTAATGATAAAGTCCAAGCCGCCCAATTTTTCGATGAATTCTTTGGGAGGCACAGCCGTTTCCACATCCCAACCCAGATAGCTGTAGAAATTGTCGGCCAATTTTTCGTTATCGACTGTAATTCCTTTAAGCGGACCCGCTTCAAGGGGTGGTTTGCCTACCGCCCGTCCATCTATTTTAAAGTCTCGCCGACGAAAACCTTCGCGAAGATTGAAGGCATGCCGTAGGGTAAAGGAACGGTAAGAGAATAACACCCAATCTTCGTCCGTATAATCAAAACCGGTGACTGCATTTACCATTTTTTTGGCAATCCAAGGAGCTAGCAAGAAATTACCGAAGCCACAAATGCCGGAACAGTCAGTTAATTCCCATTCGAGAAGCCCTTCAGCATCCTCTTTTCCGGTATTTTCGTAATTATATTTTACTTCCGGTGGCCGGTGGCCGTAAGGAACACCTCTTCCCCCTTTGATATGTCTGCCCGGTGTAGGGTCATATTGGAAAATGCGAGCCAGTCCGGGATTAAAGCGCGCCCCGTGCATAGGAATTTCGATACCGCTGGCGGTGACCAGGCATTCGCTGCCTTTTCCTAAAGCCCGAGCTGCTCCCCTGGAAGCGAGGTTTAAGGGTACCCCGATACCTTCATAGTGGCAAATTTTTTCGGCAACGGCGACAATTGCATCAGGGTCTCCCCATTTTAGATCTATGCCGTCCAGCTCTTCCCTGGTAAATATTCCTTTTTCATAGCATTCCATTAGCCAGGCTATTGTGCCGCCAAAGGATATGGTATCGTAGCCGTACTCGTTGCAGAGATAGTTTAAGATAACCGCTGTTTCAGCATCCCCGTTTAGAAGCATGCTGCCAAAGGCGCCCAGCGACTCATATTCGGGACGGGAAGCGTTGTCGGTCTTGTATTTGTCAGTGTCTAGTTTATACCTTGCGCCGCACTTGATATAACAGCTGTTGCAGCCGCTTCTGCTGATTTTGAATTTAGGATCCATCTCCATGCCTGTTAGAGCTCTAGCCTGTTCTTCGGTCATATCATCCGGTACGCCGGCAAAATTCTTAATGGGTGCATCCGCCAGCATGACGCAGGAATCATACTCCGCCGAAGTGCCTGTAGTTTTAAATTGAGCGACTACTGCTTCGCCCATACCGCCTTTGGATCCATGGGCGATACATTCTTTATTGCAGGCTACAAGGGCAGCTTCATCTTTAACAGTAACCTTAGCTTTGCCACGGCAGACCACTGCTTTTAAGTTTTTAGAACCCATGACCGCTCCGGAACCGCCTCGTCCGAAAGCACGATGTTCGTTAATAACGGCTGCCATGTAGGATAAATGTTCCCCGCCGGGGCCGATCAATGCTATGCCTGCATCTTTACCCACCTCAGCTTTGATAGCCTCGGTAGTGTCGTAAGTAGTTTTTCCCCAGAGGTGGGAAGCATCGCGGAATTCTACTTTGCCGTCGTCTACAAGAAGATAGACGGGTTTGTCTGCTTTGCCTTTTATAAAGATTGCATCGTAGCCGGATTTACGCAAATTGGGACCAAAGGTGCCTCCGCAATTGGAGTCATTCCAGCCGCCTGTTACGGGAGATTTGCAGACTACTGTACTTCTGGCACTTAAAAGGGCTTTGGTTCCGTTTAAAGGCCCGGAAACAAAGCCGATAACGCTTTCTGGGGCAAATACGTGCGTTTTTGGCGGCATTAGTTCATACAGATATCTGGCTCCCAGAGTGGCTCCGCCGATAAAATAGCGTGCCCATTCCGGGTCTAGGTCTCTTACCTCATGAGTGTAATCACTTAAATTGACAAGCAGAATTTTACCTATATACCCGTGCAAAATTTTCTCCACCTTTCTTTGCTTTATTTCATTTTCTTTTTATTTTTTATTTTTGTATACTAGATATATGAAAATTATCAAAAATATGTATGTTATAAATTTTATTTACTTATTATAGCATAAATAGCATTTCTTCCATATGTAATTTATTCTAAAATTTCCTTTCCAATACTGTAATAATATACGTAGCGAGAATTGTTACTTATAGCTTCCATGAATTACGTTTATAACTTAAAGCTAAAAGAAAGTATAAATCTTGACAAAAGTTTAGATCTAACTTTAAAATATCTATGAGTCTGAATTCAGAGCTTAGTGAAATTTTTCTGTAACAAAAACATAATAGAACTCTAAGAGCGGTGGACGAGCCTCTCTTCACAACCGGAAGCAAGGTCATGATATGTCATAAATTGTTATTTATGACTGTGATTATGTTTTTTTATCTGGCTATTTCTGGCTTGGGAGAGAGTTTTTTATGTTTATTTAAGATCAATTAAATAATTAAAATTATTTAATAATTAGGCAATTTAATAATTAAGATTTTTTAAGGAGGATATTTATGAGAATCTCAAAACATTCGCTACTCTCACTACTGTTGTGCCTTGTACTTATTATTGCCTTAGCAGTCGGTTGTACATCCGCGAAGCCGGATGATCAGGCCGGTCAGTCCGATCAAAATTCAACCCCTGCGCCGGATAATCCCAATGTGGTTTTAGCCACTACTACCAGTACTCAAGACAGCGGCCTGCTTGATGTTCTTCTTCCCATATTTGAAGAACAAACCGGTTATAAGGTTAAAACCATAGCCGTGGGTACAGGTGC
>JAAYMU010000136.1 GCA_012521215.1 Peptococcaceae bacterium | reverse complement strand
TTTAATTCTTGAATTTTCACAATTTCCTACACTCCTGTCAATTTTACTCGCTCCCTCTCTCAGTTATTTGCCGATAAATGAGATATTCAAGGGGGCGAGTTTTTTTCCCCTTTATTTTATGGCCATTTGTGTGGGTTTTTCGTGACCGTTTATGAGGATTTTATCATGTCCGTTAACACCCAAAAGAATGTTGTGGTATGAGTAAAACAAAATAATTTATATAAGTTATTAAAATACTTGACGGTATGTGACATCCTATGTAGCGTATTTAGGTTCGCTTACATTACAAATTACTTCCAGTTTTGGTGTATCTTCATTGCATGATATCAATAACCAAGCTTTAGAAAATTATTATCTTTTTGCAGATAAAGCACTCTATTTAGCTAAAAAAAGCGGTAAAAATAGAGTCGAAACAATAGGGTAAGAGTAGGAATTAACAGGTGCCTTGGTTCATAAGGCAGGATCAATATTTGTAGTGCTAATTGCGGCTATGTTGTATATCGAGAATTTGTTTAATTTAACATGAATATGAAAATGCGGGTACTGTTTCTTAGTAACAGTGCCCATTTTTTTATTGTAAAGGGAACTTGACAAAACGAAACGAAGCATTTAGGATAAATGTAAAGGTACCTTGTCAAAAAGAGGTGGTCAAATGGAAAATAATGTTGAAGAGCTCAGAAAGCGCATGGGGCTTAATCAAGAGGAATTGGCGAAGGCTCTAAAAGTTTCAAGACAAACAATTAGCTCAATAGAAACAGGGAGGTATAACCCCTCTTTGGAATTAGCTTTCGCAATTTCAGAGTTTTTTAAAAAGCCAATTGAGGAAATTTTTATTTATAAAGGGAGAGGGGAAAATGAAAAAAAGTAACTTATATATAGGGCTAATATACCTGTTTATTGGAATTGCTTGCCTGATTATTGCTTTAAACTTTGAGTCTAGATTAGAAGGCCTTCTATATGGGTTTTCGGGGGCGGGAATTTGCGGTGGATCAGTTATTCTATGGAAATATTATTATTGGACAAGACCGAAAAACAAAGACAGATATAAAGAAAAAATTGAGAATGAGAGCATTGAATTGCATGATGAAAGAAAAATCATCTTGCGGGATAAATCCGGAAGGTATGCCTATATAGTTGGGTTGATAGTAATATCTGTGTCTATTGTCGTTTTCTTTATAATAGGCAGTTTAAATATTATAGAAAATACGAAGCTGATAATAGTATATTTAGCCGGTTTTTTAGCATTCCAATACATTATAGGAATTATATTTTTTAACTATCTGAATAAAAAATACTGATGGAAAAATGTGTTAAAATGAACACAAGTAGAGATTATGTTGAGGGAGGTAGCTTATTTGACAAATATCATCCTATAACATAGGCCTTGTTATTGGATGATGATTCTCGCTATCATAGGATGTGCGCAGAAGCTGCTTGGTATTGTTCACCAGTTTCAGTCCATGTTAAAGCCTGAGACTTATCGGGGAAGCGATATAGATCTTGTATTCGCACAAATTATTCGCCACGGACAGGAAAAGGGTGAGGGTCGATCTATTCGTGGATGGTGCGGAAAATCGAAAAGAGAGGGAGGAGTAAGTCCTATGAAAGTTATGTTAGTTCAACCTCCCAGCGGTACTCCGTTTATGGACAAAATATATATGTATGAACCCCTTGCGCTGGAGTACCTTGGTGCCGGACTGAAAGAGGATAAACATGAAGTATTGCTTTTGGATGTTCGTCTGGATCCTGATTTCGAAACTGCTTTTCGTCGTTTTCAGCCGGATGCTGTGGGCCTCACGGGTTATACAAATCATTTAAATATTGTTAAAGATATGGCCATTCGCTTTAAGGAAATCAATCCGGCTGTCTATATCGTGGTAGGAGGGCATCATGCTACGGTAAGCCCTAAAGACTATAATATCGAAGCCATTGATGTTGTGGTTATCGGCGAAGGAGTTTTCACCCTCAAAGAAGTGCTAAAGTATTGGACGGCTGGATTGGATCTCGAGTCTATCCCTGGCTTGGCTATTCCGGGCCGTGAAATGAAATTTACCGAGGAACGTCCCCATCCGCCCCTTGATGCTTTGCCTTTTCCGGATATGAATCCATGAGCAATGTTAAAAGAATGGATAAACTGGCGGATTTAATCAAAGAGGCAGGGAACAAGAAAAAGTATTTCCTTTATGGTCGAGTAGATGCCATTGTTAAACATCCTGAGCTTTTTGCCAAGTGGAAGGAAATTGGTTTAGTCCGAGTTTTCGTTGGTTTCGAAAGTTTCACAGATAATAGGCTTGAGGCTTTAAATAATGCTATTTCCGTAAAACAACAGGAACAAGCGGTTAAGATTTTAAATGACCTTAAAGTCGATATTTATGCCCCTTTATTATTGATCCTACCTATACTCGTCGAGAATTTGATCAGTTAATCGCTTATGTGAGGAAACTCAACGTATCCTACGTTGCATTTTCGGTTCTTATCCCGTTACCCGGGACAAAACTTTATGAAGAGACGAAAGGCGATAGCATTCTAAAACAAGATGCTATCGTTTTTTATATTGTTGACAGAGAAATAAACAGGATTTATAATGGAAACCAAGGGATACGACAATAGTTCCTCCAGTAACATAAAACCTTGCCCTTAAATGGAGGTAGTGATATGGAGCGTAACAATCGTAGACGAATTTTGCAGGTGGCTCATAATCTGTTTAATGCTCGCGGATATCGCGGTGTGACTATCAAGGAACTGGCGGATCAACTGGGAATGAGTAAAAAAACTATTTATCAGTATTATTCCGGTAAAGAAGATATTGCGGCAGCGGTTGTGGAGGATTGTATTAAAAGGCTTGATAAAGTGGCAAAAATTTTTGATGAACCCGACTTAGATCCCCAGTTTGTAATTAAAGAAATGTTAATGCATATAAAAGAAGAATCATTAAGGCTTAGCCCTCTTTTTATAATGGATATGGAAAAATATCTTCCAGAATTAGCTAAAAAATATAATGAATTTAGAAATGAAAAAAAACAGAGAGTTAGCGAGTTGTTAAAAGAAGCTCAGCGCTTGGATTTGATACAGGATATGCCAATCCCCTTGGTTACAGAAATTCTTGCCGTATGTTTAAAAGCGTTGGTTCGCTCTGACTCTTTCTCTCAATTGGGTTTTTCTACTCCGTATGTTTTGGATGTATTTTTGGATATTTTCGGCAAAGGGATCGAGGCATCAAGTGTTGAAAAGAATTTCCCTAAATAAGCTTGAATATAGATATTAGTAAATAGTGCTAGAAAAGATTATTAAAAACGTAAGGGCATTTTATGCGGAAACCCAGAAAAATATATGAGTTCCTACATACTCCATTTTTAGAACTGATTAGGTGGGAATATAGGAGGGAATAAATAATGGATAAATATGTACTGGGATTTAATGAGGTAGATAAAACATCCTTGTCTTATGTCGGAGGCAAAGGGGCTAACTTGGGTGAAATGATTAAAGCCGGCTTTCCGGTCCCCCAGGGGTTTTGTGTTACAACACGGGCCTATCAAGCTTTTGTTCAACAAAGTACGGAGTTTAGCAGTTTGCTTGATCAGCTTGAGCATATAAATCCTAATGATCTGGAACACATCCGCAAATTAGGATTAAGTATTAGAGAACATTTAAAATCAATGTCCATACCCGATGATATTAGAATTGAAGTTTGGAGGGCTTTTCAAGCTGTTGGCACGGATAAAGCTTATGCCGTCCGATCGAGTGCCACGGCCGAGGATTTGCCAAATGCATCTTTTGCCGGTCAACAGGATACCTATTTAAATATTCGAGGCGCCGAGCAACTTTTAAAAGCAATACAAAATTGCTGGGCCTCATTATTTACGGATAGGGCGATTATTTATAGAGCTAAAAATAACTTTGAACATAGAAAAGTGTTTCTTGCCGTTGTGGTTCAGGAAATGATTTTCCCGGAGGTTGCCGGGATTATGTTCACGGCGGATCCCATCACCGGCAGACGGAAAACAATCTCTATCGATGCAAGTTTTGGCCTTGGAGAAGCTCTTGTATCAGGACTTGTAACCGCAGATTTATATCAGGTACGATCGCAAAAAATCACCAAAAAGCAGATTTCCAAAAAGAAAATAGCTATCTACTCACTGCCTGAAGGGGGAACGATCACCAAAGAAATCCCACCGGAAAATCAAGAGAGGCAAGCACTGGAAGATGATAAGATCATCGAACTGGCTGAACTGGGACGAAAAATAGAAAACCATTATGGATGCGAACAGGACATCGAGTGGGGGTATGAAGGGGGAAAATTCTATATTCTTCAAAGTCGTCCCATCACCTCCCTATATCCTGTGCCCCAAGTTCCTGATGACAAGTTTCACGTGTTTGTATCTTTTGGCCATATACAAGTTATGACCGACGCCATGAAGCCTTTGTCAATATCAATGATAAGTAATTTAACCAATTTTTTGAAAGAAGAAGCTTCAGGGCATAATCCTTTTGTTTATTCAGCGGGTGGAAGAGCATTTGCAGATTTTACCGGGCCCCTTTTATTTAAGCCTGCTCGGCATAGGTTGTTTAAAGTATTAAACAATATGGATGAATTATTGGTATCTGCGATGAAGGAAGCCATAAAAAAAGAGGAATTTTCCAAGTTATCCTTATCCAAGAAGAGCCTTTTCAGAACTCTAAAAAAATTGGCCCCAATAATCATTCCTACTCTGATTAGGGTTCAACGTAATTTACATTTTAAGAATCCGCTTAAAGCCAGAGCCGAAGCTAATTTATTAATTAAAGAAATAGCAAAAGAAAAGGAAGATTATATTTTTAAGGCCGTAGGGGCAGAAAGAATTCGGCGTATACAGCAAAGTATGGGGGAAATGCCTAAAATATTGCTCAAAATTGCCAACTTTTGGATTGCCGGGGAGCTGGCATCAATAAAGCTTGCTAAAAATTTAAAAAAGCAAGTAGGCGAAAAAGAAAGTGCTTATTTACTAAGACAATTGAACAAATCTTTGCCGGGGAACGTTACAACTGAACTTGGGTTGGAGCTAGGTGATCTTGCTGATATAGCCAGAAAATATCCTGATGTGGTGAATTATTTGGAAAAGGCAAAGAGAAGCAACTTTTATGAAGAACTGCTTAGGGTAAAGGGAGGATTGGAATTTAAACAAAAATTAGATGATTTCCTTGAAAAATATGGTATGCGTTGCATCGGGGAAATTGATATAACAAAGCCCCGGTGGAAGGAAGATCCTACGCAGCTCATACCTTCTATCCTTAGCAATATTCGTACCTCCCTACCTAACGAACATAGGGAAAAATTTAAGCAAGGAAAAATTGAAGCAGAACAAGCAGAGGCAGATATTCTAAGTAGATTTAGCTTTATCAAAAGAAAAAAAATATCCAGATTGCTAAAGCTCTACCGTAATCTATTGGGTATGCGGGAGCATCATAAATTTGCCTTGATAATACTCATGGATATCTACAAACGCGCCATTATGGAAGAAGCAAGAGCCTTGGCCGGAAAAGGAATACTGCAGCATGAAGAAGATATATTCTATTCAAACTTGGATGAAATCATTGCTTTAAACGAAAATAACTTTTCCGGTAACGTTCAGGAAGTTATCGAAGAAAGAAAAAAACAGCATGAGATAAACCAAAAGCTAACCGTTCCCCGGGTTATTACCAGTGAGGGGGAAATTATTAGCGGCAAAAGGTCGGGTGTAGAAGCACCGGAAGGGGCCTTCACGGGAACACCGGCCTCTGCGGGGGTAGTAGAGGGTATCGCCAGGGTGATTTTAAGGCTTGAGGACGCTAAGCTAAATCCCGGGGAAATACTGGTTACTACCTTCACAGATCCGGGTTGGACTCCACTTTTTACCTCGGCGGCCGGCCTAGTGATTGAAGTGGGCGGGATGATGTCCCATGGTTCTGTGGTCGCACGAGAATACGGTATTCCTGCAGTTGCGGGTGTAGAGAACATCACCAGTCTCATTAAAGACGGCAGCCGTATCCGCGTAAACGGTACGGAAGGTTATGTGCAAATTTTAGAATAGGCACTGAATATCTATTATTTTCTTAGACTATGAGGTATTTTCTATGATAACTTTCGTAGGCATAATTCTAGGTATGTTTGCCATCAGCGTAATGCAATTGGTGCTTGCCATTGCCTTACCTCATATCGTAACTGAAATCGGTGGGGGCAATCTATATAGTATGGTTTTTTCAAGCTATATGATTTCTTCCATAGTAATGATACCGATATTTTCAAAGCTGGCAGATATATATGGAAAAAAAAGATTTTATCTTATCGGAATAGGTATTTTTGCAACAGGCACCCTTTACGGGGCCTTGGCATCAAATATGCCGGCTCTTATCGCGGCGAGAATAATACAAGGCCTGGGAGCAGGAATTCTAACTCCTGTATCCCTGGCCCTGGTGTCAGATATGTTCACTGCAGAAAAAAGGGGACGCATGATTGCTATATTCGGAGTGGTTCAGCTGGTAGCAAATTTAATCAGCCCGCTCCTGGGAAAGTCAATCACCGAGCAGCTTGGATGGCATTGGCTGTTTTACCTGACCTTGATTGCAGTGCTCATTTCAGGAGCGGTGGTTGCCATAAGAGGCATAGAGCTAATAATAAATAGCAGCAAAGCCAAGCTATCAGAAATCGATTTCGTAGGAGGTCTGTTATTTGGTGCCCTTTGTGTTCTTATGGTAGGTTTTTCAAACCTCATCAGCAAAGAGGGCAGCCTCAGTATAATATCGACCTTGTTCCTTTTTGGAATTGTGATAACCGCATTGCATTTAATTCGAAATGAGAGAAAGCATAAAATGCCTGTAATAAAAATTGAGTTTTTCAAAACAAAAATTATCCGCAGGTCTATCCTTAGTTCAGTAGTTGCAGGGGCCATTATGTATGGACTAATCGCAATACTACCCTTATGCGGTGTCCTGCTCGACAGCCAGGGCTTTAAGATAAATGAAAGTCAGATGTTATTGTTTTTCATGTTCGGTACAACAAGCGGTATGGTTGCCAGTAGCTTTCTACTGAAGAGGTTAAATTCAGCTATATTCACAAAAACAATATGGATTATGATGAGTATATCCTCAATCAGCATCCTGTATTTTATCAGCTTAGGGCATTTAATCGTGTTTAACTTCTTAAATACTATTATCGGTTTATGTTTAGGGACAATAATGTCAACCTTTATGATTAATTCCCAAAATGCTGTGGAAAGTGAAGATAGAACTGTATTAAGCGGACTTGTCCAACTTGGTAGATATATGGGTGCTTCGGTAGGAGTTACAGTTTTTGCCGGAGTATTGCCCGAAGTTGGGATGATAAATAGTGTGTCGCAATTTGCGGGTGCCTTTGGTGTGTTGGTGGTTTTAAGTGTACTTGGGCTTTTGAATGAGGTGTTGTAATAGGGTAAAAGTTCATTATTATGGAAAAAATTATTGATAAAAATCCGGAATAGCATATAATATAATCAGAAAGTAAGAATTTCCGAAAGGGCGTTAGATATGCTGATAGAGATGCGTGGGAGATCACAAATTACTATTCCTTCCGAAATAGTAAAAAATCTTGGAATAAAAGAAGGAGATAAATTTGAAGTGATTGAAAAAGATGGGGGTATATTTTTATGCCCAGTAGTAGTTTATCCGAAAAAAGAAATGATACGTATTGCTCAACTTATCAAAGAAACAGATGCTGAGTATAAAAATGGTGAACTAAAAGCTTACGATGACATAGATAAGATGTTTATGGATATGGGAATTAACTTAGATGAAGTTTAAAATTATTGTCACTAAAACTTTTAAAATGAATCTAAAAAAGCTAACTCAAATAGAACAAAAACAAGTAGCAGCAAAGCTTAAAATACTTCAATCTAATCCACATCACCCATCATTACGTACCAAGAAAATTAAAGGATTTGAAGATTTATTTGAATGTAGTGTAAACATGGATATTATAGTCAATATCTTGATTGTTGAAACCAAGTATATAAAAATTTATGTATTATGTGACAAAACGAGAAAATCGCTATCCCAGTTGCAATAAGGGACTGCGGTCATTTTTCTTTGCGTTCGGAACTTAAAAAACAGAGCACATAATTGGAAATTTCATTGCCGGCACGATATTTTTGGGGTTAAAAAAGTCGAGCATGGTAAAAGCCACTTTGGTATTATGTAAACAGGAAAGGGGAGAGGTAATGTTAAAGGAATTAAATAGTGTGATTGACTATATTGAAGAGCGGTTAACAGATGAAATATCTCTTAAAACAATTTCCGAATATGCCGGGGTCCCTGACTATTATTTTAGAAAGATATTTTTTTATCTCTCAGGGATGTCTCTTAGTGAGTATATTAAAAACAGAAAATTATCGGAAGCTAATAAAGATTTATTAAATGGAGAAAAAGTAACGGATGTTGCTTTTAAATATGGCTATCAGTCAGTGGACGGTTTTACTCGAGCATTTAAAAAATGGAGTGGCTTTTTGCCTTCGGAGGTAATAAAAACCGTTCTAAGCAAGTCATTTCCCAAACTTACATTTGTAATAACCATTAAGGGAGGAATTTCTATGGAATTTAGAATTGAAGACAAACCGGCCTTTAATTTTGTAGGTGTAAGCAAACGTGTTCCTTTACAATTCGAGGGTGTTAATAAGGAGATCGTAAAGCTTGCAGAAAGTATTACGGATGAACAAAAAGAAGAAATGCATTCTCTTCAAAATATGGAACCCTATGAAATCGTTAATGTATCCTATGATTCTGACACCGATTTCTTAAAAGAAGAGGGATACCTGACTCATTTGATAGGTGTTTTGACGACTGAAAATCAAGTTAGTAATCTATTGGACAAAGTACCGGTCGAAGCCTGTACCTGGGCTGTATTTCCGAATGAAGGGCCATTCCCTTCTACGCTACAAGAAACAATGGCAAAAATATATTCGGAATGGCTTCCTTCTTCCGATTACAAAATAATCAATGCTCCTACTTTTTCCTTTACTAAAATGGATAAAGTCAAAAAGGATTACGCTTATAGTGAAGTTTGGATTCCTGTTGGGAAGAAGGACTAAGGGACAAGTATACCAGAAAATGTTCCCTAATATGAAAAACGGCGATTGGTCTATTATGATAGCTGCTGCTCAAGCTGTTGTGATCGAAAAAGACCAACCGAAGTAAAATAAAAAAGTTTAGTTGAAATTTCAAGGGTATTATTTCTCAGATTAGAGAATAATACCCCGTTTTATTTAGAAAGCGCTTTAAGAAATTTAGCTTAGAATGATTTTGCGTGGGATTTTCTAAATTAAGGTGTATTATAGAATAGATAATGAAGAGGGTGAGCCGGTGCAGGATAAAATTATTGAGCTAATTACAACTCAAAAGGACGAAGGACTAAAGCTTTTGCAACAGCACTATTCCGGGTTGGTGCATTATATTGTTGGAAGCATTTTGCAAAATAAAAATGATACAGAGGAATGTATTAACGATATATACCTAAAAGTCTGGAAGTCTATTGAAAGTTATTCACCGGAGAAAGGTAAATTTTCTACTTGGCTCACTGTTATATCACGAAACACGGCTCTTAATTATTTAAAGTACAAGTATAGGAAACACGAGGAATTGAAAGCGGATACAGCACATAGCTCCTCTCCGGAAGATGCTGTCCTCCGCCGAGAACGATCGGAGGAGCTAAAACGGGCCTTATCTATGCTTTCCTTTGAGGAACGGCATATTTTCTACCGTAAATATTATTATCTGCAAAGGACAGCTCAAATTGCCGCTGAGCTGGGAATGACGGAACGCGCTATTGAAGGGAGATTATACCGTTTGAGAAAGAAGCTGCGGAAGGAATTGGGAGGTGATTTTAAATGAGGGAGAAAGATTTTAATTTTGATCAACAAATAATTGATGATCTCAGGGAAATAACTCCTCCCGAGGAGCAAATCCACAGCATAAACCCTTGGAGCAAACCTATCGGCTTTATCGTTTGGGGGTTTATTCTAACAACCTTGCATCTAAACTTTATATACCTGCAGTATATTCTTCCCACTATCGGTGTTATTTTGATTTTTCTTGGCTTTCGCAGTCTGAGAAAAGAAAACAAATATTTCACGGTATTATGGATATTTGCTATATTGAAGCTATTATTCCAATTGGCGGATCTTGTTTTGATTTCTACACCCTTAAATATTATGGATTATCCGGAACTTACCATAGGCACGGTAATACTTGTTTTCCAAATAGCCATGTTCCTAATTTTCCAGGGGGCTTTGAATGAAACTTATAAAAAGGCGGGTAAACTTGTCAAAGGTGCCCCTCTAATCTGGGCATCCTTGTGGACAGTGGCCGCATTCCTTATTGCCTTATCTCCACTGTCCAGTAGTTGGTTGGTTTTTATCCCTATGATTATATGCTATATCCTTATTGTTCGATCTTTGCTCTGTATAGGTGCTCAACTGGATGATACGGGATATGTTCTGACAAATGCACCGGTCAAAATCAGTAATCGGACATTGGGTTGGGCGTATTTTCTTCTTGCGCTGACAACCGTCATAACCGGCAGTGTCTTTTCCAACCATCTACAAATAGAACCGCAAGAATATTATCTCCCGAATATCACTGAAGAAAGGCAATATCTCCTTGACATGAAATTCCCGGCTGAAGCTCTGCAGTATCTTAGTGATGAAGATGTGGCAATGCTAAGTGACGCTAAAAATGTTGAGGTGTTTAACAAGTTGCTGATGTTTGACCCTAAAAGAATCGAGCACCGGGAAAACTTCGGAGGCTATACGCACATTAGCCACACTTATGAACCGGGCAAGAAAAATATCGAATCTACCACAGTTTATCTTGAGATGCCGGAAAATGTGGTATATGTTATGCAGTATTTCATATGGAAAGGGGGACGCCCGTTCTGGCAGGACGGCATCCTGATTTCAGGAGAAAATAAGGCGGAGGATAAGCAGATTATCAGCAGCGGTTTGTTCTATAGAAAAAAAGGCACCGAATATCTTGCGGATTTTCCACGTCTTGTTTGCGATAAAATAACACGAAACACTATGTTTGGCCTTGATACTTCTATGTTAATAGCGGGTGCTTTAAGTTTTCCTTTTGGTTCGGAAAAGCAGGGGGGCTATGTGCTTTACCGCTATACGGTCGGGACTGACAGTGATATTTACTCTACCCATGCCACCCTTAG
>JAAYMU010000135.1 GCA_012521215.1 Peptococcaceae bacterium | reverse complement strand
TAATTAGAGTTAAGCATAAGCAAAACCTCCTGTAAATGATCGTGGTGGGTTTATTTACCCGGTAGGTTTTCGCTTATGCTTTGTTTTTTTCCTGCTACTTACCCCAATATTTATTATAGAACCTAAATAACTACAGTTATATTCACTCAACTCCAACCCTCGATATACATTTTTTGATATCAGGGGTATTTTTTTAAGCATATTGATATTGACATTCATTCTCAATATCCAATATAATAGAATTAAAATTAAATAGAAGTAATCAAGTAGTAGTAATTAAATGACTTAATTGAATGAGGCTAATTTAAGATCAAAGGTTCTGAAAAAATGAAAGCTCTTTAGATATTAGAATTTCACAACGAAAGGAGATAGAGAAATGTCATTAGCAAAAGGAAAGTTAAATACGCCATATATAGTAAATAGTGTTAACACCGAGCATGAAGGTATTCGAGAGTTTTTATTTGCGCTTGGTTGCTATCCAGGGGAAAGGATAACCATTATTTCCAAGTTAGCGTCTAACTATATTATCAATATCAAAGATGCGAGATACAGCATAGACGAGGATTTGGCAAACGCTATTATGGTCTAAATATGGCTAAGCTAGTGAAAGGTAGTACGGCTGAAAATTAGATTTAGCTTGTAAGTTAGAGGAGGACACTATGAAAGTCGCATTAGCAGGAAACCCCAATTGCGGCAAAACAACCTTGTTTAACGCAATTACGGGCAAAATAGAGCATGTCGGAAACTGGCCTGGGGTAACAGTTGAAAAGAAGGAAGGTAAGGTTAAACAGAATCTTAACCCCAACAACGAAGATCTAGTCGTGGTGGACTTGCCTGGTGCCTACTCCATGTCGCCCTATACCAGTGAAGAAACGGTCACCAAAGACTTTATTCTAAATGAAAGGCCCGATGTGATTATTAACATCGTAGACTCGACCAATCTAAGCAGAAGCTTGTTTTTCACTACTCAATTACTGGAATTGGGGATACCAATTGTGGTGGCTCTTAATAAAAGCGATTTGGCAGAGAAATCAGGTATTACAATAAGTGTTCCGCTTTTAAGTGAAAAGTTGAAATGTCCCGTTATTCGAACTATATCGACTAAAGCGACCAATAACGGTTTGCCTGAACTAATAAAGGCGGTAATCACTGCCGGTAAGTCCGACAGGAAACAAGAAGCTCCGCTTAAACTGGTCACTGCAAAAGCTTTATCCAAGGAAGACTCTGAGAAAGCCGATAAAAAACGCTATACTTTTGTTAACGCCCTCGTAACGGAAGTAGAGAGAAAAAAGATGAGTCCGGAGAGGCAAACCATTCAAGACCAGGCCGATCGTATCATCACTCACAAGTGGCTGGGGATACCGATTTTTGCAGCAGTTATATACTTAGTATTTTCAATTTCTCAGTCCTGGGTTGGTCCCTGGCTGGCTGATATCTTTGTGGGCTGGATTGACTTACTGTATGAAAGTGTAGCTTCATTACTGGGGGAAGATGTAAATCCCGTTCTGGGCGCCTTGCTGCTTGATGGAATTATTGGCGGTGTCGGGGCGGTCATTGGATTTTTACCCTTGATTATGGTGTTGTTTTTCTGTTTGGCGCTTTTGGAGGACAGTGGCTATATGGCTCGGGTTGCTATTGTCATGGATAGATTCTTTAAAAAAGTTGGCTTGTCCGGCAGATCAATTATTCCTATGATTGTTGGTACCGGCTGTAGCATACCCGGTGTTATGGCTACCAGAACCATAAAAAACGCAAGGCAAAGACGCACCACGGCAATGTTGACTCCCTTTATGCCTTGTGGTGCTAAACTCCCAGTCATTGCCCTTTTCGCCGGTGTATTCTTTGGTGAGAAGGCCTGGGTAGGAACTTCTATGTATTTCCTCGCCATATTGGTTATTATTATCGGCGCGTTAATTATTAGACAAATCACCGGAGATTATTCCAAGTCTTATTTTATTATGGAACTACCGAAATACAGGGTTCCAAGTATCAAGAGGGCAACCATCTCCATGTTTTCGCGAGCCAAAGCATTTATTATTAAAGCCGGTACCATTATTCTGGTTTGCAACGCCGTTGTACAAATCTTACAGACCTTTGACTGGCAATTCCAAGTAGTTGCCGAAAATGCTCCGGAGACAAGTATCTTGGCCAGTTTAGCAACTCCATTGGCGATATTATTTATTCCCCTTGGCTTTGGTCTGTGGCAGTTTGCGGCAGCAGCGGTAACAGGATTTATTGCCAAGGAAAATGTTGTCGGTACTTTAGCAGTTACTTTTGCTGTAAGCAATTTTATTGATACAGAAGAATTTGCTCTGGTTGGCGGTAGCGCTGAAATTAATGCTATATTTGGTATTAGTGCGGCGGCAGGGCTTGCTTATCTGGTATTTAATCTCTTTACACCGCCATGTTTTGCAGCTATAGGTGCCATGAACTCCGAAATGGAATCACGCAAGTGGCTGTTTGGGGCTCTTGGTTTCCAATTGGCTATGGGCTATGTTTTAGCTTTCCTTGTCTACCAGATCGGAACTTTAATTACCGCTGGTACATTAGGGGAAGGCTTTGGCCCGGGGCTTATTGCCGTAGCAGCTATTATCGGAATTGTTGTTTACCTTATGAGAAAAGGCAGTAGAAACAAGCAAATTTCCAGTCAAATCCAAACGGTAAAAGGCGAGGTGAAATTATGAATACGATTGATTTTGTTGTAATCGGTGTCGTAGTGGCCTTGATAGCACTTGCTGTTTATAAAATTGTGAGAGATAAAAAAAGAGGTGCAAGATGTTGCGGGTGCAGTGCATGCTGCGAACAATCAGAAAAATCCGGATGTTTCGATAAAGCGTCTCAATAGTATTTATTAACCTTCTCCATATGCGGTTATGAATGGAGAAGGTTTTTTATCGAATAACTGATTGGGGAATTAGCTATATTTTTTGAAGTTAGAAGGGATGTGATATGGAGCCATAGAAATAAGAGCAATAAACTATCAAAGGAGCTAAAAGATGAAACCATTAAAAGTATACAATGTAATTTTCCCAATCTGGTTTTTACTATTTTTCCCGCCGGTTATTTTTCTAACTCTTATAGGTAATTTCGTTATAGATTCATTGGTTGTAATAGCTTGTTTCTTTTTATTTAAGCTGGCTAATAAACAAAAAAATCTAAAAGAATTTTACAAGGGCAGTATAGTTAAGGTTTGGCTATTTGGTTTTTTAGCAGACATCGTAGGCGCTGCCATACTGTTTATATTTGGAATCTTAGGAGATTCTTTGGGGTTACCCAGAGATTTGATTTCAGGAATAAATTATGATCCCTTTAGCAATGCAGCGGCCGTTATCCTCATAATATTTGCTATGCTGGTAGCAGCAGCGTTAATATTTTTATTTAATTACAAAATAACTTTTAAAGAGCAAATTAAAGAAAAAGCAATAAGGATAAAAGTCGCAATTACCATTGCCATTGTTACAATGCCTTGGACCTTCTTGTTACCGACGAAATGGTTTTATTATTAACAATTGGGCAAAGAAAAATAACAAATTTGAGATAAGCGTAGAAAAATTCTATAATTATACCATCGAAATAATTTTTTTTTATATAACTAGAAAATTAAGGAGTGTCTTAGCTAAATGAGTAATAATATGATGAAAAAGCAGCCGCCATCAATCGATCAATGGCTTAAAGAAGCAAAAGCCGATCCTAAGGCTTTACAACAAGGGATGTTTTTAGTTCATAACGGTGTTGTGCGTCAAACGCCCAAAGCTAAGGTGCGACAGGGAATTGATGACGGTTCGACGGTAAAGGGAATGGTATTTACTTATGATGCAGCCAAGGTTGAAGCAGCTATTGCTGAAACTTATAAAATGGACGGCATTTTCCACGTAAGGGTTTGGCTTAATGAAGGTCAGCTCGAACTTGGCGATGACATAATGTATGTGTTGATTGGTGGCGACATCAGGCCACATGTTGTTGATGCTCTGCAATTTCTGGTTGAAAAGATTAAAAGCGAGTGTGTTACCGAAATCGAACAAAAAAGTAATTAAGGAACAATTTCCAAAACAGTATCTTGATTCCCATCCGTCACTTTTCTAAACCATAAATCCCTAAGAATTGCCTACTTTGATCCATATTTGTTCCCAAACTAACAAAATAAGCTGCTTGAGGCCCAAAATTATAATCGGTTTCTATAACGCTAAAATCATGGTGTTTACAATCCGGTAACATCCTGGTATAGGCTAAAACCCCTTTAGAAGGAGTTTAATTTTTTTGTTTGCGCGCAAAATCAAGATAAACACCACACTTCCGCTTAATTCGGGGATTGAATTTCCCAGATAAGGCTGGCCCCCTGTATGGGCAGTTCCCCCAAACTTATCGGGTCTAGGATCTTGATGATAATAACAGGTTAAGGGCCGGAAACGTTGTCCGGAAGTTTTAACTGCCTCCTGGTAATAGGCTATTAACCCCATAATGGATATAAAAAGGTCTTCTCAAATTAAGTAGGGGCCGTCTTTTTTGGGATCTGCATTTGCTTGTAAAATCTATTCTTCTACTGTATCAATATGATCATAGTTGACGTCTCTGTTTGTCCATTTCAGGTTTAAGGTTTTGGGGTCTCATCGTATCCTCAACCGGATACACCCAATCTAATTCTCTTAGCACCAGATTGGAGTCGGAGATGTTCTAAAACAATCAAAAAGGAGTGGGGAAGAAAAAAATATATGAATATTCTTGTAACTATAGATTCGAACTATATCAAACCTTTAAAAGTAATGCTCAAATCTCTTTTTCTTAATAACCCTGAGGAGAATTTCTTTATATATTTGCTGCACTCCAGTCTGACAGCTGAGGAATTAAATGACTTAGATCAATATATTTCGGTGCAGGGTCATGAACTGAAGATAGTGTCAATAAATGATGATTATTTTGAAGATGCACCCGTTATTTTACATTACAGCAAAGAAATGTATTACCGTCTCTTGGCCTTTAAGTTTTTACCGTCTGAACTGAAGCGGGTTTTATATTTAGATCCGGATATATTGGTGATTAATCCCATTCGAGAACTCTATAACCAAGATCTTGAAGGTTATCTGTATGCAGCTGCCTATCACGATTTGTTAACAGTTAGGGAAATTAATAAACTTCGCCTTAAGCCTTATGAAATCGACGCCTACTATAATTCCGGGGTATTACTAATGAATCTTGAACTTCAAAGGCAAACTATTGATGAGCGGGAGATTTTTGATTTTATTGCTCAAAGTAAAGTAAAATTACTTTTACCCGATCAGGATGTTATTAACGCCCTGTATGCTAAGCAAATAAAAACTTTGGATGAAAAGTTATATAATTATGATGCCAGACATTATTTATACTATAAATTAGTTACTAATGGTTTATATGATATGGACTATGTAATCCGTAATACGGTAATACTTCATTTTTGCGGTAAGAAAAAACCTTGGCTTAAAGGATATAGTGGCAAATTTCATTCTCTATATAAACATTATGAAAAACAGGCTATCTAACATGAAAAACTGGCCTTAGAAAATAAAATTTTGTATTAAAAATTAAGGATAAGAGGGAATCACTTGAAAAAACTATTAAACAGCCGGGTTTTAATTACTATCATAGCCTTAGCGCTGCAACTCTTAGCTTTAATAAGTGTTATACTATGGTTCTATGACTATTTTGCTTTCTTTTATGCGGGTAGCGTAGTTGTCAGCTTATTAGCCGTATTGTTTATTCTCAATAGCAGGAGTAATCCAATCTATAAAATTGCCTGGATTATTCCCATTTTAATTTTCCCTATTTTTGGGGGATTCTTTTATTTTTTCTTCGGAGTTGATAAGATAAGCAACAGAAGAAAGCGTAGCATGAAAACAATTTTTGAAAAAACCAAAGACACACTTCAGCCTCAACCGGATATTATTGCTGAGCTTGATAGAAGGAACAATAATGCCGGTAACCAATCAAGATATATTCAGAATTATTCTTACTATCCTCCATATCGGGAAACTTATTGTGAGTATTTGCCTACAGGCGAACAAAAGTTTGAAAGACTTAAGGAAGAACTAAAAAAAGCTCGCCATTATATTTTCTTAGAATATTTTATTATTGCTGAAGGGGTAATGTGGAATAGTATTCTGGAGATCTTGGTGGACAAGGTTAAGGAGGGTGTCGATGTCCGGGTTATTTACGATGACTTCGGCTGCTTGACTACCTTGCCTTATAATTATGATCGCCATTTGGAAGAGCTAGGCATCAAGTGCTGTGTTTTTAATCCCGTCATTCCCGTTTTATCTCCTCGGCATAATAACCGAGATCACCGCAAAATTGTCGTAATTGACGGACAGACGGCTTTTACCGGGGGTGTGAATCTGGCTGATGAATACATTAATGTTA
Organism: Peptococcaceae bacterium; assembly: GCA_012521215.1. Classification (GTDB taxonomy): domain Bacteria; phylum Bacillota; class Desulfitobacteriia; order Desulfitobacteriales; family Syntrophobotulaceae; genus JAAYMU01. The sequence goes on along the minus strand of JAAYMU010000135.1, from coordinate 8,704 downwards.
AAGAATTGTATGGACATTGGAAGGATTCGGCCATAATGATTAAAGGAGAGGCTGCCTGGAGCCTTACGGTTATGTTCCTAACAATGTGGGATTATTTAAAAGGTATAGAAGAAGATTATGAGCAGTTCAAGCTCGCTCTTGAAGATTACGCCGAGAACGATAAAAAGGAAGACAACACTAACCTTGGTTTTGTCCAGCCCTTTTCCGATAGTCCTTTAGATAATGAATCGGTTGGGGAAACTATTTACTTTAACCTAATCAATAAGGCTCAGAAGTATCTCTACATTACAACCCCTTATTTAATAATCAATAATGAAATTGTTACAGCCTTGACTGCGGCCTCTAAGGGAGGAGTGGATGTCCGGATTATTACTCCTCATATACCTGATAAATGGTATGTACATGCGGTTACCCGTTCCTACTATAAAATTCTTTTAGAAGAAGGGATCAGAATTTATGAATACACTCCCGGGTTTATTCATTCCAAGACTTTTGTAGCCGATCATGAATACGGGGTAGTCGGAACAATTAATATGGATTATCGAAGCCTCTTTTTGCATTTTGAATGTGGGGTTTGGTTGTACGGTTGTAACATAATTAAGGATATGTATAATGATTTTCTAAAGACCTTAGAGCAATGCCAAGAAATAACTTTGCAGGACCTCGAAAAAGTCAAATGGTATAAAAAGTTGATCAGGTTTATTTTACGAGTCTTTGCTCCTTTGATGTGACTTTAAGCTATGGCTGAAATTGTTTAGGACAAAATAGGTTATTGAGGTATTTAAATGAATAATAAAAAACAGGTAATCGTGATAGGGGGAGGAGCAGCCGGTATGATGGCTGCTATTTCCGCCAAAAGATTGGGTGCCGATGTTACAATTTTAGAAAAAAATTCACGGGTAGGGAAAAAAATATTAGCCACGGGCAATGGCCGTTGCAACTTTACTAATATAAATGCCGATGTCACTTGTTATAGTGGCCATAACCCCCAATTTGCTTCCAGGGCCTTAGAAACCTTTACAGTAGATCACACTATTAAATTTTTTGAGAAATTAGGCATTGCCCACAAAGTGGAGGACTTGGGAAAAGTTTTCCCTATGTCCGATCAGGCTTCCAGTATTCTAGATGTTCTTCTGTATGAATTGGAGGAACTGGGAGTTAATATTATATGTGATGCCGTTGTCGAAGCCCTAACCAAGAAAAAAGAAAAGTTTGTAATCATGACCAAGAACGGCAAAGAATATACGGGCGACAGGGTGATTATTGCTACGGGCGGCAAAGCTATGCCCGCAAGTGGTTCCGACGGCCAGGGCTATGAGTTAGTCCAAAAATTGGGACATTCCATTAGTGATATCTTCCCCGCTCTGGTCCAATTGATGTTGGAAGGGCCCTATTTTAAACGTCTAGAGGGCGTTAAATTTGTAGGTACTGCTGAAGTCATACATAACAACAGATCTCTGGCCAAGGATAGGGGAGATATTCTCTTCACTAATTATGGTATTTCCGGGCCGCCTATTCTGCAAATAAGCAGGATGGCGGGAAAACTATTAAAAGAAGGCCAAGAAGCTTTTTTGAAAGTAACTATCATGGACATGATGTCTAAAGAAGAGTTAAGCAAGCTTATCTCCAAACGATTTAGCCTAGCACCCGGGAAACCTGTTGACTTTAGCTTTGTGGGCCTTATCAATAAAAGGTTAATACCGGTGGTATTGATGGAAGCGGGTATTAAAGACCTTAAATGTCCAGTGGCCGAATTGTCCGCTAAGGAACGGGAAAGCATTATTGATATTCTAAAGGACTGGAGATTTAAAATCAGAGGGACCAGGAGTTGGCCCAGCGCCCAAGTGACAGCGGGCGGGGTTGATACCAGAGAAATTGATCAAAATACTATGGAATCCAAATTGATCAAAGGTCTGTTTTTTGCTGGGGAAATAATTGATATCGATGGAAAGTGCGGTGGTTTTAATCTTCAATGGGCCTGGTCATCAGGGTTTATTGCCGGCCAAAATGCAGCCTTTTAGTTTGCCTTTTCTCATGTCTATGTAATAATTAGAATGAAATTTAAAAGTGGGGGTAAAGAATGGATATCCTAATAGTCTATTCTGGGAAATATGGGTGTACGGAAAAATGTGCTAAAATTTTGGCTGAAAAACTGATTGGAAATGTTAATTTATGTGATTTGAATGTCATAAAGGAAGTTGAACTCAGTAAGTATGAAAAAGTAATCATCGGAGGTTCAATTTATGGAGGGAGGATCCGAAAGGAAATTCAAAGGTTTTGCGAAGCCAACTTAAACGTTTTAACCGGGAAAACCCTGGGTTTATTTATTTGTGGTATGTTAGAGGACCAGGCTGAAGAAGAGCTAAATAATTCTTTTTCTTCTCAACTGTTAACCAAAGCTAGGGCCAAAGAATTCTTCGGAGGAGAGCTTCAGGTTGAAAAAATGAGCCTTCCCGAGAAACTTATAGTAAAAATGGTATCTAAAATTGACAAAAATGTGCCTGTTTTTGATACCAACCAATATATTTCGACTGTTTCAGAACAAAGGATTTCTAATTTTGCCTCCCTAATGAATGAATAAAGTAGAAAAATCCCGGATAATTAAGTTATTTACCGGGATTTTTCTATGCTTAAAGTGTTGGGTGAAGCATCAAGCTTTATTTCATACAGTTTCTACAGGCCCTTTTTATATATTTATAACCTGTTTTATCTAAAATCATGGCAAGGTGCTGCAGAGTAATTTTCCTGTTGTCATAGAGTACCTGGATTCTTTTACTGGGATAATATTTAACATCCTTAATTCCCTCGACATTCATAAACTCATTCTTAATCTTTAGAAAGTCTTCTTTGGTATACATATTAGTAATAATCAGGAGTGCTGAATCAATTGGATTTGTGTTTTGAAGAAACCATGACATTTTATCCTACTCCTTTGCTATTATTCTCATCCGGAACGTTAAGTGCCTAGCCCTTTTGTTTATTTTATTAAGGCAGTTTGTTTTCAGTGACTTCTTTTCTTTAATTGTTCTAATTCTGATCGATATTCATAGATCATATTAATAGACCCCTAATATTAACCCTAATATTTGCTCTAATATCGGCAAATTTTGTTCTATTGACCCGCCTTTACGAGGTGATAATACAGAGATATGCAACCTTTAAAAACATGCTGTTTCCAAACCCCGGCCAAAGACTTTTGGCTGATAAATAGTTATGAATCAGGCTTTTGTTATCAACTAATCACGCAACCGATTGAAGTCCGGCATAGCAGCAAAGTTGCTTATGCTATTGACCAAAGTAGCCATTTGCATCTTATATTAAATCAAAACGCTACAATGCTTCATCTGATCTGGGATAACAGCGTTTGGCAAAAAGAAATATTACCCCTCACCCCGTGGGAACGATTATATACATATATTGATACAGAAAACAATTTCCTGGTAATGTTTCAGGCCTCCGATAGCTTTTCTGTGTTAACCTACCAACCTCAAGGGGATTGTAAAGTAACAAAACTTTATACTCATAACCCCGATCATCTTCCTCTTTTTTTTACGGTAGAAGGGGATAAACTATTTATATATGCAGTTAATTATACCGGTAATGTGTTGTTGGAAACGGTTTTTAACCGCGAGACCGGTCAAAAGGTCCAAGAGAGTATTATTTTTAGCAATAGGGATTACCGTATAGAAAAACATTGGAGATTGTCGGATTCAGTCATACTGGTACTTAAAAATACAAGTTCTCCCCCCGGCTTATTGCTTTTGAAAATATGTTTAGCAACGAAAAAACAATGGTTGCAGGAATACAAGTCTTTTGAATTTAGTTCAGGGCTATCTTTTCATTTACTCCTTGCCCAGCAAGATTTACTGTTCCTGCTTTCGACTCCCGGCGATTTTCATTATGCTTATTCCTATGATTTTGGACAAAGCTGGTCAAAACTTAATAGATGCGATATATTTTCACCCGTCTTATTTGCAGACATTTATACAGTGAATAACTATCCGACATCATTTATCTGTCTTAAAAAAATAAAGGGCTGCTTATTGCAGTACCCTTTAATTCTTTCCTACAAAGAATTTTCAACTATAATTTATCAACATAAATTAACTCTGCAAGATGACAGATACCGGTCACCTAAGATAAAAAGACTTTAAAACGAGCTCTCTTTCCAGATGGGTATCCCTACTTAGCACACTGCATGCCAGGCAGCATAATATAAATTGTACGTTTTAATTCCTTGGAAAGAGAGGAAAAGATATGCCTGACCTTTATCTTCAAGATAAGTTGTGGAGGAAATTATCAGATAAAGATCTCCACACCTTTTTACAGGCCTGCGATGCAAAAGATATTCCGTATATTCAGCTGGATGATGTTTCCTGGCAGCTTTTTCCCCGATTGTTTAAAGTCACCATCCTACTTAAACTTTTGACTAGCAACGTCGAGGCAGATGAGTTTGCTCAGAAGTTAAAAGCCTTGCTTGACCGGCAGGGAGGAAATGTGATTCTTGATCGGACCTCAGAACATCGTAGCGATTTAATAGATGTATTAGATATGCAGATTATTATGGCTACGTGTAAGGATTTTGCAGTGTTATCTGATTCTTGTATTCTACATTTATATTATTCCTTAAAAGCCAAGGAAAAGAGTATGGCTTTAATTGGTGGTTTGACCAAGCAAACAGATAATGATAACCATGCTTTTACGTATAATATTACTTCTTACTGGAAACACCTCTTTTGTCTTAGGTACTATAATACTATTCATAGCCCTGTACCCTCCATTCTAATAGAATTTGAAAACCCGGACGCTATGAAAACTACCATGAATTCTTTGGCCCAAAAAATGGTTGACAGTATACTTTGCTTGTATGGACGCCAATATTCAACGACAGAGATCAACATAGTAAAAGAATGCTGGGAAAAAACAAACCAGTCTTCCCCTAAAAAAAATCCATCCCATGATTCCCCGTCTTTGAATTCTTCATATTCTAAACTGAGTCTCACCAGTTCTAAACCGAGTCTCACCAGCGCTTTGAGAAGAAAACAGGCTAAGAATAATAAACCTCCGAAATTTAAGGCCTTTATTCCTCCGGGTCATAGTCAGATCAATTATTTTAAAAGGCCAAAATCAAGTGTAATGCAGCCATTTTATAACCAGTATTATTTGAATAGTCAATCAGGTTCGCATGTTGTTAGCAAAAGTACTTTTCAAAGCAATTTGCCCTTAAACGAAAAACTATCGAAAAACGGACTGATTGCAACCAAGGAACAAAGTGAGAAAACGTTTATTGAAAGTTTTAAAGAACTGGAACAATTAATTGAAAAAAATGAGTAAAGCCGAAGTGTTTTTTGCTTCGGCTTTAAAAAGTATAGGGCATAAATATAAATGCAGACCTAGGTCTGCATTTATATAATGAGCTATTGGATATTAAAAACATTGCGGGGGCGGGGAAGGAGGACAAGCGCTCGGCGGCAACGCAGTACAAGGTGCCGGAGTACAGAAACCATAAGATGGGACGAGTAATTGCACGGTCAGGATACATTCCAAAACAAGGCATACCTGGAAATCACAAGTTACCTCTACCGTGTCAGCACCGACCTGAGTTATTACGCAGTTGCAATATTGAAGTGTACTTCTGGAGCAATCTGGATCGACTCCTGTCGGACAACATAGCACTGCAGTTTTGGTAAAGTTGAATACTCTGTCCACAGTCTCGTCTTCAGCATTGGGGTTTGTCAGAGTCAATGGTACTGATACTAGAACTGTAATGGTAACAAATCCGTCCTCGCCAGGAACTCTAGATATTTCTGTACAACTAATTTCAGAACCGGCAGTCAAAGCGCAAGGTACCACCTGTCCTACAGTAAAGTCCCCCGTAGGCCATTCATTACCTACTCCCGTGGTGACTGACGTTATTCTTGATCTGTCCTCAATCTGATAACAGCTATCATATACTTTATCTACGACAATGCAGTCTATTTGAGTTGGAGATGGACAGCCTTCGGGAGGGCAGGGGCCAGGATTTACTTGGTTAGCCATTCTTTGAATCACTCCTCATGGTTTTCTTAAGTTTTACTTGGCTTAATTCATAATATGGAAGGCCTTGCCAATGTGATACAATTAGGTTGAAATTCTGAAGAGTTTAGTAAATCTTATGTATAATAATATGTATTAAAAAGGAAGATGTTTAAACACCTTCCTTTGCTTAATTCCCAAATCCAAGTTATCCTCTGGCTTCTTGAATTTTATTTATTACTTTCAAGCAAGTCTCATACCTGTCTTTACCGTAAATGTTAATCGCTTTGGCTACAGGTTTGGCCGAAGATCCAATAACATAAATATTTTCAAACAGGTCATTTAAGACGGAAGTTGGAAGTAAATCGGGTTCAATGATTTTACATTTGAGGTGGTCTGCTAAATAGCCCGCAGCCCGTCTATCGATTTCTGAATAACACAAGATTACGTTTTGAATTTTTTCCATTTTATCTCCCTCCGGTGTTACTACATGATATAATTTGTTGGGAAATCCAAGATATTCACATGGGTTATAATACTGATTAACATTATTTGTGTGGTAAGGCACTTTGGAAATCCTTAAATCTAAATGTCTTGTATCGCCTGATCCAACGACATTTCCCGTTTTTCCCTCTATTCCAATTACCGTGAAACCACCAATTACGGTTTGTCCACTGATAACCTTGATGGCTTCTAAGTGACTATAACGGGAGTAAAGCCCGTTACGTTGCTGAACAACTACTGTGTTTCCAAAAGCTGAGTCATAATAGGCAGTTACTACGATTCCATCTTCTATAGCATAAATATTTTTATCCTCCAGCCCAACTAGGTCTACTCCTAGGTGTACTCCGGATACGTAGCGATTACTTGGATTGAGAAAAATTTGGCTGATAATAAACTTTCTCTTGTAAGGAAGGCTTTTCATGTTCTCCCCTCATATCAAAAAAATGATGTTAATACAGCTTATTCAACAAAGACTTTTACTGACATAATTTGGGAAATAAAAAAGATTTTTAATTCTTTGTATGTTATGTTATATTAATGCTTAACCACTTTGAATTTCTCAAAGTGGTTTTACTGTTGCTTTTTTTAAATCATTATATAGCTGAAGCTGAATACTTGGAGGACTACATGGCTGAATTAACTCAACTTAATAAAGAAGGTTTCAATAAGAAAGAATTTTACAGTAAAATGGTAGCTATTGCGCTGCCTGTTATGGTTCAAAACTTTATCTCTTCCTTTTTGAATCTCATTGATACGGTAATGGTAGGGAGATTAGGTGAAGTTGAAATAGCGGCGGTTGGGATTGCCAACCAATACTTTTTTTTCTTTAATATGTTTCTAATCGGTTTGTGCGCCGGCTGCAGCGTATTCATTGCTCAATTCTGGGGCAAGAAAGACATCGTGAATATTAAAAGGATATTAGGCATAGGGCTATTGTCTGTTATTCTTGTTTCTTCAGTGTTTATGATTTTTGGTTTTCTAAGTCCTACTGGGGTTATGACTTTGTTTAATAATGATAAGCCGGTTGTGGAATTGGGTGCTAACTACTTGCAAATTGTCTTAATCAGCTATCTTTTTACCGGTATTACTTTTGTTTATAGCTTTGCTCTTCGCTCTATAGGAAATGCAGTTCAACCTATGCTGATAAGTATTATTGCTCTTATTGTCAACACGTTATTGAACTATATTTTTATTTTCGGTAATTGGGGAGCCCCGGCTTTAGGTGTAGAAGGTGCCGCTTTGGCCACTTTGATCGCCAGGGTAATGGAGGCGACAATCCTAGTAGCCTCTGTTTATATTGGCAAGGGAGTGCTGGCGGCTTCTATAAGGGAACTGTTGGATTTAAGTTTTGGCTTTATCAGAAAAGCTTACCGTACTATTTTCCCTGTAATCTTAAACGATATGTGTTGGGGACTGGCCAGTTTAGTGTATGTAGCGGTTTATGGCAGGATGGGCACTCAGGAGGTTGCTGCTATCCAGATTTGTAATACAATAAACAATCTGTTTATGGTTGTGATTTTTGGCCTGTCCGGTGCGGCGGCGGTTATGATAGGCAACAGTATCGGGGCGGAAAAAGAGTGGCTGGGAAAAAAATATGCCAAGAGATTTTCTATCCTTTCAGTAGGCGTAGGTATTGTCTTAGGACTGCTTATCGCCGTAAGCTCATCAGCCATGCTTAGTTTTTATAATGTTTCTGAAACTGTTAAATATAGTTCCCAGATTATTTTACTTATTATTTCCATAGTTTTCTTTATTAGGGCCTTGGGGATTATGCTTATAGTAGGTGTTTTACGAGGAGGGGGAGACGCAGGGCATGCCTTTCTCATTGAAGGCTTTACTATGTGGTTTATTGGAGTTCCCCTAACCATCTTAGGTGCCTTTGTATTTAAGTTTCCTGTTTATATTGTCTATGGCTTGGCCGTAATAGAGGAATTAGCCAAATGCACTTTGGGGCTTCTACGTTTAAAATCCGGACGTTGGCTTAAAAATGTAACTCGTAATCTAATCATTTAGTAATGATTTCGAGGTGAAAAAGTGTCTTAGGCCACGAAGGGCAAGGATAAGGTATCATTAATTTCGCAAATTCATAATTAAGTGTTTATGAATAAAGACATAAACGCAACTGCTTGGTAAGATAAGGTTACCACACCAATCTAAACCAGGAGGAGATGCGAATATGTCTGAG
>JAAYMU010000134.1 GCA_012521215.1 Peptococcaceae bacterium | reverse complement strand
TATAATTAGAGTTAAGCATAAGCAAAACCTCCTGTAAATGATCGTGGTGGGTTTATTTACCCGGTAGGTTTTCGCTTATGCTTTGTTTTTTTCCTGCTACTTACCCCAATATTTATTATAGAACCTATTATAATAAAAGAAGGAAATGTCGAAAAAAAAGAGAATTGCTGGAATATTGGAATTAATTATTAAATTCTAAAATTATTATATAGTTGGTGATGATTATGCAGGAGGAAAAAACCAATTCCGAAGAAGAATTAAAACGATACCGTTTACTAGCTGAAAACGCGCGTGATATCTTTCTGTTTAGCTCCGCTACGGGTCAAATACTGGAAGCCAATAAAGCGGCAATTAAGTTTTACGGTTATTCGCGTGAAGAACTACTAACCAAAAGCATCTCGGATTTACAGGCAGAGGGCAAAATGTATACACAACGAGAAATAAATGAGGCCTTAAAGGACGGGATTGTCTTCGAGACCCAGCACTGCAGAAAAGACGGTAGCACCTTTCCGGTAGAGGTTAGTGTTCAAGGCCTCAATATAAACGGTGAGCAGTTTTTTCTAGGTGTAGTCCGGGATATAACTGAACGGAAGAAAGTTGAGTATGAACTACAGCAAAGCAAAGCCAAATATAAGTATCTATTTGAAAAATTCAAAAGTGTCTTTAATAATGTCAGGGATGGCATGGTTTTGCTTAATAAAGACGAGGGGTTAAAAATTGTTGAGGTCAACGATGAAGCTTGCAGACTGTTAGAATATACCAGGGAAGAATTGTTGGGGAAATCACCTACCTTCTTTGAAAAGAACAAAAAAGATCAAAGACGTTTGGATCTAATCGATGAAGCATTAGGGAAATACGGCATTTATGAATCTGAAGAAACCCATATAACCAAGAATGGCAGGGAAATACCGCTAGAAATAAAAATTCGCCGGTTTACTTTGAATAATCGATGTTATGAGCTGACTACCATGCGCGATATTAGCGAAAGAAAAAGGCATGAAAAGAAATATATTCGCGCCAAAGAACAAGCGGAAGCTGCCAACCGGGCTAAAAGCGAATTCCTGGCTAATATAAGTCATGAAATCCGGACCCCGCTTAACGGTATAATCGGGATGATTGATTTAACTCTTGAAACCGGGTTGACCGCTGAGCAACAAAGTAATTTGGAAACAGCCAAACTTTGTGCCGATTCTCTTCTCAGCATTATCAGCGATATTTTGGATTTTTCCAAAATGGAAGCAGGAAAGTTAGCCATTGAGAATCTAAACTTTAACCTTAAAGAATTGGTTGAGCAAACTTTGAAGATCCATATACCTAACGCCAATAAAAAAGGGCTTAGCATTAATTATTATATAGATCCGAATATTCCGGAGTATCTGATAGGCGCTCCCAATAGGATACGCCAAGTACTGAATAACTTACTGGATAATGCTGTAAAATTTTGTGATCAGGGAAAGGTAGATTTAGAAATTAAAAAGATTTCCCCGAAAAACTCTGAATGCCATAAGTTGCTTTTTGCCGTCAAAGATACCGGCATAGGTATAGCTTCTGAAGAAAAAGACAAGCTTTTTAAATCTTTTAGCCAGTTAGACGGGTCAATAACCAGAAGATTCGGAGGGACCGGTTTAGGACTGGCAATATGCAAAAAACTGGTGGAGTTAATGGGAGGAAGCATTTGGGTGGAAAGCATTAAAGGTAAAGGCAGTACTTTTAACTTTATCCTGAAATTTAAAACCGGTGCCCAACCCCAGCCCAAACCTAAATCGGAATTTGTGCCTACGCCTGTGCTGAATAAAACTGTGCCTCCCAAGCCTCTATCTATTCTTCTGGCTGAGGATTATGCCATGAATCGTCTTGTTTTAGACCGTATGCTGACTAATAAAGGGTATAAGGTGGATGTTGCCGAAAACGGGATTGAGGTGTTGGAACTCTATGGGCGAAAAGAGTACGACTTGATACTTATGGATATACAAATGCCGATTATGGATGGAATAGAAACCACTAAGCGTCTTAGACAAATAGAAGGGCCTGGTAAACATACCCCAATTATAGCCATTACGGCTTATGCTTTACAGGGTGATAAAGAGAGATTTTTAGCCATGGGCATGGATGACTGTATAGCCAAACCGATTGATATGTTTAGGCTGTATGAGAAGATAGAGCAAATGGTTAACAATATCGAGGTCCGTGAGCGGCATGAACAAGCATTGGCAAATAAAAAAGTATTGGTAAACAAAAAAACAGAAAACGCAAATTCGGTTTCTGAAATGGCGGAAATTGATAAGTGCCTTCAAGAAGTACGATCTTTAATTAGAAAAAAACACTTTATAGCAGTAGAACCGCTTGCCCATCGCCTTAAACGATTATGCCATAATCTTGAACTTGATGAATTAAAACACAGAGCCTTTAAAATAGAATTATCTTTTAGAAGGAATGATATTGAAAAGGGCCAAGATTATTTGGCTAAGTTTGAAGAAGAGTTTGAGCTCTTAAGGAAACTTTTTCTACTTGAAAAATAATTTTTCTCTAAATTGCTGAAAACCGTTGTTTAAACACAGCGGTTTTTTTAATATTTTTTTCCATGATTGTAAAGAATAACTGTGGTTGGAAGTAATATTTGGAGTGATATTCTTGGTAAGTGAGAAGAAAAAACAGCAAAGCCCTATCTTGAAAATATTGTCCCTTATTACTTATAAAAAAACGAACAGGCCCCGGACCTTTGTTTTGCCTGAACAGAATGAAGGGCAGGAGGGCCGGGAGAAATCTCATAATTATCAGGCCTCCGAAAGTCGAGGAAATGAGGAAACTCAGACCGGTGGAAAAAAAAGAACGAAAATGCTCCGTAAGCCCCTTTCCCCTTCTCAAGTAAAGTCCGGGAGAACGGATGTCAATGAAGTAAAAAAGGATATTGACTCCAATCTTGAGGTGATCAAACAACAATTCAATGTCCCCCAAAATAAGGATTTAGTATTAAGAGAGTTTATTATAGCCCAGGATAAAAGGGGTTTTATTGCTTATTTGGATGGGATGGTAGATAAGACGATTATAAATGAACACATCCTTAGACCCTTATTTGATTTGTCAACTTCCGATTTAGCAGGGGACAGCAACTCAACTACCCTTGCTTTGGAGAACATTGTTGAAACTAACGATGTTAAAAAGCTTAAGAATTTTAAGAAAGTATTTGCCGAAATTCTCAAAGGCAATACAGTGTTATATGTTGATGGCCTGGATTATTTTTTAGCTTGCGAGTCAATCGGCTTTGAAATGAGATCAATAGAAACTCCGAAGACCGAGGGGGTAGTTAAAGGGTCTCAAGAGGGTTTCAGTGAAAACTTAAGAACCAATATTTCTTTAATCCGACGCATTATCAGAAATAAAGATTTGATTTCCGAGTTTTTTGAAATAGGGGAAAAAAGCAGCACAACTTGTGCTGTGGTTTATCTCCAAGATCTTATTAACCCCTCTATTTTGAAAGAAGTGCGACGCAGAATTAGCAGCATAAAAACCGACTTTTTAGTAAGCAGCGGGATGCTGGAACAGTTTATTGAGGATAGCCCTTATTCTATTATTCCCACAACTCTATCCACGGAAAGGCCGGATAGAACAGCCTCCCATCTTGTTGAGGGCAAAGCGGCAATTCTCATGGACGGAGCTCCCTTTGCCATTGTTGTACCTGTTACCCTTAACGAGATTATGCATTCTCCGGAAGATGCTGCGCTTAAATGGCAGTATGCAACCAGTTTAAGGTTTATTCGCTTTTTTGCCTTTGCCTTCGCCGCTTTATTGCCTGGGCTATACCTTGCGCTCACTACTTTTCACCGGGAAATGATTCCCACCGATTTATTGATTGCGATAGCCGAGGCCAAAGAGAATGTTCCCTTTCCAACGCTGGTTGAAGTTATTTTAATGGAATTGGGATTTGAACTTATTCGAGAAGCAGGGATTCGTATTCCCGGAATTATTGGCAATACGCTGGGCATTATCGGAGCTTTGATTTTAGGTGAAGCGGCGGTATCCGCTAATATTGTCAGTCCGGTCCTTATTGTTATCGTAGCGGCTACGGGCTTAAGCAACTTTGCTATACCGAATTATTCCTTGGCCTTCGGGGTAAGACTGTTAAGATTTTATTTCATAATAGCAGGATGTTTTCTTGGTTTTTATGGTTTGGCTTTAGCTCTGGTGGTGTTTGTACTTATGCTGGTCAATCTTAAATCCTTTGGGATTCCTTATTTGTCTATTGTGGCGCCAAGAAACAAAAAAAGCAAAGATGC
>JAAYMU010000133.1 GCA_012521215.1 Peptococcaceae bacterium | reverse complement strand
TTTGACTCCTAATTCCTGATACAATTTCGTAGTTATGTATTTATAGTGACTTATGGCCTGTTTAATCTGGTTTAATTGCAACAAGGCTTCCAGATAATACACATGAACGGATTCTTCATAGAGGTCGATCTGAAAACTATCCTCACATGTTTCAATCATATTCTGATAATTTTCCGCTTTTTTAAGAAGTTCTAATTGTTGAAGCAGAGTCCTGAAATACAAACGGTGATAACGATTTCTAGCAGGTAGAACCCATTCACTGTATAAGTTTTCGGAGAGATACTCGCCTTGATAAAGCTCTAAGGCTTGGCTGTAATAACTAATCGCTTGCTGAGAATCAGTATGCTTTAGTTCGTCGCCCTGCTTAATCAATTGACAAAACTCATCGCTGTCCAAAACTGCATTTTCATTCAGGCTGAACACATAGAAACCGTTTTCAAAAGCTAACCGACATGCCCCGAGATGCTCTTGTTCCTGCATAATTCCCATATTTTTAAGCATTTTACGAAGCCGGTATATTTGGGTACGCAAAGCATTCTTGGGATCCAGTAGATCGCTATCGGGCCATAGCTTTTGCATAATGGTTTCCGAGAGTAACTTTTGGTCTTTAAAGGTAATGAAAAATTTAAGTAATTCAAAAATTTTATAAGAACGTTTGTTTAAGGTTTGTAATATAGAATCTTCGCCTTTTAGGATATCAAAAGTTCCCAATGTGATAACTTTAACATTTAACTCCCTATCCTCTTTCACTTTCAAACACCACTATACTTAAAAAATATATTCATTTTTTGAACCCATGTCGCAGGCTGAAACAGTATGTCTTTAGTTCTATTACTATATCATAAAACTTTTACAATTTATAGAACATTTTGCAAGATTTTAGGTAAGTATTTTTGCCAAAAACATTCTCAACCCTTGCTGACTTTACTATGTTTATTCCCGATAAGCTTAAACATGCTATGCAACTTGGAATTGTTGCCCGGCATCTCCCTGTAAAATATTATTTGTTCTCAACTTTCTCGATCATCAAATTTAAGGTTCTCGCCAGATCAATATCTATAGGTTGCTCCAGCGGTTCCTCTCCTTCATATATGACTCTTATAACGGGCCTATCCGGCTTGTCTTTATTTTGCCGGATGACATTGCCGCGCGCCAACCGTTACTCAACCTTACTCCCGTACCGAGCGGATAAACTGCTACACGCTTGGTAAAAATTCTTACTATGTCCGGGTCAAAATGGTGTCCTGCCTGGGAGTGTATATATTCATAGGCCTGGTAAGGCTCTTGGGCCTGGCGATAAGGACGTTTGCTGATTAAAGCGTCATAAACATCCGCTACTGCAGTTATGCGTCCAAACTCATGAATTTCCTTGCCCTTTAACCCTCGGGGGTATCCCCCGCCGGTCCATCGCTCATGATGCTGAAGGGCAACATGGGCGGAATTGATACTAAAATCTTGATTTTTCCTGATAACATCAAAGCCAAGAGAAGGGTGTTTTTTGACCTCCGCAAACTCCTCCGTGCTAAGATTGCCCGGTTTATTGAGAATCTCTTTGGGTAAATTAACTTTGCCGATATCGTGCATAAGCACTCCCATTCCCAACTCCAGCAGTTTGGCATGAGTATAGCCTTTACCCAAGCCTAAGATAAGCGCCAATACCGTGGTGTTAACGGAATGTTGAAAAGTGTATTCATCATAACCCATAATATCGGCCAAATTGTTTACAACATCATAACTATATAACAGATCGTTAATAATGTTGGAAACGGCTGACTTTATGGACTCCGCATCAAGGGAGACACTGTCCCCCGCTTCAAAAGAATTTATTACCCCACGTATTGTTTTATAAGCACTTTCCCTTGTTTTATCAGAAATTACCGGATTAAACTCTATATCCTTAAATCTCTCATCTTTAATAAAGAGCATATCAATCCCCAGCGATTCTAATTTGGCTATATAGCCCCGGCTGAGAACAGCCCCTTCCACTAAAAGAGTATTACCGGTAGCATTTCTTATTGTTCTGGCTAAAACTGAACCTTCTTCGACATATTTAATATTAACCAGTCTCATAAAAAGAATATCACTCCAAATAAAAATTTGAAACCACTATTATTGTCGTTTAATATCATAATATCTATTTTAATGTATTCTAAGAAAATTGCACCCTAAATTATTACAATTTTCAAAAAACGGCCAAACTAAATAAATCGGATTATTATCTAAATCCAAACTTTTTAGCGAAGGCTATTTATTAGGGAGGTTGGCTTGGGTTTGGTAAACGAGTTTAAAGAGATAATACGCTCTTACCAGGAAGAAATGCTAAAGGCCTTGCAGGAATGTATAAAAGTAAGAAGCCTTTCCGGGGAAGAAGAAGGCACGAGGCAAGTTCTGCAGTATTTTTTAGAACTGGGCCAAAGCCTGGGTTTTCAGGCTAAAAACATCGACAATCTCGGAGGGGTTATCGAATTAAACGACAAGCAAAACAACGGCCCTGACAGCGGCAAAACCATAGGTATTATCGTTCACCTCGATGTCGTCCCCGAAGGAAGCGGCTGGAAACACGAACCCTTTGCCGGGCAAATAGAAGACGGAAAAGTTTACGGCCGGGGGGCTATAGATAATAAAGGCCCTGCGATCTCTGCCCTTTATGCCATGAAAGCAGTGAAAGAATCCGGGCTGGACAGGCAAGCCAAGATTCAGATGATTATCGGCTTAGACGAAGAAACCGTCTGGGATAAGACACCTAAACTTTTGGAGAAGATTACCGAACCTGATTTTTCCTTTGTCCCCGATTCTGTGTTTCCCATAGTTATTGCCGAAAAAGGCTTAGTCTGGCTGGAATTAAAGAAAAATTTTCAGCCTAAGCCGACCCCGGAAAACTCACCACAGAATGCCGAGCCTGGGCTGGAGCTAAAAAAAATTGCCGGCGGCGATTCCCCTAACATCGTCCCCGCTTATTGCGAGGCAACTCTGGTAATAAAAAAGGGGCAAAAAGCCGACTGGCAGCAGAAAATTAAGGAGCTAATAGCTAAATCCCAATTCCAAATGGACTTGACGGAAAAGGGCCAGGATCTGACTATTATCTCCCATGGCAAGTCGGCCCATGCTTTTGCCTGTTGTGAGGGACGAAATGCCATTTCCCAAATGGTTTTGTTTCTGACCCAAGCTGAAATGCGGAATATGTTACATCTCAATGAGGGACAGCAGCAATTTCTCAATCTTTTTGCCGAAAACATCGGCCTGGATCACTATGGAAAAACCTTAGGACTTGCTTGTGAAGATACCTTGACCGGCAGGCTTACCATCAATCCTGGTTACTTAAAGCTAGACCAGCAAAGCTTTACCTTGGGCTTGGATATTCGTTTCCCAGCCGGCGAGCAGCTTGATTCTATAAGAGAAAAAATAAACTCCGCTTTTCAATGTTTCCAAGCGGAGCAAATAATCCTGGACTCTTTGGAATCCTTAAATTTTCCCGAGGACAATGAACATATCCAAAAGTTACTTAAGGTTTACCGGGATTATACAGGCGACCGGAAAGCCAAACCCTTAGGGATGGGCGGTACTACCTTTGCCAAGGCCTTTAAGCGAGCGGTGGCTTTTGGCCCAACCTTTCCCGGTAAGCCCAAGGTAGAGCACCAACCCGATGAATACATCGAGATAGAGCATTTAATGCAATGTGCAGAAATTTATGCCTTGGCCCTTAAAGAGTTAGCGCAAGTTCCACGCTCCCCTGCTTAGTATAAATCTTGATTAGCAGCGCGAGTGTTGCCTATCGGGCCTCGGGTGCCAGTTATTATTGGATAAATTGCTAACAATTATAGTATTACTTTAAAATACCCCAGTTCGCTAAAATGCTTGTTGCCAATTCACTTTTGATCACACTATGAAAGCCGTAAACTCCACAACTAATTAAGATCACAACAATAACCAGAAATATGCTCAAACCGTCGTACTTTATTTTTGGCTGTTCTTCTTTGGATAAAATTACATAAGCTAAAATTTCTATTCCCAGGACAATGAGAATTACGGGCCACCAACGAACAATTAAATAGGCCCCGTTTAGACCCCAAAATTCAGCAGCCAAAAGCAAGATACCCACTGCGATCAGGATTAAGCCCATAGAAAAGGTTCCCACTCGCCATTTTCTCATTCTCAACTATCCCCTTTAACCGAGTCATTATCATTATCCTCTTTATTTTTCTCTGTATTTTTATGTCCTTGATCTTTGCTGCCATCCCTATCTTTGCTTCCCATCATAAGCCGGATACCGCCTGCTATAAACAGGATGGCAATTATGCCTGTGCGCAAATAATCCGTAAAACGAGAGTCAAGCATTATTTGCAACTGAGGCAAAACTATTCTCTCCAGAATCATAAGGCAACCTACCACTACTAGACCTATACCTATATATTTTCCTGCTTTGCCGGACAACTCCCCGGCAGGAAAATAGCTCTCCAGATAAGCAGTATCCTGAAGCTTATCTGCATTTGATACCCTGTGCAGGACGTCAAAAACACTATAAAACCAGAGAAGGGGCAAGAACATCATGAGCAGAGATAGATTGAGGAAATCACTGAGATACAAAGCAAGCATAAAAGCAAGCATTAACTGAATACCTTTGATCATTTGCCCTAAGTACATATGCCCGGCTCCCGGAATCATGGAAAAAATAACGGCCATGATCTTATGGTTTTGGATTTTTAGTTCATCTTCCAGGATATTTGAGGTAGGAACATATTCTGTGCCGGCCGGTTTAGCTTCCAGCATTTGACGATTAAGCCTGTCAGCCAAAATTATGGAATCCACTAGGGCTGCTAACCAGATAAAAGGTAAAAACACTAGAGGTAGCGGCCCGTAGAAAACTCCCAGCAGTTCAATAAAGAAGGCGCTCAGAATGGCTAGAGCCGTAGCGATAAGAAAAAGCAAACCTCTCTGGATTAGGCCCAGATAGATATGGCCCAAACCCGGAACGAAGGACAAGATAAAAGTCAGGAATTTACTTTTCTTTTTCATATAATATTATCTACTCCTTTTCCAATTTAAAATTAGCAAACAAGGATGGCTGTTCTGCAAAATTCTTTTTAGTCCAACCCTCTTGAATCAGATTAATTTTTCGGGTGTTAGTCTCCTGTTTCATAATGTCGGTTATCCCGTCAAACCAACCCCCAATCCAAAAAAACATGGCCAGACAGGCCGCTGCACAGTAGCCAATCAAGAGATTTAAGCGGGCATTTTTCTTCTCTTGGATTTTAGCACCGCTAGAATCTTGACTCTTAGGCTCAGCAGCTAAAGATTGTTCTTCTTGAACCATGGCCATAACCCGGTCTACAAAGTCAGGACTCAAGTCACTTGTACCCAATTGGCCAACATATTCGTCCGTCAGCTTTAGATAAAGGTTCAAACAACTGTCGCATTGTAGAAGGTGTTCTTCCAGCAAAATACGCTGTGCCGGAGTCAAGCCGCCTGCTTGATAGCACTTTAAGGTCTGAGGGGTATAGCATTGAGCAGCTCTAGGAACTTCAGTAGCTACGCTGCTTTTTTTTAAATCTCTTTGCTTTGGCTTGCTCATGTTTTGCTCAACTCCTCATAATATTGTCTTAAAATCTTTTTTCCGCGGTACAATCTGGTTTCTACGGTGCGGACACTTATGTTTTCTTCCAGGGCTATTTGCTTGCAGCTCTTGTTCTCCCGGTAATGCTTTGTAAGCACATTGCTATAAAGGGGAGGGATGTTAAGCAGGCACTCTGCCAGCACATTCTGTTCCTCAGTGCGGATCAGCTTACTTTCGACTTCATTATCTTCTCCTACCAGCCTATCTTCCAGCGCTGCCGTCAAAGGAATACTGGCTTTGGTTAGTTTATGGGCACTACTCCTTTGGAAATCGATAGCTTTATGCAGGGCTATTTTGCTTAGCCAGGCTTTAAAACCTTGCTGTTTATAGCTGGAGAGGGATTTATAGACCTGGAAAAAGGTTTCCTGGGTGAGATTTTCCGCTTCGTAAGAATCTCGGACCACATTAAAACAAATCATATAAACCAGATCTTTATATTCCTCGACTAGGGAACGAAAGGCTTCCTGATCTCCGGCCAACACCCTGCGAATTGTCTCCTGGTCTATGTTTATCCCCCCTTCCCCTAACTATAGACGGAAGAATAATGAATACTACGTCAAATATTGATAAAAAATAAGTTCTCAACTCTATAAATATCTCTTTATAGTAAACCATAATAGCGGCAGAAAAGCTGCACCTAAATTAGGCCCAAATAAACCTAAAGCTCTCTCAAGCCTTGATTGTTAAGGCTTAAGAGAGCTTGGACTCGATTTTATCACTTTATTCTTTAACTATTTGCCCTTGGTTATTGATGGTTACTTCTTTATAAGGCACAATCACTTGGGATTTTAGCATTGCGTCTTTGACTGCTTTTACTATACCACCACAACATGGGACTTGCATTCTGACCACGGTCACACTGTTGGGATTGTTTAGTTTTAAGATTTCCGCAATTTTATCAGTATAATATTGGTTGTCATCCAGCTTGGGACAGCCAATCAGGGTTATTTTTCCTTTCATGAATTTCTCATGAAAAGAAGCGCAAGCATAAGCCGTGCAATCAGCAGCTATGAGCAGGTCGGCATTTTTTAGATAGGAAGCCTGGGTATTGATAAGGTTTAGTTGTACCGGCCATTGCCTTAGTTCCGAAGGCCGTTCCTGAGTTTCGGACTGAGCCGGCGAAGCTTGGGCTTGGCCCGCAGAATTTTCGGGAGTTGTATCTTTGTGAATTAAAGTTGCCAGTGATCCCGGACAACCGCAAGGCAGTGGGCTATTGGCTGCAGCCTTTTTCGCTGCTTCTTGCATTTTTTGCTTAACCAGTTCTTCGTCGAAAGGCTTTGCTTCTCTTTCAATAATTCTGATAGCGCCGGTCGGACATTCCGGTAGGCAGTCTCCTAAACCATCACAATATTCATCACTTACTAATTTTGCTTTGCCATCTACCAGTTGCAAAGCGCCTTCATGACAGGCATCTATGCAAAGTCCGCAACCATTACATTTTTCCTGATCGATTTCCACTATTTTTCTACGCATTTACATCACCTTTTCTTTATATTTTGTCTTCTTTATATCTTGACTTTTATATTCTGCTCTTTTTATTCTTTCTCTTTCTGACTTTAATATAAATGAAGATGATTTAAAATGCGGTAACCTAGGTTACAGATTAAAAATAAACTATAAAAACATAATTTAAAGCCAGGCCTACTAGAGCTAAGGCCAAACCGCCCCATCTGAATCCTGATTTAATGTAGGGAATAAGCCTTTGGTTTCTTACCAAAAAATCCTCATTTTCTCTTTTTAAGACCTCAAACAGGATTTTCGGTCTTATGAAGGAAGTGAGTCCGATAAGGACATAGGAGCCAAAAGTGGCATAAACAATTAAATCTAAATTTACATTACAGCCGATTACCGCCACTATTCCATAAATAAGGACCACAATAATTAAAATTTTCTCAAATAAAGTCCGAGATTTATCAAATATTGCTCTCATTTACTTCTTCACTCCAATTTGACTTAACAAGCTATATTATAGATGAAATGCTGTTAAATTGAAGCAAGTAAATCATGCCAATTGGCAAGCCTAACATGTGTCGCCACAATAATTACCCAAAAGCTTAAAAAAGATGCTTTCTTTTTTGATATTTTCTATTGCCTTTTGAACCGCATCTGTTTCCAGATTGCCGGCAAATTCAATATAGAAAATGTACTCCCAATTTTTTGCCTTACTGGGGCGAGACTCGATCTTGAGCATATTCAGCCCCTGATTGGCAAAATGACTAAGAGTTCTATAAAGGGAACCCGGTTCATGGGCTATACCCACCATAAGGCTGACCTTATTACTGGCGGGAGTGACTTGAAGTTGAGGGCCAATAATAATAAAGCGAGTGCTATTATCGGCTGCATTATGAATTCCTTCTGCTAAAATATGCAGACCGTATAGCTCTGCCGCCCGTTTGCTGGCAATTACCGCTCGCCGGCTATTAGCCGATTCGCCGAGCATTTTAGCGCTTACGGCGGTATTACTACAAGAAATCAGCTCCCACTCCGGATGAAGCCGCAAGTAATTGCTGCATTGAAGGAAAGCTTGAGGATGTGAGATAACTTCCCGGATTGCTTCCAAACCGGTCCCCTGATTAACAAGCAAATTATGATCCACCTTGACAATCTTTTCCCCCACAATATAGAAATCGTAGGCGGTTAAAAGATCATAGATTTCCGTAATACCTCCGGTAAAAGAATTTTCCAACGGCAAAACGCCATAATCTATTTTCCAATCCTCCAAGGCCTTGCAAACATCTTCAAAACCGGTAAAACAGCTTGTGGCCACCCTGTCTCCAAAATATTCCCGAACAGCCTGTTCACTAAAAGAACCCGCCAGGCCTTGAAAGCCAATAACCTTGTCGGTTTTTGCCAAATGACCGGCCTGGACTTTTTTGCTTAGGTCCATGATGGTTTGGAAAAGAAGCTGGGCATGTTCTTTTAGGTGAGGATTGGTAAGCTGCCCAATTCGGGCCAATACTTTCTGTTCCCGTTCTTTATCCATTATGGCCAGCTTGTTAATCTTTTTATATTGAGCCACTTCTGTCACCTTAGCCATTCTGGCTTCAAACAGCTTAAGTATTTGCCGGTCAAGTTCATCAATTTCTTGCCTAAGCACTTCCAGTTCTTTATAGTTTGAATTTTTGTTTAAATCCCTACTATTCGAATCTCTATTGTCTAAACCCGTCATGCTTTTTTCTCCTTCTCCAATAATAAATCCAATAAGGCTAAGGCTGCGGCAGCTTCCACCGCCGGGACTGCCCTGGGGACAATACAGGGATCGTGCCGGCCTTTAATTTGCAATTCAACCTCTTGCCGGGTAGCCAGATTGACTGTCTTTTGAATTCGGCCGATGGAAGGGGTGGGTTTGAAAGCGGTTTTAAAGGTTAAGGGCATGCCGTTAGTTATCCCCCCCAGGATTCCACCGCAACGATTGGTTGTCGTTTTCACCTGGCCGTCTTGCAGGTAAAAAGCATCGTTGGCCTGGGAACCTTTCAGCCGGCTCAAAGCAAAACCCTCGCCAAATTCAACCCCCTTGACTCCCGGAATGGAAAAAAGCAAGTGGGCAATTTTGCTTTCCACCGAATCAAAGAAAGGGGAACCTATTCCCGCTTCCACTCCAACCACGGCCGTTTCCAGCACTCCGCCGACCGAGTCTTGTTGCTCACGGGCCCGGATAATCTTTTCTTTCATTAATAATCCTTTTTCCTCGTTAAGCACCGGGAATTCCCGGGCATTAAGTTCCAACAGGGTGGATGAACTTAGGCACACGGCATCGAAAGGCTCCTCCCGGATATCGGCAATTCCTAAAATATGACTGCCCAGGGTAATACCTTTAGCACTCAGGATTTTTTTGGCTATGGCTCCTGCCAAGACCAAGGGAGCTGTCAGGCGCCCGGAAAACGCTCCGCCTCCGCGGTAATCGTTAAAGCCCGAGTATTTTACTCTGGCTGTGTAGTCGGCATGCCCCGGACGCATAATATCTTTGAGCTCTTCATAATCCCGAGAACGCTTATCCTCGTTCCTGATCAAAAAACATAGCGGAGCACCTGTTGTCCTTTCTTGAAAAACACCGCTTAAAATCTCAAATTCATCTTTTTCCTGTCTGGAAGTAGTCAGCTTGGATTTGCCGGGTGCTCTTCTGGCCAGTTCGCGGTTTATATAATCCCTATCAATTTCCAACCCGGCGGGCAGGCCGTTAATTACTACCCCAATACCGGGACCATGGGATTCCCCGAATAAAGATATTTTAAGATACTCGCCCCAAACACTGCTCATCGAATCTTACCTCCCAGCATATTGATCTTGCCTCCCAGCATTCTAAAGTCATCCCAAAAATGCGGATAGGATTTGTTTACAGCTTCAAAGCCTGTCAAGACCACAGCTTGGCGACATCTTAAGGCGGCTACGGCCAAAGCCATGGCAATTCGATGGTCGTTCCAGCTGTCCACTTGTACTCCGCCCTTTAAGTTTTCTACTCCTTCAATTTCCAAACCTTCTTCTAACTCTCGCACTTGAGCCCCTAATTTATTCAACTCCGTAGTTATGGCTCGAAGCCGGTCGGATTCCTTGATTCTCAAGCGGCCGGCATTAATAATCCGGGTTGTCCCTCGGCTTAAAGAGCCCAGAACGGCAAGAATAGGAACTAAGTCCGGGCACTGGGCAACGTCAATCACGGTCCCGCTAGTCTCGGAAGGCCTGACGGACAGGATTTCTTGGTTAAGCTTGAGCTTCCCTCCCATTCTTTTAACAATTGGACAGATCTCTCTATCAGCCTGCAGAGAATCGGGCCTTAAATCCAGGCAATCTATTCTGCCGTTTAGAATGCCGGCCACGATCCAAAAAGCGGCTTGAGAGTAGTCCCCTTCTACTCTGAAATGGGATGGCCGATATTTTTGCTTCCCCTTAACTCTAAATTCCTGAGGAGTCCTGCTTTCAACCATAATGCCAAACTTATGTAATACATCCAAGGTCAGGTCAATATAACCCTTAGATTGAATTTCCGTAGTAATGTTCACCACCGAGTCTGCCGGCAAAAGGGGCAGAGCAAACAACAAACCGGAAATAAACTGAGAGCTGATATCCCCTCTTAAGCTAAAATCCCCGGGTTGAATACTGCCCTGCACGGTAAGGGGCAAAGCACCCTTCTCGGTAGTATACTTTATCCCTTGCTTACTAAAAATCTTATAATACTCATCCAGCGGCCGTTCCTTTAGCCTGCCCCGGCCGGTAAAAGTAACGGTTTGCCCGGTCAGGGCGGCTAAGGGAAGCAGGAAGCGCAAGGTTGATCCTGATTCTCGGCAATCGATCGGGCTTTTCGGAGCTTGAGGATAAGCTATACCCTCAATCTCCAAGGTTTTGGTTTTACTCCCAGTTGCTTCTTCATCAGCTAATTCAGCATTGGTAACTGCCCGGATCCGGGCGCCCAAGGCGCTGATTCCTTCCACTGTAGCAAGAATATCCTGGGACATGATAATATTTTCAATTCTACTTGAACCTCCGGCCAAGCCGGCACAGATAATCGCCCTGTGCCCGATACTCTTGGAAGGCGGTATGCGGATATTGCCGTTTAAAGCGCCAGGTTCAATACGAATACTGTTCAAAACTATTCCCCCTAAACAGTTTTCGGCTACAATAGTCTTCGGCTTGCATTGGCTTTTTCCAGTATATGCTTAAGAGCTGTAGCATCTTGCTTTTGCAAAGCCTGTTTAATCTTGCTAATTTTATGGAGAAAAATATCTATTTGCCTCAAAACATTATCTTTGTTTTCCAGCAAAAGTTCACTCCATAAATTAACATTCATTACTGCAACTCTGGTTGCATCCCGAAAACTTCCTCCAATAAATTTTTCCGGGTTAGCAAGGTAGTTACTGGTCATGAGGGCCGCGGCCACAACATGAGGCAAATGGCTGGTTAACGCAATAATCCGGTCGTGTTCCTCGGGATCCATATATATCACGGCATGACAGCCAAGGCCTTTGATCATTTTTTCCAATAAGAGCACACTTTCTTTACGGGCTCCTGCCGGAGTGAGAATATAATTTGCTCCCTGCCAAATTTCCGCTGTGGCTTGGGCAAAGCCGCTTCCTTCGCGCCCTGCCAGGGGATGCCCGCCTACAAAGTCCAAGTCCGGTCTTAAACAATGCCTTATCTCTGAAATTATACTTTGCTTAAGGCCGCCAATATCGGTAAGCACGGCATTAGGTTTAAAAAAGGGCATGTTTTTTCGAATAAAGCCGCCTATTTCACTGGGATAAAGACAGATAATTACCAAATCGGAAGTGGGAAGTACAGAAGCCCCCTCGGTAAAACCGCCGTCAATGACTTTGGTTTTTTCTGCTTTTCTAAGCACTTCTCGATC
Source organism: Peptococcaceae bacterium (assembly GCA_012521215.1). Lineage (GTDB taxonomy): Bacteria > Bacillota > Desulfitobacteriia > Desulfitobacteriales > Syntrophobotulaceae > JAAYMU01. The sequence continues at coordinate 167 of JAAYMU010000133.1, read as the reverse complement.
AATATCCACTCCCCAAATCTTCCGAGGACCAAGTTTTTTTAAAGCCATGGCCATCGAGCCCCCTATTAAGCCCAAGCCGACCACAGTTATCACCAGGTTTTGAAAAGCAACTTCTTTATTTAATTCAACTTCCTTGTTAAAATCAACTTCCTCGTTAAAATCAACTT
>JAAYMU010000132.1 GCA_012521215.1 Peptococcaceae bacterium | reverse complement strand
CTCAGACATATTCGCATCTCCTCCTGGTTTAGATTGGTGTGGTAACCTTATCTTACCAAGCAGTTGCGTTTATGTCTTTATTCATAAACACTTAATTATGAATTTGCGAAATTAATGATACCTTATCGAAAACAGTGAAATCCCTTTTTCGCTCAATTCTTCAGTTTCAGCTAAGATAGCGTCCAGACTGTGGAATATTTCTTGAGAAATATTTTCAGCCTCCATAAGATATTCTTCAGCCTCGGATTTATTGCCATTTTGCACCGCTTCGATCACCTTATCGCCTAATCCATGGAATCTGCGATGCACCTCGTCAATAGCCTCCCATTTTTCAGCAAGATCAGAATGGTTTACTTTAACTGCATTATAAAAATGACCGAAGGCGCATTTTTGAGGATTGGTCTGCAAAGGATAGATGGTGAAATCTTCAACTGTTTTTTTCAAATTATTTAACCAAGCGCCATGAGCCTCTTTTGCTTGCTTAATATTCTCAATAAATTCTTCATTGCTCAGAGCGTTAATACTGCCTTGCAGGGAATCCATTTGTACTCTAACTATTTCTGATAATCTGTTATCAATTAGCTCAATTTGTTTAGCAAACTCGGCACTGGCTATGGCCTGTTGATGAATAATTTGGGTCATCTGGGATAGCTTTTCAGCATCTCGACTGGAAACATCCATGGCCTGATTTATTTCGTTTGTGGAGACAGTAACCGCTTCCATGGCACTGTTTATTACCTGAACATCATTGATCGTACTTTGCAGCATTTCCACGTTTTCTTCCATGGTTGCAGTGACAGTTTCTATTTTACGGCTCATATTATTTGTTAGGTTCAAGGTATTATCCATGCTTTGTTTTCCTTCGCGGGCTGAATTCTGGATATTATCAACGAAAGATTTCATTCCTTCCAAACTTTTTTTGGTATCGTCTGCCAGTTTGCGAATTTCATCGGCCACAACTGCAAAACCTCGCCCGTTTTCCCCGGCTCGGGCTGCTTCGATGGAAGCGTTAAGGGCCAACAGATTAGTTTGCTCAGCGATTTGGCCCACCCCATGGACAATGTCATTTACCTTATTGGCCATCTCCACAAGTTGATCAATCTTCTGTCCCATAATAGATGCATCTGTCATTACTTCTTCTTTGAGCTGATTAATTTCTTTAAGCTGAACCAGACTCATTTGGTTCCTATCCACCAATTCCTGCGAGGAGGCCGACAATTGAGCCAAAGTATCCGAAGTATTTGTTACTGTGCGGTTGACCTCATTCATACCGGCATTGGTCTGCTCGACGATGGCAAGATTAGATTCGCTAAGTAGTGCTATGTCCTTGGCAAAGTTGGTAAGCTTATTGGAAATATGAGTCATTTCCACATCAAAGCTACTTAAAGAAGATGTAACTTTTAGCAATTCTTTGGTTGAGGAGGCTACTTTTCTCTCGTTATCGAATAAGTGCTTAATATAATTAAAAAGAGTAACGTGTACAGGATATTTGACTGAAGGCTCCTGGGGCTCCTTGCCTGCCAGTTTGTCTTCTATATACTTAAAGATCAGATCTGTTTCCTGACAGTTTTTTTTGTTAGCAGCGAACATTGGTTTACCGACTCCTTCCCCGATTCATGTTTTATAACTTGGTTTTTATTAACAAATCTATAGCCTTTATTCACCAAATTTAAACAAATTCCTTCTTTTTTTACGGTATTTTTTACTAATATCCCATTTTCAGTGCAATATTTAATCAATAACCGTGGAAATCAGAGCCTGTGTAGGACTATAGGATTCGGTAATGGTTACGGCTTGGGCCAGAAATTCTAAAGCCGGCTGCACTTTCTGCTCATCAGAGGTGTAAAGGTCGATGATCGGTTCCCCTTTTTGGACCGGTTCGCCGTTCTTTTTCCGAAGGTAAATACCGGCGCCATAGTCGATAGTACTGTCTTTATTTTCCCGACCTGCCCCTAAAATCATAGCGCTCATACCAATTTTACGGGCATCAATATTTTGTATATATCCTTGGGCCGGGGCTTTGTATTGAGCTTTTAGTGGAGCTAAAGGCAATTCTTTATTTTTAAGCTTAAGTATATTTCCACCCTGAGCCCCTATCAGCTCAAGAAACTTTTCCCAAGCCTTTCCTTGACACAAGGCATCTGCTAATATGGCCCGGGCAGATTTGCTGGTATCGGTTCTTTGGCCAACTACCAGCATCCAGGACGCCAGTTCCAAACAAACTTCCATAAGGTCTTTAGGTCCTCTGCCCTGCAAACATTCTATCACTTCCAGGACCTCCAGGCTGTTACCAACGGCCCTGCCTAGGGGTTGACCCATATTACTAATTATAGCCACAGTATCCCGGCCTACCTTTTTACCTATATCCACCATGGCTTGTGCTAAATCCCGGGCTTTTTGCTCCGAGGACATAAAAGCACCGGAACCGTATTTGACATCCAAAACAATTGCCTTAGCCCCGGAAGCAATTTTTTTACTCATAATGGAAGATGCGATTAAAGGTATAGAGTCAACCGTAGCGGTTACATCCCGCAAGGCGTATAATTTTTTGTCGGCGGGAACTAGGCTGTCGGATTGAGCAATAATGGCTATACCGATTTTTTCTACCTGTCGGCAAAAATCATGCTGGTTCATTTCGATATTTATACCGGGGATAGATTGCAATTTATCAATGGTTCCCCCGGTATGTCCCAGGCCGCGGCCGGACATTTTGGCCACCGGTACACCGCAAGCCGCCACCAGAGGTCCTACGATTAGGGTTGTCTTATCGCCTACTCCGCCGGAACTGTGTTTGTCCACCACAATTTTACCCGGCAGAGATATTTCCACCTGTTCACCGCTTTCCACCATAGCCATAGTTAAGTCAGCGGTTTCTCTGGCTGTCATTCCCTGAAAAAAAATGGCCATGGTTAAAGCCGCCATTTGATAATCAGGGATAGTACCCTGCACATAGCCTTGGATAATAAAATATAACTCCTCTGTAGTGAGTTCTAAACCGTTTCTTTTTTTTTCAATTAACTCCGTCATGCGCACCTTAAAACACTTCCTTCTATATCAAATGTAAAGAATGTTATAACTGTTAAGCCATGACCTTTATCAGTTCAGATACGGTGCGGACAAAAGTTTTTTCTATTTTTTCAGCTACGGCAATTACCTCCGCATGGTTTAATTTTTGTTTTGATATTCCGGCTGCATAGTTAGTGACGCAAGATATTCCCAGGACATTCATACCTCCATGTTTAGCCACAATAACTTCAGGAACAGTCGACATTCCGACCAGATCGGCACCGATGGTTTTTAGAAATTGAATCTCAGCCGGAGTTTCATAGCTCGGTCCGCTGACGGCAGCATATACTCCCTCCCGAGGGTTTAAGCCCAGTTCCTTCATTATAGCCAAGCCTTTTTGGCGCCATTCCTTATGGTAAGCTTCACTCATATCGGGAAACCTAGGTCCTAGGGAAGATATATTGGCTCCGCGCAGGGGATTGGCACCCATCAAATTTATATGGTCTTTGATCAGTACTAAATCGCCGGGCTGGTATTCAGGGTTAATGCCTCCCGCCGCATTGGTTACAATGAGATTTTTAATACCCATAACCTGCATGACCCGGACAGGAAAGGTGACATCGACCATTTCATAACCCTCATAATAATGAAAACGCCCTTGCAAAACCATAACCTCTTGGGATGCAATTTTACCGACCACAAGCCTACCGGAGTGCCCTTTTACCGTGGACTGCGGGAAATGAGGAATATTCTGATAATCAAAGACAATTTTATTCTCCACGGTTTCAGCAAAACTGCCCAGCCCGGAGCCAAGAATAACTCCCAAAGTGGGTTTATATGGAATCTTATCCTCCAGATATTTCTTAACTTCAGTAAATATGGTAGTTAAAGTTTTTTCTTTAATCAAATGCTAGCCCTCCTTTATTTCCTGGTAAAAACTCCGGCCATTGCTAAGGGGCTCCAGTCCTAAGTATTCCGCTGCCGTAGCCCCCAGATCGGCAAAGGTGGAACGGATCCCCAGATTAACACCTTTCTTGAGGCCTTGGCCATACACTAAAAGCGGAACATATTCTCGGGAATGGTCCGTACTGGAGGTAGTTGGATCACAACCGTGATCGGCTGTAATAAACAGCATATCTTCCTCCTGTAAAGCCCCGATAATATCAGGTAAACGTGAATCAAACTCTTCCAAGGCCTGAGCATAACCAGAGACATTGTTTCTGTGACCGTAAATCATGTCAAAATCAACCAGATTAGTAAAAATCAAATCGAATTGACTTTTTTCTTGGAGAATATTTATGGTTTTATCCACTCCGTCCATATTGTTCCGGATAGAAATGGATTCACTAATTCCCTTACCGGCAAAGATATCATAGACCTTACCCACTGCCATTACCTTCCGACCGTTAGCTGTTAGTTTGTCCAGCAAAGTTTCCCCTTGGGGCTCCACTGAAAAATCTTGTCTGTTGGCGGTCCGCTTATAATTGCCTGTTTGTCCAATAAAAGGACGGGCAATAACTCTGGCGACTCTTAAATCTCCATCCAGCATTGCTCTGGCTGCCCGACAGATACTCATTAATTCCTCTAAGGGTATAACCTCTTCATGAGCGGCAATCTGAAATACAGAATCGGCAGAAGTATAAACAATAGGTTTGCCGGTTCTAACGTGTTCATCCCCCAGGCGCTGAATAATCTCAGTACCCGAAGCCACCTCATTGCCAAGTAATCCCCGGCCGATTTTGTTTTCCAAATTACTAATAAACTCCGGCGGAAAGCCCTGGGGAAAAGTGGGAAAAGCTTGATCCAAAATAAGGCCGGCGATTTCCCAGTGCCCCGTCGTAGTATCTTTCCCTTTGGACTTTTCGGCCATTTTTCCATAATTAGCCCTGGGTTGGTTTACGGGCTCAAGATAAGGAATAGGTGCTATATTGGCCAAACCTAGGCTTTGAAGATTGGGCAGCCTAAGACGACCCCCCAGCTCTCGGGATATATTGCCCAGGGTATTACTTCCCTGGTCCCCATATTCCCAGGAATCGGGCATTTCACCTATGCCAACACTATCCATTACAATAATTATTGCTCGTTTCATTTTTTTCTCCCTCCATTTTAGCTCGCGGATGAGCTTTGCGGAATACCTCCAAAAGATGTCGGCGTGAGAGGTGAGTATAGATTTGAGTTGTAGAAATATCGGCGTGTCCTAACATTTCTTGGACGGAACGCAGGTCGGCGCCATTATCAAGTAGATGAGTGGCGAAACTATGCCTTAGGGCATGAGGATAAATATTCTTATCCAAGCCATTTTCCCCGGCCCATCTTTTTATTATCCGCCAAATACCCTGTCGCGTAAGGGGTTTGCCTTTAGCATTAAGGAATAAGATATTGTTTGTCTCCGCTGTTGCTTTTTTATTTTGCTTTAACAAAAACTTTCTGCTTCTGGATATATAATCCTTAATTATCGCGATTCCAGGTTCACCTAAAGGTACAATTCTTTCTTTGTTGCCCTTTCCTCGGCAACGGATATAGCCTAAATCCAACGAAATATCGTTTAAGCTTAATTTCAAGAGCTCGGATACTCTCAGCCCGCTACCGTACAGAACTTCTACAATAGCTCTATCCCTTAAAGCGAGAAGGTTGGTGTCTTTTTCCGGATTTAGACCATTGTTTTCTCTGCTTAGCGCTCGATTGAGCATGGTCTCGTTGCAATAAGAAGGGAGATTTTGGGCTAACTTAGGGACCGCGAGATATATGGTCGGGTCTTCACTGATTAGGTTTTCTCCGATAAGGTAACCGTAAAACCCTCTGAACGCAGCACAGTAACGAGCCAGAGATCTCGTGGAAATACCTTTTTCTTTTTCCTCTTTTAAAAAAGATTGCAGATCTGTGGTTCGGCAAGTTAAGAAATCTTTAGATCTGGATTCTAAAAAAATATGCAATTTTTGTAAATCCCGATAGTAATTGGTGCAGGAATTGCGAGCCAGTCCTTTCTCAACTTGCAAATAATAGAAATAGTCTTCTAATATATCATTTTTAATTACGGGTTTCTTATTCATAATAATCCCCCTTAGAATCAATATTTCTACATAAGGGGGATTTTTTCCTTTAGGCCGGCCGTAAATTAAGGAAGCCTAATAAATTACAGATTGAAAATATGTAGTCCGGCAATAGAAAAATAGCCTTGAAGTACCCCTGCAACTACGGCCCCAAGGCAATTGAGAAAGGAGGCTGCACAATAGTATAAAAAGTCTTGGCGTAAAACATTGCCGCTATTACGCCCTTGCAAAAGCAAAAATGAGAAAATCGTGGCCAAGCCTGCGGCTAAAAGCAAACAAGGTATAGCCAGAACTGAAGGTAGTATTATAGTAAATACAACCAGGCCTAAACCCAGTATTTTTTTTAAATTTATAATAAAAGCAATGGTAAATCCCAGAATAAATCCCCGGGTAAAAACAATCAAATAAACTAAAGGAGTCCCGATTACCGTTAAGCCAAGAACCCAGATTCCTGCCATCATAATAAAATAGTCCCGGGCTAATTGCTTAATAAAGCTCGCCTCTATTGTCTTAGGCTGCTGCTGTAACAAGTTATTAAAAAAATCAGCAAGCTCTTGAGATTTTGTTTGGCCCAAAGCCGTGACACCGATGGCTCCGAATACCGCACCGGCAAAGAGAACACAACAAAGAGTAAAATATATAACCCAATAATGTCGCAAATGGTCCAAGAGTACTTTCTTCACTGAATACCCTCCCTGAAGACTTGTCCTCAAGGAATAAATATTCAGTAATCAGCAAAATATGCCAGGTGGGCAAGCAGAATTCCTAACACTGATTTTCCGTCTTGTATCTCGCCCTTTTGTATTAGCTCCAACACCTCGGCCCGAGGAACTGAAGCCACCTGCAAGAACTCTTCTTCATCCGTCTCCAGTGGCGACCAATAAAGGTTTTCTGCCAGATAAAGATGAATAGCCTCATCCGTAAACCCCGGCGAGCTATAATAAGCCCCTAAGTAGGACAGGGAACCGCTATATCCGGTTTCCTCTCTTAGTTCTCTTAAAGCACATATTTCGGGTTGTTCTCCCGGATCAATTTTTCCTGCCGGAATTTCCAGAGTCTCCCTTCCTATAGCATATCTGTATTGTTTGACCATAAGAATTTTATCAGCGGTGCAGGGTACTACGGCTACCGCTCCGGGATGGTGAACTACTTCCCGGCCCGAAATTTTCCCATCCGGGAGCAAGACTGTATCATAATTTACGGTAATAATTTTACCTTGGTAAACTATATCCCTGCTAAGGCATTTTTCTTTTATCATAGAATCTTCCATCTAATTACTCCTTCTTAAATAATTATGCTCAGAGTATTTTTTATTTATCAACACCCTACTCTATAAGTATATTACCAATGATTAAAAGCATGAAAACTCAAAACATATAGAAAACCAGACTTTCTTAATAAGTCTGGTGGGAGAATTCTAAAAAAAGTGATTTAAAAATAAATACTAGTACTTTTTCGCTATTCTAAGTTTATCTGCTACCATAGCTATAAACTCTGAGTTGGTGGGTTTTCCACGGTCAACATTAATGGTATATCCAAAAAACTTATTCATAAAATCAATGTTGCCCCTATCCCAAGCTAATTCAATAGCATGACGGATCGCTCTTTCTACTCGGCTGGGTGTAGTATTGTATTTTTGGGCAATCATAGGGTATAACTCTTTAGTAACCGCACCCAGCAGGGATACATCTTTTATTACGGACACAATAGCATCTCTTAGATACTGATAACCTTTGACATGAGCAGGTACACCCATTTGTTGAATCATTTTTGTAACCTCGACATCGGTATCTCTTATCCCCTGAAGTCCACTTTTCTTATCTGCCATTACTGCTCGATTTTCAATCACCGCTTGGGAAGAAGCAGCCATTGGGATTGTTATTTCAGATGCTCCTGCTAATTGTCGGATTCTTTTTCCTAGTGTTTCCAAATCAAAGGGTTTTAAGATATAATAATCAGCCCCCAGCTGAACTGCTCTTTGAGTCATATTTTCTTGCCCAAAAGAAGTCAGAATAATAACCTTTGGCCTGTTGGGGTCCTCGTTAATTTTTTCTAAAACCCCCAATCCGTCCAGATGAGGCATAATAATATCCAAAACGACAATATCCGGTTCTTTTTCTTTGATCATGGTCAGAGCATCGTTTCCGTTATATGCTACTCCGCAAAGAACCATATCTTCTTGTTTTTCAATATAATTTTGGAGTATTTCGATAAAATCACGATTATCATCTGCTAATATTACTTTAATATTCATAATTCCTCCTGCTATGGGGCCCCAATAAAATGGAAATTAGTGATAATTTTAAATACAAAATTATCCATAGATTTCGACAATTCTTAAGTAATTCCTTCCCCTATATAAAATTATTCTTAATAGATTCTAGGATAAACTTTTTGTATCCCTATTTTAATGAAGTGGGTAACTCACACTAAGATAAGTATACCATAAATCATGATAAGGAATATGGAATTAAAGTCCTAAAATTGGAAAACTGTCAAATAATTATTCAAATGTTCAAAATTTAAACACATTAAAAAAACCGCCCCTTTGGGCGGTTGCAGCTTTGCTTAATATTCCGGATTGTTCAAGCATTTTACCGATAAATACAGCATAACCCCTGGTAGAATCATTGACAAAAACATGAGTAATTGCTCCGACTATTTTTCCGTTTTGAATAATTGGACTACCGCTCATTCCTTGGATAATGCCGCCGCTTTTTTCCAGCAGTTTGGAATCCGTTATTTTAACAATCATATTTTTATTATCGTTACGATAAGGCAATATTTTTTCAATGGTAAGATCAAATTCTTCAATAGTATTGTCTTGAATTACTGTATAAAACTTGGCTGGTCCAATGCTTACTTCGGTTTCCCAACCGACTGGAATCGGCGTTTTAAAATATGGGTTACTTATTTTTCCTTTGTATTTTCCGAAAATTCCGCAGGTGTTATTCTGTTCTATTTTACCTGAAAAGCTGGATTCTGTTACAAAAGTTCCTATTTTTTCCCCTGGATCTCCTCTTTTACCTTTTTCTATAGCATAAATCGAGGATTCAACTATCTTACCTTTACTCAACTCTATTTGCTCATTGGTATCACTGTCGCTTACAACATGTCCCAGCGCTCCAAAGATTCCAGTTTGGGGATCAATAAAGGTAAGTGTTCCTACACCTGCAGCTTCATCTCTAATATAAAGTCCAATTCTGTATCTTGCTGTTTCGGCACAATATACCGGTTGAATAGTTTTTTGAGTTATTTTTCCTTTGTGTTTAATCTCCAAAATAACTTTTTGATTTTTTTTACAGTTCTTGTCTATTTCCTGAGCCACTTGAAAATCACTTAAAGCTTGATTGCCATTTATTTTTAGAATAATATCCCCTATCTGTACTCCGGAATCTTTAGCAGGGTATACCTCTTTCCCTTGCTCATCAATAATAGGTGAATAGCCTACTACTAAAACTCCTTTGGTTTGAAGCGTTACTCCGATAGATTGCCCTCCTGGAATGAGATCGATATTTGGTTTGCTTACTTCCTTATTTTTAGGAAATAAGCCTAAAAAATTGTAAACCGGTTGGCCTTGGGATTGTAAACTATTAGCAATAAAAATATTTTTAATACTGTTGATAGAAAAAGCAGATTGTTGAATACTAAAGGCAAAAACAAAAAGAAATCCAATAAGGAAAATCTTTTTCCATTGCTTTTTTATCACCTTGTTTTTTCCTCCAGCCTTTCCGACCTCCTCATCAATTACCTTCAAGCCCTGCAGGGAGACAATAAAATAAAAAATTTTATTGTAGTTATAAGGTCTCCACAAGTCTAGTAATTCATTCTGTGAAATGTTTTCTAGCATTTCTTAAAAATAAAAAGAATAAAATAAAATGAAAACCTTTATGAAAATCTTTGATTTCACCAATTTATAACTTATCATGTAAATAACTGTAATTTATTTTTTCATAAGCCAAAGCAGATAAATATGAAAAATAAGGAGTTCTGTATGAGACATAGAATATTTAGCTATGTATTTACTTTTGTAGTCCTTACCATTACTATTTATATACTTGCATCCTCCTCGGAATTGGGAATATTACCTGTCCTTTTTCAAATAACAAATCTAAAGTTTCTTGGCGGTGCTTTTATTTGCATGTTGTTATATTGGCTTAACGACATGTTAATTTTTAAAACTCTTTTTTACTCAACCAATACCCGTCAGTCTTATTTATCTTCTCTTAAACTAACCATGGTTGGGCAGTATTACAATCTAATAACCCCCTTTGGCAGCGGAGGCCAGCCGGCACAAATTCTAACCATGACCAATAGCTTAAAATTGCCACTAGGATTGGCAACATCTCTTACCATAAGCAAGTTCATGATTTATCATGTAATAATCACAATTTTCCCTTTAGTTATGTTCTTATTAAAACCCGATATAATTATGCGCCAAACCATTATAGGCAAAAGCATAATTGCTTTCGGGATTGGCATCAACGTTTTAGGTTTATTTCTTATTTTCGCTCTCTGTTTTAACAGTAAAATAGTTTATAAAATTGTACTGCTTTTTATTACTTTACTTAAAAGGTTTAAACTGGCCAAGAATATTCAAAATTCGGATATTTCTCGCCATATAAATGAATACAAGTTATGCCTGAATAGTTTTTTAGCCAATAAAAAAATCCTGTTTATAGTCTCAGGATTTTGTTTGCTTCAAGTAACTGCCTATTTTAGTGTGACTTATTTTGTTTATCTTTCCTTAGGCTTATCTCAAGCATCTTTGTTAGATATTTTGGCTATCCAGTCTCTGCTTTATACAGCGGTCAATACTATCCCCATCCCTGGTAACGTTGGCGTTTCAGAGGGATTTTTTTATTTAGTTTTTGGTATTGTATTCCCAGCTAAACTCATAGTTTATGCTATTATGCTTTGGAGACTTGTTATTTATTATTTTAATCTAACAGTAACCGGACTGTTTGTGCTCTTTGACCACTTATTTATTCGCTTTAGGATCAGCCGCCAAGGTAATCCGGCTAAATAATAAAACAGGTGACAGAAGTTTCTGTCACTTTGTTTTACTGAGTTCTTCTGTCTCAGTATGGCTTAAAACTACTTTATTTTTATTGGTTGACTTCGCAAGGTATAGAGCGGTATCGACTCTTTTTAATAATCTATCGATTCCCTCATGCTCGCCCAGCTCTGCAACCCCAATGCTGACGGTTAAAGATTCAACAACAGGGAAACTGTGTTCTTCTACCAATTTTCTTAATCGTTCCGCATACTGTAAAGCTTTTTCCAGATCCACACCGGAAAGCATAATAATAAATTCCTCACCCCCCCAACGGGTTAAAGAGTCATTGTGGCGAATGCTGCATTTAATTAGCTTCACAAATTCTACTAACACTTGATCGCCGACAGCATGCCCATATTTATCGTTTACCTGTTTAAAATCGTCTATATCAATTAATAATAAAACCAGATTGCTCTTTTGCTCATGAGCCAGGGCAAGTTGCCTGTTTAGATTCTTCAGTAGCCATCTTCTATTCCAAGCATTGGTTAGAGGATCATAGTTAGCTGCCAGCTCCAATTTGTGATTTGCTTTTAACAGCAGGTCGGCAGTTTTTCTATGCTCCGACAGTTCTGTGTTCAGCCCGGCAAACAAGCGTATATTTTGCATAACCGTACTTAATTG
>JAAYMU010000131.1 GCA_012521215.1 Peptococcaceae bacterium | reverse complement strand
TAAATCTTTTATTTGTTTGCAGTATTTATATTTTGCAACTGAGGAGGCAGTTATGGAAACTCTGCTTGAAAAAACAAGAGCGATTAGCAAATTGATTCAAAAGGCTGCCGGTAAGCCCATAGATTTTGAGGAAATGGCTAAAGTTTTAAGTGAAAAAATCAATTCTAATTGTTACATCGTTGGCCGAAGAGGAAAAATTCTGGCTTACTGGTTTATGGAAAATTTCCATTGTGATGAAATGGAAAGAATCGTAGTCCACTCGGAGCGTTTTCCGGAATCTTATAATCAGGGCTTGATAAGAATCACGTCTACTAAAGCCAATACGAGTCAGGTCGAGAATAGCTGTATTTTTAATAAAAACGAGAAATGCGGCTTAAATAACAAAATCACCACCATTGTTCCTATACTAGGCGGTGGTGAAAGGGTAGGTACTTTAGTCTTATCCAAGTTCAATAAAGAATTCACTCCCGGAGATTTAATTTTGGCCGAATATGGAGCTACCGTGGTCGGGATGGAGATTCTTAGAGTTAAAGCTGAGCAAGCCGAGACCGAAGCACGGAAAAAGGCTGCTGTTCAAATTGCTGTGGGGACACTTTCTTACTCTGAATTGGAAGCAGTAGAGCATATTTTTGCTGAACTTGGAGGTACTGAGGGACTTCTGGTAGCCAGCAAGGTTGCGGACAGGGTAGGGATAACCCGTTCGGTAATAGTTAATGCCTTGCGGAAATTTGAATCGGCCGGAGTAATTGAATCAAAATCTTTAGGTATGAAAGGGACTTATATCCGAATCTTAAACGATTATCTTTTGGATGAAATAGATAAGTACGTTAACCACCAGCGTTAATATTTATGGGGTGAAGATTATGGATAGACACGAATACTATTATCGGATGAAACCGTTGGTTATGCCCGGCCTGGTTTATCTGATACTCTATCCCTTACTTGTTGGCGGTGCGAGTTATTTTCTGAACTTGCCCCAGTTTTACCTTACCTTACTATCGGGCATCTATCTTTTTTCGGCCCTCATTATTCTTTTTATTTGGCTTACGGCTAAAACAAGAAGGATTGTAGTGGACGACGGAGTAATTATTTTTAGTTCTATGTTCGGGAAAACTATAGTTGAACCCCAGGATATTAGAAAAGCGTCTTTCGCTTGGACTAAAAATAATGAGGAAATTGTTTTGCTTAAAACCGGGAAGAGAAAATATTATCTTTCGGATTTGTATTTTCCCTTTAATGAGTTACTGACGGATCTGGAAGAAATAATTGCAGCTTATAATATTCGTTCTAATCTTAACAGTCATTATGGGTTGAATTAGTACAAATTTCTGCAAGTTTTGTTGCATTCGAGCTGGCGGTATGGTATTCTATTCGCAGTGTAATTTTTCAATACACACGCAAAGGGACCTAGGGTGCCTTGTTCCTTGTCTTAAGACAAGGGGCACCGGGGATGAAATTTGCGGAGGAAAAAACAAGCTAAGAGAGGAGGTGTAACACAATGGCTGTAATTTCCATGAAACAATTATTGGAAGCCGGTGTACACTTCGGTCACCAAACCCGTCGTTGGAATCCCAAAATGGCTCCTTATATCTTTACGGAAAGAAACGGTATTTACATTATTGACTTACAGAAAACTGTTAAAAAGGTTGACGAGGCCTATAATTTTGTACGGGATCTGGTGTTTAACGGCGGTACAATATTATTTGTGGGAACGAAAAAGCAAGCTCAGGAGTCCATAAAAGAAGAAGCCGAACGCTGCGGCATGTTTTATGTGAATGAACGCTGGCTAGGCGGCATGTTAACTAACTTTCAAACCATTCAGAAGCGGGTTCAAAGACTTCATGAACTGGAAAAAATGGAAGCAGACGGGGTTTTTGAGGTACTTCCTAAAAAGGAAGTTGCTGCCCTCCGTCATGAAATGGGGAAATTAGAAAGATTCCTTGGCGGGATAAAAAACATGAAAAAATTACCTGATGCCGTATTTGTTGTAGATCCCCGCAAGGAAAGAATTGCAGTTGCTGAGGCCAGAAGATTAAAAATTCCTATAGTAGGTATTGTTGATACCAATTGCGATCCTGATGAAATTGATGTTATTATTCCGGCTAATGATGATGCTATAAGGGCAGTCAAACTGCTAACGTCCAAGATGGCGGATGCTGTTATTGAAGGACAGCAAGGCAGTATTGATAACGAAGAGGCCGAGGTTACGGAAGATATCCAGAATAGAGAAGAAGAGGTTCAAGAATAAGGACCGCAGAGTGAGATAAGGGTATGTCGTAGTCCGGCTTACCCTAATCTTATCTTTAAGGTTGTTTAGTTTTGCAGTGCTTTTAAATAAGGAGGTCATAGATTATGGCTGCAGTTAGTGCTGCTCTAGTGAAAGAACTCAGGGAAAGAACTGGGGCAGGAATGATGGATTGTAAAAAAGCCTTGACAGAATGCAACGGCGATATGGATAAAGCCATAGATTTTTTACGTGAAAAAGGATTGGCTGCTGCTGCTAAGAAAGAAGGCCGAATTGCTGCTGAAGGTTTGGTGGAATCTTACATTCACGGCGGAGGAAGAATCGGGGTTTTAGTGGAAGTAAACTGCGAAACTGACTTCGTAGCCCGTGGTGAAGAGTTTAAAGAATTGGTAAAGGATATTGCCATGCAAATTGCGGCGGCAAAACCTCTTTATATTAATAAAGAGAACGTTCCGGCGGATGTTATAGAACATGAGAAGCAAATTCTTAGAGCTCAGGCTTTAAATGAAGGCAAACCGGAAAAAATTGTGGATAAGATGGTTGAAGGACGGATAGAGAAATTCTACAAAGAAGTATGCTTAATGGAACAACCTTTTATTAAAGACCCTGATATGGAAGTCAAAGATCTTGTACTGCAAAAAATTGCTAAAATCGGAGAAAAAATTTCTATCCGCCGTTTTGCACGATATGAATTAGGAGAAGGAATTGAAAAACGTCAGGATAATTTCGCCGATGAAGTAATGAAAGAATTGAGTCGCTAATGAGAACACTTCGGTGTTCTCTTTTCCAATGAGAAGGGATTTTGTATTTTGTGTAGAAAATATAGATGATTATGGAGGTTTTTCATGAGTGTATTACCCTACCGACGTGTAGTCTTGAAACTAAGCGGTGAGGCCCTAGCCGGTGGGCAGGGTTTTGGCATAGAGCATACCATGTTAAATTCTGTAGCCGAACAGGTTAGGGAAGTACAGAAACTGGGAGTGGAAATAGCGCTTGTTGTCGGCGGGGGAAATATCTGGCGGGGAATCGCCGGTAGCTCTCAGGGGATGGATAGAGCCACTGCAGACTATATGGGCATGCTGGCGACAGTAATGAACGCTTTGGCTTTGCAGGATGCCTTGGAGAGGTTTGAGGTTCAAACCAGGGTTATGTCAGCCATCGAAATGAGAGCTATTGCTGAGCCATACATACGCCGCAGAGCGATTCGCCATATGGAAAAAGGACGTATCGTTATTTTTGCAGCCGGCACAGGTAATCCTTATTTTTCCACCGATACTACTGCAGCTTTACGAGCCGCGGAAATTGAAGCAGAAGCGATTCTTATGGCCAAAAAAGTCGATGGGGTTTATGACTCCGATCCGGTAAAAAATTCAGGAGCTAAAAAATTCGATCGCCTAACTTATCTTGATGTTTTAAGTAAAGGACTCGGTGTCATGGATTCTACAGCAGCTTCCTTATGCATGGATAATAATATACCGCTTATTGTATTTAATATCAATCAAAATGGTAATATTATTAAAGCATTAAAGGGAGAGCCTATTGGAACCTATATAGGGAGGGAATAATATGATTAATGATGTTATGAGCTCAGCTGAAGACAAAATGAAGAAAACCGTGGAAGTTTTGCGTAAAGACTTGGCATCCGTACGGGCTGGGAGGGCTAATCCAGCCATGTTGGAAAAGGTCACTGTCGATTATTATAATACTCCTACCCCTATTAATCAGCTGGCCACTGTATCCGTGCCTGAGCCGCGAATGCTTGTTATCCAGCCCTGGGACAAATCAGCAATCAAAGATATTGAGAAAGCGATTATGAAATCGGATCTAGGGCTGACACCTTCCAATGACGGCAATGTTATCAGGTTACCGATTCCCCAGCTTACGGCCGAGCGGAGAACAGAAATAGCCAAAACGGTAAGAAAAAAAGCCGAAGAAGCAAGAGTCGCTGTTCGAAATATAAGACGTGAACTTATTGATAACATTAAAAATCTAGAAAAACAAAAGAGCATATCCGAAGATGAGTCTAAAAAAGGTCAGGAAAAAGCGCAAAAACTTACGGACACATATATAAAAGAAATAGATAATACCTTAGAAAAAAAAGAACAAGAAATTATGGAAGTGTAACAGTTGCATTGGCTTGGAAAAAGGTGGAGTGAAGTCCAACGGGAATTAACGGATCTGAAATTGGATTTTACCAGCCAGATAACATATCCTGATAAAAGAGTAATTTCTTGTGGCGATTTAAGGGTTGCCAGAGTTAGCCGAAAAGAGGGAAAGTTAGTATTCGTTTTATTGCATGATAAATATCAGAAATACTAATACCCTACCCCCTGCAATAGGGGTTTTTTTAACAGCAAGAGGAAGACGGAATCCGGGGTGTATTTGGTGAATATCTGGAGAAATAAAAACAAGAAAGTTAAATATAAGGGTCTGGATATGACAAGAATCCCTAAACATCTGGCTGTTATTATGGATGGAAACGGACGATGGGCTCAGAAGAGAGGAATGCCTCGTAGTATGGGTCACCGGGCCGGTGTTGAAGCTTTGCGAAATATTGTACGTCTTAGTGATAGCCTTGGAATTCAGTATTTAACGGTATATGCCTTTTCTACTGAGAATTGGAAAAGACCCCGTTCGGAAATAGGTATCCTAATGTCTTTATTAAAAGAATATGTGATCAAAGAACTCGATGAGCTTCACGCCAATAATGTTAAAATTCAAGTACTCGGGGATATGACAAATATACCTGAGGATGTGCGGGCAGCCTATGTTATAGCTTGCGAAAGAACAAAAGACAACAAGGGCCTTGTTCTTAATGTGGCTTTGAATTATGGAAGCAGAGCGGAAATTACGCAAGCGGTCCAAAAAATTGCCCGGGATGTTTTACAAGGCTCTATCAATTGTGAAGACATTACAGAAGACCTTTTCGAACAATATTTATATACAAGGGGTTGTCCGGAACCGGAATTGCTTGTCAGAACTTCCGGGGAAATGAGGTTGAGCAACTTTTTACTATGGCAGGTTGCTTATTCTGAAATAGTTGTGGTTAAAGAATTATGGCCGGATTTTAATGAAAAGTCATTGTTGGAAGCCATCAGGATTTTTCAAAACAGGGAACGGAGATTCGGTGGAATTAAGAAGGTTGAGGAATAATTGAAATGGTAAAGAGAGTACTTAGTGCCCTTATTGGAATACCCATATTATTACTGCTGACCTGGCATGGTGGGTGGTACTTAGCTTCGCTTATAGTAGTTCTGGCCTTGTTAGGCTTGCGGGAGTTCCTGAACTTGGGACAAAAGGCCGGGTTTAATATCCGCCCTAAACTAACGGCTTTATTCTGTATTCTATGGCTGGTAATATTCCTGTTGCAGCGGACGGAGTGGTTTCTACCTCTTGCCGTTATCTGGTTTGTTATTTCTTTTGGAAATTATGGTCTTAATTATCCAACAGTGTCCTTTACTGATGCTGCCTATAGTTTTCTTAGTATTTTTTATCCGGTCGGCTTGTTCACAATTCTATTTTTTCTACGAGATTTGCCCGATGGAAAGGCTTGGTGCTTTTTTGTTTTCATTTTAGTTTGGATTACGGATTCGGGAGCCTATTTTATCGGCAGTGCCTTTGGTGAAAGCAAACTGGCTCCCAAAGTAAGCCCTAATAAATCAATTGAGGGCGCTATTGGCGGCCTGGTTGCGGCTTGTTGTTTCGGTTTGATATTTTGGTACCTCACAAGGCTGGGTAATCTTTATGCTGTGCTACTGTTATCTCTTCTGGCCAGTATAGTATCTCAAGTTGGGGATCTTTTTGAATCGGCCTTGAAAAGGACAGCAAGTCTCAAAGACTCCGGTGCCATTATACCAGGGCATGGGGGGATCCTGGACCGCTTTGATAGCTTGTTGTTTGCAATACCGATCGTATATGTATTTTTGTTATTAGGAATGGCGGGATGATAAGTGACGGATAATAAATCCACCTTAAAAACCAATATCAACCGCTTGCTTATTGTTTTAACAATTCTTGTGGCTTTAAAGCTTTTTACTTATACCGTTGAGGAATTTTTGCCGGTATTTGCCGTCGTTTTAGGGAAGTTGATTTCGGCCTTTTTGCCTTTTATCCTAGCTTTTATTCTGGCCTTTCTTATAGAACCTTTAGTGCTAAGCACAATAAAATTGCTCAGAATTAAAAGAGCTTTGGCCACGATATTGGTTATAACAATTATTGTCTTATTACTTCTTTTCTGTTTAACCTTAATTGGCCTTAGACTCTATAAGGAGCTTGCGGCCTTGGGCACAACCTTGCCCACTATCTATAACCAGACAATCACTCTCCTAACTGAGAAAGTAGGTATAATTCAAAAGTATTTGGAATTAAATCCCCAAATTCAAGAATCACTTCAATCTTCAACTCAGGAGATTATCACCACTTCCCAGTTTATTCTTAAAAACATAAGTAGGGGACTGCTGGCCTTTTTGGGGGCTTTACCGGGAGTAGTGACGGTAATCGTGATCACAGCTATCGCCACTTTATTAACCAGCATGAATTACCCGGCAGTGCAAAAATGGTTTCTCCAAAAATTCAAAGGCAAACATGTCCTAAAAACTAAAATGGTGGCATCTGATCTGGGAAAGGCTATGGTTGGATTTATCCGGGCTCAAATTTTACTTGTTGCTTTAACCATGCTGATAACCACGGTGGGTCTGCTGCTTATTGGCAATGAGTATGCCTTTACCATAGGAATATTAACCGGATTTTTGGACTTGGTACCAATCGTCGGTCCGGCAATTATTTTTATTCCCTGGGGGCTGGTATTGTTTTTTACCGGCGCTGTTGTTCCGGCTATTAAAATTCTGCTGATTTATGCCGTGACAACCGTAGTCCGCAGGATTGTAGAGCCTAAAATATTAGCTGATAATATCGGAATTCACCCCCTACCGACCTTAGTGTCTATGTATGCCGGTCTGTCTTTATTCGGAGCATGGGGGCTGATTTTGGGGCCGACGGCAATCATAGTATATGAATCAATGCGGAAGGCAGGATTTTTCCATAGAGCATAAATAGAGCATAATATAAACATTAAAGTGCATAGGAGTTTTAACCTTGAAGAAAATATCGCTTTTGGGTTCTACCGGATCTATTGGCACCCAGACCTTAGAAGTGGTAAGATCGGCAGAACAAAAGATTAAAATATATGCTTTAACTGCTAATACTCGAGTTGATCTCCTTGAAGAGCAAACAAGAGAATTCAAGCCTGAATTGGTTGTGATGATGGACGAAAAAGCTGCTCGGGAATTAAGGATTAGGGTCAAGGATCTGCCGGTGAAAGTACTTGCCGGTTTAGACGGTATGATTGCTGCCGCTGCTTATGAACCAATAGATATAGTGGTGACAGCCGTAAGCGGCAGTATTGGGCTTGAGCCTACTTTAGCCGCCTTGGAAGCCGGAAAAAATATTGCCCTGGCCAATAAGGAAACGCTGGTGGCTGCCGGGGAATTGGTAATGAATCTGGCGGCTAAAAAGGGGTGCTCAATTATTCCGGTTGACAGTGAACACTCCGCCGTCTTCCAATGCCTGGAACGTAGGAATAGGGAGTTAGGAGTCAGAAATCGGGAGTCAGAATTTAAGATTATTCTTACGGCATCCGGGGGACCTTTCAGAGGCTGGAAAAAAGAACAATTAACAACTGTCACTCCCGCTATGGCTTTAAGGCATCCCAACTGGAATATGGGGTCGAAGATCACCATTGACTCGGCGACCATGATGAATAAAGGTCTGGAGGTTATCGAAGCCCATTTCCTTTTCGGGGTTGCATATGATAGAATTGAGGTTTTAGTCCACCCACAAAGTATAGTACATTCTATGGTCGAATATCAGGATGGCTCCATTATTGCTCAGCTGGGAATGCCGGATATGAGACTACCCATTCAGTATGCCCTAAGTTATCCTGACCGCTGGGATGCCAGTTTTAACGAGTTTTCCCTGGCAGGAAAAACTTTATCCTTTGAAAAACCTGATTTGGAAACCTTTCCGGCTTTAAAATTGGCCTATGAATGCGGACAACAAGGCGGAACCTTGCCCGCGGTTATGAATGCCGCTAATGAAATATGTGTACATGCTTTTCTCCATAGCCGCATAAAATACCATGAGATATTGGAAATAACAGAGCGAACTTGTAGGGACCATAAATCTGAAAAAGCTGATAATCTTAAGACCATCTTGGCAGCAGATGCCTGGGCCCGGGAGTATGCAGAGGAGTTAATATCTCAAAAAAAGTAGCCGCTTTTGGCTACCAAAAAAGGATTGTAAGAACGGTTGTGAGGTGGAGCGTTTGACTACAGCAATTGCAGTCATTATAGTATTTGGACTAATGGTTTTCATTCATGAATGGGGACATTTCATTGTGGCCAGAAAATCCGGCATGAAAGTCTTGGAATTTGCTTTCGGTATAGGCCCAAAGCTTATAGGTATCCAGGGCAAGGAAACTCTTTATTCCATAAGAATTTTTCCTTTAGGGGGATTTTGTCGCTTTCTGAGTGTGGAAGAACTGGAGGAATATGATCCTGCAGAAAGGGAAGAATTGCGCAGCAAATGTTTTGAAAGCAAACCTATTTGGAAGAGGATGCTGGTTATCGCTGCCGGGCCGACTATGAATTTCGTACTCGGTGCCCTTTTGTTTGTTGTTTTATTCGCTTGGTTTGGGGTGCCTACGGCTACCAATGAAAATGTAATCGGTAATATCATACCGGATAAGCCGGCGGCGCAAGCAGGATTGGAAGCGGGGGACCGGATCTTGGCGGTTAATGAAGTGCAGACCCCTGATTGGGTGGCCGTTACTGAACAAATTCACTCCAAGCCTAATCAAAAAATCACTTTCCGGGTGGAGAAAGCAAACACCAAACAGATTATAACTGTGGACATTACCCCGGAATACGATGAGCAGTCTGGAAGAGGACTGATTGGAATTACGCCGCAAGTTTATAATCAAAGAGTATCCGTACTTAAGTCAGCTCAATACGGTTTGCAGCAAACGGTAGAATTTACCCGTTTAGTTTTAGTTTATATAATACAGATGATTACTGGCAAAATGCCGGTTGATCTGTCCGGTCCGGTGGCGGTTGTTCAGGTTATTGGTGAAGGAGCCAGGCAAGGCTTGTCTAATCTTTTAAGTCTTACAGGTATCCTCAGTATTCAGTTTGGGATTCTTAATCTTTTGCCCATTCCGGCTTTGGACGGGGGGCAGTTGGCAGTACTGACCTACGAAGGAATAAGAAGGCGGCCTATGAATCCTGAAAAAAAAGGATGGATCCAGCTAACAGGGTTTGCCTTGCTCATGGCACTTATGATTGCCGTCACTTATAAGGATATTGTTAATCTTATCATGAAGTAAATTAAGTTATTAAGGAGGATATAGACTTGAACCGCAGGCCGACCAGAGAAGTCAGAATAGGATCAGTTCCCATAGGTGGCGGGCACCCTATTGTTATCCAGTCTATGACCAATACCGATACAAGGGATTCGGCTGCTACTCTGGAGCAAATAAAACGTTTAAAAATAGCGGGGTGTGAAGTGGTAAGGGTTGCGGTACCCGATAGACAGGCGGCCGAGGCTCTACGAGATATCTGTAGACAGAGTCCTGTACCGATTGTGGCTGACATCCACTTTGACTACAAATTAGCCTTGCAAGCCGTGGAAAATGGAGTCCAAGGTTTAAGGATTAATCCGGGCAATATAGGTGAAAAATGGAAGGTTAAAGAAGTAATACGAGCGGTCCAAGAAAAGAATATTCCAATCCGCATTGGAGTTAATGCGGGTTCGTTGGAAAAAGATATATTACAAAAATATCAAGGGCCCACTGCTCAAGGATTGGTGGAAAGTGCTTTGCGGCATATTAAGATTTTGGAAGATGAGGGCTATGGCAATATAAAAATATCTTTAAAAGCTTCCAAGGTACCCTTAATGATTGAGGCCTACCGTCGTATTTCTGAGCTGGTTGATTATCCTCTCCATCTTGGCGTAACAGAAGCGGGAACCATTTCCTCCGGGGTGGTTAAATCGGCGGTGGGGATTGGTTGTTTGTTGGCTGAAGGAATCGGAGATACCATAAGAGTATCTTTAACCGGCGATCCAGTAGCCGAGATTCCCGTAGCCAAAGAAATTCTTAGAGTTCTGGGACTGAAAAAAGGTGGGTTTGAGCTTATAAGTTGCCCGACTTGCGGCCGTACGCGGATAGATTTGGCCAGGTTGGCTCAACAAGTGGAGGAACGTTTGCTAACCATGCCTTATCCTTCCGAGGGCCTTTCCATTGCGGTTATGGGCTGTGAGGTAAACGGGCCGGGAGAAGCAAAGGAAGCGGACTTTGGTATTGCCGGTGGTAAAGGAAAAGGCTTAATCTTTCAAAAGGGAGAAATTATGGCCAGAGTGCCGGAAAAAGATTTGCTTCCGGAATTGATAGCCAGGATTGAAGCCTACCTCCAAAAGCAATCTTAGGAATCATAGCCAAACTTGGCAGTCAGTGGATAAGAATGGTAAGATAAATAATATGGACAAGCAAGGAAAGGATGAATATAAATATGAAGGTCAGTGAACTGCTTAATCCAACTTTACGGGAAGTACCTGCCGAAGCGGAGGTCGTAAGCCACCAGCTAATGCTTAGGGCCGGATTTATCCGTAAAGTGGCCGGCGGTATTTATACATATCTTCCTCTAGGTTGGAGAGTAATCAGAAAAATTGAGCAAATTATCCGAGAGGAAATGGACGCCAGTGGCGGTCAGGAGCTAATGATGCCCATTATCCAACCGGCGGAAATTTGGAAGGAAACCGGCCGCTGGAACCTATACGGGCCCGAAATGTTCAGGCTTAAGGATCGACATGATAGGGAATTTTGCTTGGGGCCTACCCATGAAGAATTAATTACTGATTTAGTTAGGGCCGAGGTGCGTTCTTATAAGCAACTTCCCCTTTTGCTTTATCAAATTCAGAACAAATATCGTGATGAGCGTAGGCCCAGATTTGGTTTAATGCGGGGACGGGAGTTTATTATGAAAGATTTGTATTCTTTTGACCGGGACCCGGAAAGTTGTCAAAAAAGTTATCAAAAAATGTACGAGGCTTACGAACGTATTTTTACTCGCTGTGGGCTTAACTTTAGGGCGGTGGAAGCAGATGCCGGGGCCATTGGCGGTAGCGGAGGGACACATGAATTTATGGTACTGGCTGAGTCCGGCGAAGCTGAAGTCGTTTTCTGTTCGGAATGCAGTTATGCAGCCAATGTCGAGAAGGCGGAATGCCTGCCCCGTCCTGTTCGAGCTGAAGGAGAAATAAAATGTCAGCCTGAAGATGATAACAAAGTTTATACCCCGGAATGCAAAACAATAGAACAGGTGGCGGATTTTCTCAAGGTCAAGAAGTCTTTGTTAATTAAGACTTTGATGTACAAAGGAGACGACAAGTACCTTCTTATTCTTGTCAGGGGAGATCGAGAAGTAAATGAAATCAAAGTTAATAATGCTTTGGGACCCTTTATCAATCTAAGGATGGCCACTGCCGAGGAGGTAGAAGAACTTCTGAACTGCGA
This sequence comes from Peptococcaceae bacterium, assembly GCA_012521215.1. Classification (GTDB taxonomy): domain Bacteria; phylum Bacillota; class Desulfitobacteriia; order Desulfitobacteriales; family Syntrophobotulaceae; genus JAAYMU01. Next base: position 28,186 of record JAAYMU010000131.1, on the reverse strand, counting down.
GCCCGGGTTTGTAGGTCCGGTAGGAATCCCCGCTGACATTTTAATTGCGGCAGACCTGGAAATTCCGGAAATGGGGGCTGCTGTTTGTGGCGCTAATGAAAAAGACTATCATCTGGTCAATGTGCGATGTGGCCGGGATTTTGTGCCACAAGCAGTTCATGATCTGCGCCTGGTTACCCCTAATGACCCCTGTCCTCGGTGTGGGGCCAAAATGCAAGAAGCTCGAGGAATAGAGGTTGGACAGGTATTCAACCTTGGTACGAAATATAGTGAAGCCCTTAAAGCTACATTTTTGGACGAAAAAGGTAAAGAACAAGTTTGTTATATGGGTTGTTATGGCATTGGAGTCAGCAGGACCATGGCTGCCGCTATAGAACAAAATTATGATGAAAACGGTATTATCTGGCCTATGGCCATTGCTCCATACCATTGCATAATCGTCCCGGTTTCCCTAAAAGATGAGCAAGTTGTGACTACTGCTGAACAGCTATATCAGGAATTAAAAGACGCCGGGGTGGAAACGGTTTATGATGACAGGGATGAACGTCCGGGAGTAAAGTTTAAAGATGCCGATCTAGTAGGTTATCCTTTGCGGGTAACCATAGGGGCTAAGGCCTTGGCTCAAGGAAAAGTAGAATTGTTTCACCGCAAGACCGGCACAGTTGAATTGGTGGAAGTGGACCAAATTAGCTCTCTGATAAAAAGCATTATTGATTCTTCCTTAAATCAATAAAAATTTATAACAAGAAAATAAATGAAAGTCTAGGCGGAGGAGCAAAGTGATTAGCAGTAATGTCAGATTGGAAGAAGTGCCTGTTTTTAAACAGCTTTCCAGCGAAGCAAGAGCAAGCTTAAGTCCTTTCCTGGAAAAAATATTTTTAGACAGGGTGGAGGTTCTCCCTGAAGAAAGGAGATGGATACTCCACCTTTCTTTATCGGAACCGGTTGATGATAGAATTTTAGGCACCTTGGCCGATGCACTTGAGACAATATTAAATTCCAAGATAAAAGTTGAAATCAAAATCACTTATTTGAACAACTATACTCTGGAAAAAGTTTGTTCCGATTTCTGGCCGCAAATTGTTCAAGATATTGGAGAGAGAATACCTTCTTTAAAGGGATGGCTTCAGGCCGGTCTTAAGTATGAAGTTGAAGATAATAAGCTTACGCTGTTTGTTCCTAATATTATGGCTAGGGAGTACTGCCGTTTAAAGCAAGAAAATATTGAGAATTACTTTTGGCAAAAATTCGCTTTACAGGTAAAAATGTTTTGGGAAATAGATGAGCTAGCCCAAGAGGAGTCTTGTTTTGATCCTGAGCTGGAGGAACAAAAATATTTGCAGGAAATTATAACCTCTACTTCTTCTCAGCAAAAAGAAAAAAAGTCAAGTACTATACTACTTGGGAAGGATTTCCAAGGGACGATATGTGAAATTAAAAACATAACTGAAGAAGAAAGACAGGTTATTGTTCAGGGAGAAGTTTGTGAAGCAGAAACTCGTCAGCTGAAAAGCGGCCGCCAGCTTCTTACATTTGGCCTAACGGATAAGACAAATTCGATAAGCTGCAAAGTTTTTTTGGATGAAGGAAAGGATCCAGTTAACCTGAAGCCGGGGGATTGGCTAAAAGTGCGGGGACCGGTACAATTCGACCGTTATACCATGGAATTGACGCTTATGGCTCGGGATATCGTGACCGTTCCTCGGCAGGTTAGGATGGATAGAGCAGAAGAGAAGAGAGTTGAACTTCATCTGCATACTAAGATGTCGGAAATGGATGCCGTGTCTTCTACTACCAGCCTTATTCAGTGTGCAGCCGAGTGGGGGCATGAGGCCATCGCTATAACAGATCACGGTGTGGTCCAGGCCTTCCCCGAGGCTGCCGCTGCCGCTCAAAAATTCGGTATTAAAGTAATCTATGGCCTGGAAGGCTATTTAATTGATGATTCGGATAGGGAAGACAAAAATCTAAAAAAAAGCGGGTATTATCATATTATTCTTCTGGCTAAAAATCAGAAGGGACTTAAAAATTTATATAAGCTGGTTACTTACTCGCACTTAGAATATTTTTACCGGCGTCCAAGGATTCCTCGTTCCCTGCTTGATAAACATCGGGAGGGGCTTATTGTTGGTTCAGCTTGCGAAGCGGGTGAACTGATAAGGGCCATGCTAAGGAAAGCGGAGCCTCATGAGATCCGCAAGATAGCATCCTATTATGATTATTTGGAAATTCAGCCGACAGGCAACAATATGTTCCTCATACAACAAGGCGAAGTAGACAGTGTGCAAGATTTGCAAGAATTGAATATAAACATTTATAAGTTGGGTAAAGAACTAGGAATTCCAGTAGCAGCCACTTGTGACGTTCACTTTTTAAATAGGGAAGATGAGGTATACAGGCGAATTTTAATGGCAGGTAAAGGATTCAGCGATGCTGATGAGCAAGCTCCTTTGTATTTCAGGACAACGGAAGAAATGCTGGAGGAATTTGCTTATTTGGGTGAACAGGAGGCCCTGGAAGTGGTTGTCCGGATTCCACGAAAAATCGCTGAACAGGTTGAAAAGCTTAAACCATTTCCCGATAGTTTGCACGAGCCTAAGATTGAAGGAGCTGCCGAGATCATTAGGGAAATGACTTTAAGCAAGGCCTATGAACTGTATGGCAATCCTCTGCCGGATGTTGTTCAGAAGGTTATTGATAAAGAGTTGGATTCCATAATCGGCAATGGTTTTGCTGTTTTGTACTACATTGCTCATTTGCTGGTTAAAAAGTCTAATGAAGACGGCTACTTGGTAGGTTCCAGAGGTTCGGTCGGTTCCTCTTTGGTAGCAACCCTCACCAACATCACCGAAGTCAATCCTCTTCCTCCCCATTACCGTTGTTCCAATAAAGAGTGCCACTATTCAGAGTTTATCTTAGATGGTTCAGTTGGTTCGGGAGTGGACTTGCCGGATAAATGCTGTCCGCAGTGTGGCCAGGAACTGGATAAAGACGGCCATGACATTTATTTTGAAACTTTTCTGGGTTTTAAAGGAGATAAAGTTCCCGATATAGATCTTAATTTTTCCGGTGAATATCAGCTTAGAGCCCATAAATACACGGAAGAGATATTTGGCAAGGAAAACGTTTTCCGGGCAGGTACAATTTCCACCGTGGCCGAAAAAACTGCTTATGGTTTTGTCAAGAATTATTTAGAAGAAAGAAATATCAGGTATAATCAAACGGAATTAAACAGACTGGTTAAGGGCTGTGCCGGAGTTAAAAGAACAACCGGGCAGCATCCCGGGGGCCTTATAGTTATACCTAAAGAATGCGGTGTTTTTGATTTTACCCCTTTGCAGCGGCCGGCTAATGACACCTCATCCGAGGTTATTACCACTCATTTTGATTATCATTCTATTTCCGAATGCCTGGTTAAATTAGACATTCTAGGACATGACGATCCCACGTCGATTAAAATGTTGGAAGATTTAACCGGTGTAGATGCCAGAAAAATTCCGTTGGACGATAAAAAAACCTTATCCCTTTTTTCCAGTACAGAAGCCTTGGGAGTTACCCCGGAACAAATTGGCTCTAAGACCGGGACCTTGGGCATTCCGGAATTTGGCACCAAATTTGTAAGACAAATGCTGGAAGACATTAAGCCTAAGTCCTTTTCCCATTTGGTACGTATTTCCGGTCTATCTCACGGTACTAATGTGTGGTTGGGCAATGCCCAAGATTTGATTCTAAGCAATACGGCTGATATTTCCCAGATCATCGCCTGTCGGGATGACATAATGATTTATCTGATTCAACAAGGCCTTGAGTCCAGCCATGCTTTTAAAATCATGGAAAATGTTAGGAAGGGAAAAGGGCTTAAAGAAGAGGATATTAAAATTATGAAGGATCATGATGTACCTGAGTGGTATATTGATTCCTGCCAGAAGATCAGTTACCTGTTTCCCAAAGCGCACGCCGTCGCTTATGTGATGATGGCTTTCCGTATAGCTTGGTTTAAAGTCAACTATCCGGAGGCATATTATGCTACTTACTTTACTGTCAGAGCTGATGAATTTGATGCTGATTTAATATGTCCGGGACCGGCCAAGTGCCGGCAAGCGATAAAAGAAATAGAGGCCAAAGGTAATAATGCCAGTGCCAAGGAAAAAAACTTACTCACTATTCTGGAAGTGGCTAATGAAATGTATTGCCGTGGGATTAAATTGCGTCGGGTAGACTTATGGGGGTCTGATGCTTCTCGTTTTTTAATAACTCCTCAGGGACTTCTGCCTCCCTTTTCTTCGCTACAAGGGCTGGGTAAGTCGGCAGCTGACAGTTTGGTTAAGCTTAGAGATTCAGGAAATTTGAAATCGGTGGAAGACCTCCAACTTCGGGCTAAACTCAGTAAAACAGTAATTGAAGTTCTTGAAGCTCACGGTTGCCTGGAAGGGCTTCCTTCTAAAAATCAGATGAGTTTGTTTTAATTCTCATGAATTTCTTTTAATTCAGATGAATATTGCAGAGCGGATAAGTTTATGATATATTGGAAGAGGAATTTATTTGGAGCGAAACTTCTTTTAGGAGTGGGGTTACCCACTCTTTAATTTGTAGAAGGTAAATAAGAGAAAATATATATCAGAGGGGTAAACAAATGAGTAAGTCTGTTCTTAACAAAGTCAGGCAATTGGTTGAGCCCAAAATTTCAGAGCTTGGTCTGGAACTGATAGACGCAGAATATGTTAAGGAAGGTGCTCACTGGTATTTAAGGTTCTTTATTGATAAAGATGGCGGGGTGGATATTGACGATTGTGCGGAAGCCAGTCAAAAGATAGGCGAAATACTTGACCGTGATAATCCGATTCCTCAGGCCTATATGCTTGAGGTTTCGTCCCCTGGTATAGAACGTCCGCTACGCAAAAGAGAGGATTATGAAAAGTATAAAGGGGAAATGGTTAGCGTTTACACAACCGAACCATTTCAAGGTTATTCCTGTTTTACCGGCTATCTCAAGGGTCTGGAAAACGATAACGTCTTTTTGGAATATGAGGACCAACAGATACTTATTCCATTTGACCTCGTAGATAGAGCTCATATTACTTTTGAATTTTAATAAGCGAGGGGGATTACGAGAAAATGAACATGGAGTTCATTGAAGCTATTCACGAACTGGAAAAGGAAAAGGGTATTTCTGCCGAAATTCTATTCGAAACGATTGAAGCAGCCTTGATTTCCGCTTATAAAAAGAATTTCTCTTCTTTACAAAATGTAAGAATTCATATAGACCGACTTACCGGTGAAATTAAAGTATATGCTCGCAAAACCGTTACGGAAAATGTTGAGGATTCGCGTTTGCAGGTTTCATTGGAAGAAGCCAAGGAAATTAATCCCAATTATGAAATGGGAGATATTGTAGAGTTTGAGGTTACTCCAAGTGAATTCGGAAGAATTGCAGCCCAAACGGCAAAACAGGTTGTTGTCCAGAGGATCCGCGAAGCAGAACGCGGACTTATATATGATGAGTTTATAAACCGGGAAGGGGATATTGTCACCGGTATTGTGCAGAGATATGAACAACGCAATGTGATTATTGACCTTGGAAAAATTGAAGCCCTTTTACCCGGTTCTGAACAGATTCCGGGTGAAACTTACCAAGCCCATGAACGTTTAAAGACTTATGTGGTTGAAGTGAAAAAAACAACCAAAGGTCCGCAGATCCTTCTTTCTCGTACCCATCCGGGGCTTATTAAACGTTTATTCGAATTGGAAGTGCCTGAAATCCATGATGGTATTGTAGAAATCAAAGCTGTAGCTCGGGAAGCCGGTGCCAGATCAAAAATTGCCGTTTATTCCAGGGATAAAAATGTTGATCCGGTTGGTGCTTGTGTAGGTCCCAAAGGAATTCGCGTGCAGAATATCGTTAACGAGCTTAAAGGGGAAAAGATGGATATTATTAACTGGTCTGAGGATCCGGTGGAATTTGTTTCCAATGCTTTATCCCCGGCCAAAGTTCTGGGGGTTTATCCCAAACATGAAGATAGAGTGACTTTAGTAGTTGTTCCCGACTATCAACTATCCCTGGCAATTGGCAAAGAGGGTCAAAATGCCAGATTGGCGGCGAAACTTACAGGTTGGAAGATAGATATTAAAAGTGAATCTCAAGCTATTGCTCAGAATTTAATTCCGACAGAATCCTTTGCTGCCGATGATCAATATAATGAATATTATGACTCCGAATATTACGACGGGGAATATTCAGATTATGACGATACTTATGAGGATTATGACCAAGAAGGTTATGAAGAGAGCTATGACGAAGGTTATGATGAAGGTTATGACGAATATTATGAAGAAGAAGGCTACGATCAGGCTTATGATGATAGAGAATATGACAGTGAAGAGTATGCTGAAGAGGACTACGTAGAATACACAGATGAAAATTACGATGAATACGCAGATGAGAACTACGAAGAGTATGCAGATGAGAATTATGATGAGTACCCAGATGAAAACAGCGAGCAATACGATGAGTATTCACCGGAGGAATATGAAGAATACTCTGAGTACGATAATCCGGAAAGCGAATATGAACAGTATGATGAAGGATATGAGCAAGCTCCGGAAGAAGATGAGGATGAACCATAGGATTTAAAACAAATTCCAAGAGGAATAGATGTTGGGAAAAATATGAGCAAGTGAGTGGCATGTAAATTATATTGATTGACTTTTGGAAACTTGTTTGTAATGAGGGTGAAAACATGAAGGTCCGTAAAATCCCGATGCGTATGTGTCTAGGATGCCAGGAAAAAAAACCCAAAAAGGAACTGTTAAGAATTGTAAAAACCTCTGACGGAATTTTAGAATTCGATCCTACTTCCAAAAAAAATGGGCGTGGAGCATATCTTTGTCCTGATTTAGAATGTCTAAAGAAAGTAATAAAAAACAACAAATTGGAAAAAACCTTTGCCCTTAAACCGTCAAGTGAAATGCTTGCTGAACTGGAAAGGCGGATGAATTCTTTGTGAGGCTGGAAATAACTTCCATGCTGGGCCTTGCCAGACGGGCGGGCAAGGTTTATACCGGGGAATCTCAAGTAGAAGCGCTGTTGAAAAAGAAAAAGGGATATCTCTTACTTATAGCCGAGGATTCTCCTGGAGCTTACACTAAATTTAGCCCCTGGGCACATGATCTAGATATTCCTGTTCTTAAGATAGGAACAAAACAGGAATTAGGATCGGCTGTTGGGCTGTCACCAAGATCAATAATTCTTATTGACGATAAAGGTTTTGCAGATGCAATACTTAAGAAAGGGGACGCATCAAGGTCTCCAAATTAAAATAAGGAGTTGAAGAGTTATATATAATTCTCGTTTTTTGGGGGTGACCAAATGAGCACAATTCGGGTTCATGAATTAGCAAAAGAATTGAATTTATCAAGTAAAGATGTAATTCAAAAATTAAATGTCATCGGTATTGAGGTTAAAAATCATCTAAGTGCGATAACAGTAGAAGATGCCAATAAAATAAAACAGATATTGGGAAAACCGAGTGCTTCAAAAGACCTCCCCACCAAAGATTTAAAAAGTAAAGGGGAAACCAGCAAAAGGCTATCTGAAGAAAGTAAGGCTCCCCCAGAAAACCTTAAATCACCGGCGGAAGGTTCAAGGCTTTCCCAGGAAAAGGTTAGGCAGGACCCCGGTTTAAAACAGCAGGCGCCGCAAACAAAAGTCACGGGACCAAGTGTTCAGGGGGATCAAAGCATGCCGTCAAGCCAGGGGCCAAAACCAGCTGGTGAAATGAAAAGACCGCAAGCAAGACAGGCGCCCCAGAGACAAAACCCCATGGGCGAAATAAGAAGACCGGGGCAGGGTCAGAAACCGCCGATGCCAGGGCAAAGGCCTCCGCGAGAAAGAGTTGCACCCCAGGGGCAAAGGCTCCCAGGTGAGATGAGGAGGCAGCCAGAACAGGGCCAGGGGCCGCGTGGGGAAATGCGCAGGCCGCCAAGACCTGGCGACGGGACCGGACCAAGATCTCCTATGAGTGGGGACAGGCCATTTGCTTCCGGTGCTCAAGGGGAAACTCGTCCTGTTGGACACCGTCCTTCCGGAGACGGACGAAGGCTCCCCAACCAGGGACCAAGACCCTACCCTGAAGGGAGAAGAAGACCGGCATCAGGCGGAAGGCCGGGATCGGATAATAGAAAAGCTCCTCAAACCCAGAGGATTAGAATTGAGGGCAAATCGGTTGAGCTTACCGTAGCCGAACAACCTGTTAAACGACAAGCTCCCGACAAGAAAAAAGCCCACGCTAACAGAGATTTTCACTATAACAAAAAACGTGGCGCCGAAAAAGATATTACTGCTATCCTAAGAAAAAATGAGCGGCCCCAAACTAAAGAGAAAAAGGATACTACGCCAAAGCATATAGTGATACCGGAAAGTATGACTGTACAGGAACTGGCAATGCGCATGAGCAGAAAAGCCAGCGAAGTTATTAAAGAACTCATGAAACTTGGTGTTATGGCTACTATCAATCAAGAAATCGATTCCGATACCGCAACAATCGTAGCCAATGAAATGGGCGTGACCGTAGAAGTAAAAGTTGAAAAGCCACTGACTGTTATTGAGGAAGAGGAAGACGACGTCAAAGATCTTAAACCTCGTCCGCCGGTAGTAACAGTAATGGGCCATGTTGACCATGGAAAAACATCCTTGCTCGATGCTATTCGTTCCGCCAATGTTACGGCGTCTGAAGCCGGAGGAATTACCCAGCATATCGGAGCCTATCAAATAGATGTAAAGAATCAGAAGATCACTTTTTTGGATACTCCGGGGCATGAAGCCTTTACAGCTATGAGAGCTCGCGGAGCCCAAGTTACGGATGTTGCTGTTTTAGTTGTAGCTGCCGATGACGGGGTTATGCCTCAAACCGTGGAAGCTATTAACCATGCTAAAGCCGCAGATGTACCGATAATTGTCGCTATTAACAAAATTGATAAGCCCGAGGCCAATCCGGATAGGGTTAAGCAAGAATTGACGGAATACGGATTAGTGGTAGAAGAATGGGGCGGGGATACTATAGCCGTTCCCGTGTCTGCTAAAACCAGGAAGAATATTGACAGCCTATTGGAAATGATTCTGCTGGTAGCCGAAATGAAGGAATTAAAGGCTAACCCCAATAGAAAGGCATCAGGTACAGTAATTGAGGCCAAACTGGATAAAGGAAAGGGTCCTGTAGCGACTCTCTTGGTAGCCAGAGGCACATTAAAAGTAGGGGATATTCTAATCGCGGGGCAGTCCTTTGGGCGTATTAGGGCCATGGTCGATGATAAAGGACGCAGAGTAAAGAAAGCCGGGCCGTCTATGCCTGTTGAAGTACAGGGACTATCGGAAGTGCCTTCTGCCGGGGAAATCTTCAATGTTGTTGAGGATGAAAAACTGGCCCGCAGTATAACCTCTGCCCGGGCGGATGAGAAAAAAGCCGAAGAAATAAAACAAAAATCAATAATTAGCCTGGAAGACCTTTTTGACAAAATCAAAGAAGGCGAAGTAAAAGAATTAAATATTATCATTAAAGCGGACGTTCACGGTTCAGTGGAAGCCATAAAGCAATCCTTGGAGAAAATGTCTACCCAAGAAGTCAGAGTTAATATTATTCACGGCGGTGTTGGAGCTATCAGTGAATCGGATGTAATGTTAGCCGCTGCCTCCAATGCTATTATCATTGGTTTTAATGTACGACATGATTCCAACACGAAAGCAACCGCGGAATTGGAAGGGGTCAGTATCAGGCTTTACCGGGTAATTTATGATGCTATCGATGATATTAAAGCTGCGATGGAGGGCTTGTTGGATCCGGACTTTAAAGAAGTTGCTCAGGGCAAGGCGGAAGTTCGACAGGTATTCAAAGTGCCTAAAATTGGCACAGTGGCCGGAAGCTATGTAACTGAAGGTAAGGTAACGCGCTCTTCCAAAATTAGGATAGTTAGAGACGGCAAAGTAATCTTTGAGGATGAAATAGAGTCTCTGAAACGATTCAAAGACGATGTCAAAGAAGTTGTAGAAGGCTATGAATGCGGTATAGGGCTTAAGAACTTTCATGACATCAAAGAAGGCGATGTTTTTGAAGCCTACATTTTGGAGGAAGTTAAAAGAGAGCTCTAATATAAGCATTGGAGGGAATCCTAATGGTTAAACATAGGGCTTTCCGTCTAGCAGAATCTATTAAGCAAGAGGTATCCAGGATTATCAGAGAGGATATCAAGGATCCGAGATTAGGTTTTGTGACGGTTACCGATGTCGAAGTATCGGATGATTTAAGATATGCCAAGATATTTGTCAGTATTATGGGCAACCAGGATGAGGTTAAAAACAGCATGGATGTTTTGGCCAGAGCCACCGGTTATGTGCGCACTGAGATTGGGAAAATAGTAAGGCTCCGTCATGTACCGGAGATAACATTCAAGTTTGATCAATCTATTGAGTATGGTGCTCATATTTCTAAGTTACTGCGCGAAGTAGGAGCGAAAGGTGATCCCGAAGATGCCGAGGGAAAGAAATAGTAAGCATATCACGATTTTAAGTTCAATACTTGAGAAAGTGCCAGCCGCGGCACTTTTCTCCCATGTTTCCCCAGATGGGGATTCCTTGGGGTCCATGTTAGCCTTAGGGTTAGCTTTAGAAAGTTTGGGCAAAAAAATATCCTATTATAATGCGGGGCCTATACCGGAAAACTTAAAATTTCTTCCGGGAGTTAATAAAATTTCTAATTCATGGCCTGAGGAACTGCCCGAGGTGTTGATCTTTATTGATTGTGCTGAAGCTGAAAGGGCATTTGGCACTATAAATAGTGAATTTATAAAGGATAAACAGATTATTAATATTGATCATCATGTATCAAATAACAAGTTCGGGACTATAAACTGGGTGGACTCCAAAGCAGCGGCTACCGGGGAGATGATTTATTTTCTCCTTAAAAAAATGGGTGTGGCTATCTCATACGATATTGCTATCAATTTGTATACGGCCATAATCACGGATACCGGGAGATTTAGTTACAGTAATACTACGCCGGACAGTTTTAAAATTGCTGCTCAGTTGATTAAAACAGGAATTGATCTTGCGGCCATCAATCATATTATTTTTGAACGCAAGACTCTTCCCCAAATTAAACTACTGCGTAAGGCCCTGACTAATTTGGAACTTCTACATAATAATAGTATTGCTGTTATTGTTTTATCTCAGCGTGACTTTTTGGAGTCAGGTGCTGATGAGAATTTAAGTGAAGGATTGGTAAATTATGCTCGGAGTATAGAGCAGGTTGAAGCTGCCGTACTTATAAAAGAATTGGAAGATAACGAAATTAAAGTCAGTTTTCGTTCCAATTCCTGGCTGGATGTTAATCGGGTAGCTTCCAGATTTGGTGGAGGTGGGCATATCCGGGCTTCTGGCTGCACAATCTACCGCCCCCTTAAGGAGGCAGTAAAAGAAGTTATTACGGCCTTGGAGGAGGCTTTGAATATTGAACGGAATCATTAATGTCTTAAAGCCTGTCGGTATGACTTCATCTGATATTGTGAGATGGATTTTGAGAAATACAAAAGCTAAGAAAGCAGGTCATATCGGTACGCTTGATCCGGGAGCGGCCGGCGTTTTACCTATTTGTTTAGGAAAAGCAACCAGGCTGGCTGAATATTATACAGGGCAGCAGAAACATTACCGAGCGGAAATTACTTTTGGGATTACAACTGATACCTTAGACTCTTACGGTGTAGAACTAACAAGAAAAATTCCTGACCTTAAAAGGGTTGATCTGGAAAGAATTCTGCCTCAATTTACAGGCAGGATAGAGCAAGTACCTCCCATGTATTCTGCGGTGAAAAAAAACGGCAAGCACCTTTATGAATATGCCAGAAAAGGGCTGGAAATTAAAAGGGAAACTCGCCAGGTAACCATTGAAAAGCTCGAACTACTTGAGTGGCAAGATGGTGATTTTCCTAAAGCCATGTTAGACATAATTTGTTCTAAAGGGACTTACATAAGATCTTTATGTCACGATATTGGACAGGCGTTAGCCTGTGGAGCCCATATGTCTTTTTTACTAAGAGTGAAGTCCGGAAAATTCGATCTTGCCTCGGCCTTTACTCTAGAAGAAATAGAAAGTTTTTTAGCTGAAAATGATTTCAACTTTCTGTTAAGCCCCGAATGGGGATTGACCCTGCCGCAACTAGATATCCCTTCAACCCGCCTGCAAGCTTTTAAAAACGGTCTTCCTACCGGAATTGGCCTGGTCAGAGAAAATGTATCAAAAAATACTTTTATAGAAGCAGACAAGACAAGAATGGAAGGTAATATATACCAGGTTTTCTGTCAAGGGAAATTCGTGGGAATTGGCATTATAAATAATAATTCACTTTACCCGGAAAAAGTATTAGCCAATAACTGACAGAAGTTTCGCTCAATTGGAGGTAGGGCAAATTGAAGATATGTAATGTTGAACCTGGAAAAAACTATGAACCAACAGTTATTGCTTTAGGTAATTTTGACGGGGTTCACCTGGGCCATCAAAAATTACTTCGTTGCGGATTGGAAAAAGCTCAGGAGCTGGGAGTGGATTTTTCGGTTTTTCTGTTTTATCCTCATCCGCTTAAAATTCTTTATCCTGAAAGAAAATTGAATCTTCTTACAGAGCATGAAGAAAGGCTTAAAATATTGGAAGAGCTGGGAGTAAATAAAGTCTTTGTAGTTCCTTTCACAGTTCAGTTGGCCTATACCTCCCCTGAAGATTTCGTCAAGAACATTCTGCTCCAAATTGGTGCCGTTCACGTTGTGGTCGGATTCAACTATTCTTTTGGCTTTCAGGGCAAAGGGGATCCTGAGCTCCTGAAAACATTGGCCGAAAAATATGATTTTCAGGTAAGTGTGATCCATGCTCAGAAACTAGGAAGTAAAGTTATATCTTCTTCAGAAATTAGAAAATATTTACTGGAAGGGGAGATCGATCTAGCTACAAAAATGATGGGGCGTTCTCCTTCTATTTGCGGCCGGGTTATTCATGGCGATGAAAGAGGTAGAACCTTGGGTTTCCCAACAGCTAATATCGAAGTGGACGAGGACCTACTTGTGCCCAAAAACGGGGTGTATGCGGTTGAAAGTGAAATTAACGGCCTAAGATATGGCGGCATGATGAACATCGGCTTAAGACCCACTTTCAAAAAAGAAAGTGAAAGAACAATAGAAGTTCATTTCTTTGATTTTCAAGGGGATTTATATGGCCAGAAGATTATGGTCAAAATTAAATCTAAGCTGCGTTCCGAAAAAAAATTTCAAGGCCCGGAGGAGATTATTTCTCAGCTGCATAAAGATAGACAGCAAGCCTTATATGTTCTCCAGCAATAATTTTTATTTTATGGTCAGGATAGCAGAGATCGGGCTTTACAAATAGGGCATAATGAGTTAAAATTACCAAAGCAACCTCTCCTAGGTTAGACGAAACTCCGACGTCTTTCTTGGAAGCAGGCGATTTTAAAATGGAGGTAGACAAAAATGCTTACACCAGAGAAAAAAAAGGAAATTATCACTAAGTTTCAACAACATGAAGGTGATACAGGATCACCGGAAGTGCAAATTGCTCTTTTAACCTTTAGAATTAACGAGCTCATTGAACATTTTAAAACACACAAAAATGACCATCATTCGCGTCGAGGCCTTTTAAAATTAGTAGGCCGGCGCCGCGCTCTTCTTAATTACTTGAAAAAGAATGATTTTAACCGTTATCGTAAGATTATTACGGACTTAGGATTACGTCACTAAAAAGCCAATTACTATTTGCTATTTTAAGAGGTGTTTATCAGCACCTCTTTTTTGCATAAAACGACTTAAGAACCGGTGTAAAATCAAAAAATTAAGATGCAAGTTTAAAAAATATAGTCCCAGGATTTTTTTAATCCTTTGCAGGAAATAATAAATTATATGACGAATATATTACAAGTTATGCAATAATAGGTAGCTATTATTTAAGGAGGTTTCGTTGTGACTCAAGAAGTCTTAAAACGCACCATAATAGTTGGCAATCGAGAATTAACATTTGAGACAGGTGTGATTGGCCGTCAGGCAGGAGGGGCAGTTTATGTCAGATATGGAGACACTGTTGTTTCGGCTTTTGCCACAGCCAGTGCTCAACCGAGAGAAGGCATTGATTTTTTTCCTTTAACCGTAGATTTTGATGAGCGATTTTACGCTGTCGGAAGGATTCCCGGGGGTTTTATTAAACGAGAAGGAAGGCCCAGCGAGAAAGCTACCCTAACGGCCAGACTAATTGACAGGCCGATAAGGCCCCTTTTCCCTGAGGGTTTTCGTAATGATGTGCAGGTTGCGGCTATGGTTATGTCCGTAGATCAAGATTGCGCCCCTGATGTGACAGCCATTAATGCTGCCTCCGCGGCCTTAACTATATCAGATATACCCTTTGAAGGCCCGATTGCTGCCGTTACTGTCGGACTGGTTGACGGCCAATTTGTGATCAACCCTACAGTAGAGCAGTCAGAATTAAGTCTGATGGATCTAACCGTGGCCGGAACCAAAGATGCTGTTATGATGGTAGAGGCCGGGGCCAACGAGGTACCGGAAGAACAAATGTTGGAAGCCATTATGTTTGGGCATGAAGAGATTAAAAAAATTGCCTTATTTATTGAGGAGTTTAAAGAGGAAGCTTTGCAGCTTGGATTGGCTAAGCCCAAAAGAGAAGTTGTGGTAACCCCTATTCCCGAAGAGCTTGAGTCTAAGGTTAAAGATTGGGCCTATGATAAATTGGATCAAGCTATTCGTATTGAGGATAAATTAGCCAGACAGGAAGCTGTAGAGCAGGTCAAACAGGAAGCATTAGAGTTATTTGCCGAAGAATTTCCTGAGCAATTAGACGATGTGGCTAAAGTTTTAGAGAAATTGGTTCATTATATTGTCCGCCGTTTAATTACTGTTGAGCATATTAGACCTGACGGTCGGGCTATGGATGAGATCAGACCGATAAGCATTGAAGTTGGCCGTTTGCCGCGGACTCATGGTAGCGCTTTATTTACCCGCGGTCAGACCCAGGTATTAAGTGTTACCACTCTGGGAGCGGTTGGTGACGAACAGATTATTGACGACTTGGGTCTGGAAGAATCAAAGAGATATATGCACCATTACAATTTTCCGCCCTATAGTGTAGGAGAGGTTCGTCCCATGAGAGCACCGGGCAGAAGAGAAATAGGACACGGAGCTTTAGCGGAAAGAGCCTTGCTGCCTGTGATCCCCAGTGAGGAAGATTTTCCTTACACCATTAGAGTAGTATCCGAAGTATTGGAATCCAACGGGTCAAGTTCCATGGCTTCAGTTTGTGGCAGTACCCTATCTTTAATGGATGCTGGAGTTCCTATCAAGGCTCCGGTGGCGGGAATTGCCATGGGACTTATTAAAGAAGAAGGTCAGATTGCCATTCTTACTGACATTCAGGGTTTGGAAGATCATGATGGGGATATGGATTTTAAAGTGGCCGGTACCGCCAAGGGAGTAACAGCCTTGCAAATGGATATAAAAATTAAAGGTGTGGATAGGGAGATTTTAGATCAAGCATTAAAACAAGCTAAAGCGGGCAGAGATTTTATTCTTGGTAAAATGCTGGAAGTAATCCCTGAACCGCGCCAAACTATTTCACCCTATGCTCCGCGGATTATTACCTTTACCATTCACCCGGATAAAATTAGGGATGTTATAGGTCAGGGCGGCAAAATAATCAAAAAGATTGTTGAAGAAACTGGGGCCAAAATCGATATCGAAGATGACGGAAGAGTTTTTATTGCTGCCGTCAATTCCGAAGCCGGTGAAAAAGCGGCAGAAATAATTCGCGCCTTGACCCAAGATGTTGAGATAGGCCAAATTTACAAAGGAAAAGTTGTCAGGATTATGGATTTTGGTGCTTTTGTGGAAGTTATACCGGGAGTATTGGGTTTGCCCGGCAAAGATGGGCTGGTTCATATTTCCCAGCTTGATGTAGGCAGGGTGGCCAAAGTTGAAGATGTGGTCAGAGTTGGTGATGAGATTATGGTCAAAGCTACCGGTATAGATAAGCAGGGTAGACTTAATCTCTCCCGTAAAGAAGCTTTACGGGCCAATAAATAATTTATCTTAAGGAAAAATCCTGAAATTTTTAAGTAACCCAATAATGTTTTAGAAAAACGTCTGTCTTTTCTATCCTGAGCATAGTAATGTAGTGGAGGGAAAAACAGATGTTTGTTCTAAAATTGACAAAATTTAAAATAAAAACCGTAATGGTAAGCTTAATTTTTATCAGTCTTTTATTGTTGCATAACCGTCCTATAGGTGTCAGTAGCCTGGATTTACCGGCTCCCTTAGAACAGGTAGAGACTAACGAAAAGGTAATGGCCTTTACCGTTAACGTGGACTGGGGAGAAGAATATATACCTCCTATGCTAGAAATTTTTGATGAGTATCAGGTCAAAGTTACTTTTTTTGTAACCGGGCGCTGGGCGCAAAAGCACCCTGATCTGCTGAAAATTATGGCCGAAAGAGGCCACCAAATTGAAAACCATGGATACTCGCATCCGCACCCTGATCAACTGTCTGTGACCAGAAATAAAGAGGAAATCACCAAAACCGAGAAAATTATTTGGGATATAATAGGGAGAAAAACCCAGTTTTATGCCCCGCCCTATGGGGAAAGAGGAAAGAGCGGCTTGCTGGCCGCTGAAGAATTAGGGTATACAACTGTTCTTTGGACTCTGGATACTATTGACTGGAAATCAGACAGCACCCCGGAGCTTATTACTAAGAGAATTATTAATCCTCAAAAGAAATATGGAGTTCAACCGGAAAAAAAGGGTGCTATTGTATTAATGCATCCTAAAGAAAATACAGTTAAAGCTCTTCCCCAAATTTTATCCAGTCTTAGCAATGAGCAGTATATGGTTATTACCTTAGAAAAATTAATAACATTCCAAGGTTCGGGATATACTACCCCATGAGTTAAATAAAGGGGTGGTTTCATGACCAAAAATACGACGCGGTTAATTATTAGCGTCTTTCTATTTATGTTTATCGTTAGCTTTACTTGCCAGGCTGAAGAAATAGATGAAGTTTCGGTAGAAACCTCCAAAATGGTTACAGGTAGATGGACTTTGCCCTATGTTTCAGCCCACTCAGCGATTCTTATTGATGCTCAAACAGGAGATGTTTTATACGAGAGAGAAGCCCATAGGAAGCGCCCGCCGGCCAGCACAACTAAAGTTCTGACAGCCATCACGGCTTTGGATCTGGCCGGTATTGATGAAATATCTACTGTCAGTGAAAAAGCTGACCAAGTTGGTGAATCCTCTATTTATTTAAGCAAAGGGAATAAATTAGCCCTAGGAGAATTAATTGAAGGTGCTCTTATACGTTCCGGAAATGATGCCTGTGTGGCTATTGCCGAACAGACTGCCGGAAGTATGGAAGAATTTATACGGCTAATGAATCTTAAGGCAGTATCTCTCGGTGCATTTAATTCTAATTTTGTGAATCCCCATGGGCTCCCGGATCAGGACCATTATTCGACTGCATATGATTTGGCGATTATTGCCAGATACGCCATGAAAAACCCTGTTTTTGCCAAAATTGTTGCCCAACAATACGGGGTGATTGAATATAAGCAGCCTCATAAATCACAACAGGTTAAAAATACTAATAAACTGCTATGGAGTTATCCTCTGGCTGACGGCATTAAAACAGGGACAACCAATGCTGCGGGGAAATGTCTTATAGCTTCAGCCACAAAAGAAGGTAGAAGATTGATTTGTGTACTGCTCAATGCTCCTGACCGTTTTGGAGATGCTTACAGGCTTTTGGAATGGGGATTCAATCATACCGAGATTTATACTCTTGGTAAAAAAGGAGATCAGGTCGCGACTTACCGACATGGCGGTAAGGATATTCCAGCTGTTTTAGGATCGGATGTTATAATATGTATTGAAAAAGAGAAAAATAGTATGCTTAAAGCGCAGGCTATATTTCACCAAAAGGTCCGGCGAGAAATAAAAGCCGGGGATATTCTAGGTTACTATAATATATTTATTGGTGATAAACTTATAAAACAAGCTATGCTTGTTACTCCCCAGGATTATAAAAACAGCCCATGGGGTATTTTGAATTTTAAAGATTATTTTCCAAAAATAAGCTAGTAGAAATTTAAAGTTGGGAGGATGCAAATATTTGTACCAGAAACATACCTTTGCTAATGGAGTTAGAGTACTGACTCAAGAGATAGACCATGTACGATCTGTTGCCATCGGAATATGGGTTGGAACAGGGTCTCGCTATGAAACCCAGGGCTATGAAGGAATTTCGCATTTTATAGAACATATGCTTTTTAAAGGCACAGAAACCCGTTCGGCTCGCCAGCTGGCGGAATCTTTGGAGTCTGTAGGGGGGCAATTAAACGCCTTTACAACTAAAGAAATCACTTGCTACTATGCCAAAGTGCTTGATGAACATATATCTTTAGCAATTGAAGTATTGAGCGACATGTTCTTTAACTCTCGTTTTGATCCCCTTGAAATTGACAAGGAAAAAAATGTTGTTTTAGAAGAAATCAAGATGTATCAGGATACCCCCGATGACTTAATCCATGATCTTTTTTCCCAATATGTTTGGGATGACCATCCTCTGGGGAAGCCCATCCTCGGTGATGAAACAACAATCAAGCAATTTGACAGACAAAAGATCCAAGATTATCTGCATACCAATTATACGCCGGATAGAATCGTTATTGCGGTAGCCGGTAAGATAAAACACCAGGATATAGTGGAAAAACTAGCGGCATTTGCCAACTTAACAAGGCCGGAAACCCAGACATCATTTGCTAAACCGGAAGGAAGTGTTGTCAGGAGATCAGTAACCAAAGATACTGAACAGATGCACTTAATAGTCGGGGTTCCGGGTTTAGGCCAAAACGATAAAGATATGCCTGTCCTTTATATTATTAACAATATTTTGGGCGGTGGTTTAAGCTCCAGGCTTTTTCAAGAAATCAGGGAGCAAAGAGGCTTAGCTTATTCAGTATATTCTTACCATTCTACTTATGCCGACACAGGACTTTTTGCCATTTATGCCGGAACAAACAATGCTAAAACCAATGAAGTTATAAAATGTATCTTGGAACAAATGAATATCCTGAAAACTAAAGGTATTAGTGAAGAGGAACTACGGAAGTCAAAAGCTCAGATCAAAGGCAACCTTTATTTAGGTTTAGAATCGGTAAACAGTATTATGAGCCGACTTGGTAAAACGGAGTTATCCTTCAACAGGGTCAAAACCGCCGAGGAAACTGTTGAAGAGATAGAAAAAGTTTCCTTGGCCGACATAAACAGGGTTATGGAACGGCTTTGGCTAAAGGATAAAATCAGTATCCTTACTCTGGGACAAAAAGAATTTAGTACAGATTTTGATAAGCTTATTAAAGCCTCACTGTAAATCTTATGCTTGTCAAAATGCAATTAATCTTGAATAGGAAGAGGAGATATGGGGAAAACTATAACGGTTAAAATTAAAAAACTGAAAGCTTTCACAACAAACAGCCAAATTCCCTTTTACGCCAGTTCCGGGGCGGCAGGGGCGGACCTGTATGCCTATTTGGAAAAGGATCTGGTAATTAAACCCGGGGAGAGAGTTAAAGTTCCTACTGGAATAGCGATAGAACTGCCTGGACCTGAGGTTGTGGCTTTAATTTTTGCTCGCAGCGGTTTATCCTTGAAAGGACTGGCTTTGAGCAATGGGGTGGGGGTTATAGACTCTGATTATAGGGGAGAAATTATAGTACCGATGACAAATTTCAGCCAAGAGGAGATCACCATAAAAAACGGCGATCGTATAGCCCAAATGCTAATTACAGGTGTGTACCGGGCATCTTTTGTGGAAGTCACGGAATTAACCTCTACAGCACGAAATCAGAGTGGATTTGGCTCTACAGGGTTATAAGCTCCCAAACCTAAGCATATATATGAAAGGAACATCATAGATCCTATTGGAGGGATTCTATGAATATCCTAATCAGTGCTTTGCTGCTTTTGGGCATTGTTTTCTCTCTAAGGGCTCGTCTTAAAATGATGATGTGGCGTTCCGATCGGGCATCTAGTTCTTTAGCTAAAGCTATAACCCAATTAGTAGGAACTGCGGGGGGAATTTACTTATCTTTGGAATTGCTTTTAACCTTTTTAGGGCTTCCGGAGGAAATTTGGAATCCGCCTTCCGTTTATTACTTTAAACCATTGGCGGTTTTTTCTTTACTAATTGCCATAATTCAACCCTACGGCCAGAAGTTTCTAGCCTATGTCCAGAAAAGGAGGGCTTAATATGCTTTTAAGTGAAATGTCCGGCAAGGAGATTGTTAATCTCCACGATGGAGCAAAACTAGGCTTGATAGGGGACAGCGATATTAAGATTAATGCTAATGGTAAAATAGAAGCATTGATTATATCATCTCGTTCCAGTTATAGCTGGTTCTTTAATCGTAACAGTGAGCGAGAGATTGATACGGTGGTCATTCCCTGGAAAGCTATTAAAAAAGTCGGCAGTGAAGTGATAATTGTAGATATTGACTATGCTCAATTTGGATAAGATATACTTTTGCTGCTTTTAAGATGTTTGACAGTAGTGTTATATTATAATAAAATATTAGTAGAAACTAACCCCGGCTGACTAGTTCGGGGTTTTCCCTTAGTCATTTTAAAGTATGTTAATGAGGCCGTCACCAAAATCAAGGCTTGGCGCTAGCCAAGTTCTATTTTTAATGCAGGAGGAATTACAGTGAGTAAAATTCGAGTATTTGTGGCTGGTGCCTGTGGAAAAATGGGTATGGAGGTAATCCGTACTATTCTTGACCAGGAAGATATGGAACTTGTCGGGGCCGCGGATATAAGAAATCTAGGTATAGATATTGGAACTGTTCTGGGAATGTCAGAGCTTAATATACAGATAACAGGACAGATTTCCGTTGACAGCCTCCAAAAATCCAAAGCAGACATATTGGTGGATTTTACCAATCCCCAATCAGTTTTTTCTAATGCTAAAGAAGCCATAAGAGCAGGAGTTGTACCGGTTATCGGAGCCACTGGTCTGGATAGCGAGGAAATTGCAGAACTGGAAGAACTGGCTAAGGAGAATAATGTCGGGGTCTTCATCGCTCCTAATTTTTCCTTGGGAGCAATTCTCATGATGAAATTTGCTCAGGAAACGGCGAAATATTTTAAGCACGTAGAGATAATTGAATTACATCATGACAATAAATTGGATGCTCCTTCCGGAACCGCTCTTAAAACCATGGAATTAATTTCTCAAAACCGTAAACCGATTCTGCAGGGACATCCTAATGAATATGAAAAAATTCCTGGTTCCAGGGGCGGAAATATAAATGGGGCTCATATTCACTCTGTCCGTTTGCCTGGAATGTTGGCTCATCAAGAAGTAATCTTTGGAGGATTGGGACAAACCCTAACTATCCGGCATGACGCCTATAGCAGGGAGGCTTACATGCCAGGGGTTATGCTGGCTATTCGTAAGTCTTATAAATCAACTGCCTTTATTTTGGGTCTAGAGAATTTATTGGATTAAAAAGAACCTCAAGCACCGCATGCTATGCCTACTCATATAATGGATAGTAGTTTACCCAGACACTATCCAACAAGGAGGCATATTACTATGGGTGCAGTACTTGAAGGAGTACGCCTGGCGGTAGTCGGGGGTGACGATAGGGAGATTTATCTTATTCCTGAGTTGCAGAAACTCGGCGCTGAAATTATTGGTCTTGGCCTGGAAAAATCCCCCCTGTTGAACAGTATTGAGCATGCGGCTTCTTTTAAAGAGCTAATCTTAAAAGCGGATGCTCTTCTTTTTCCAATGTTCGGAGCAGATGAACGGGGACTGGTAAAGGCCAAATACTCTAATTCTCCATTTTTTTTGAATAAAGAAGTCCTTGAATCAATTCCACCAGGTGTGCCGCTTTTTATTGGATTTGCCCGTCCTGCCTTGAAAAAAGCGGCAGAAAAGTTGAACATAACACTATATGAGATCGCCAACAGAGACGATGTTGCTATTCTCAATTCTATTCCTTCTGCCGAGGGCGCTGTCCAAATGGCCATGGAAGCCACCAATATTACTATTCATAGCAGTGCCAGCTATGTATTGGGTCTTGGTAGATTTGGCACTACCCTTGTCCATTTGCTTAAAGGCATGGGGGCTGATGTAACGGTAGTAGCTCGTAAACCAGCTGATTTAGCCCGGGCCATAGAAATGGGAGTAAAAGCTATTGATTATGACCAATTAGCTGAAGAAATTAATAAGGCAGAAATTATTTTTAATACCGTACCCTCTCTTGTTCTTCATCGGGAAATCTTGGATAAGGTCTCCCGGGAGGCCGTTATTATCGATATAGCTTCAATTCCGGGAGGCACTGACTTTGAATATGCCCGAATGTTGGGAATTAAAGCCCAGCTTGCTCCTGGTCTGCCGGGAATAGTAGCGCCGAAAACAGCCGCTAAAATTTTGGCCAAAGTATATCCCCCCATTATTCTTGAACACCTTAGAGCAAATGCAATTGCTGTTTCGAAGGGGGGGGGTTCAAATGAGATTTAAAGGTTATAAAATTGGTTTTGCGTTAACCGGGTCCCACTGTACATTAGCCCACGCAATTGAAGTTTTAAGAATTCTGGCTCAAGAAGGAGCCGATATTACACCGATTATTTCCTATTCTGTAGCGAGTATGAATACCAGATATGGAACTGCCGCCCATTGGCAAGGGGCTTTAAAAGAGATTACAGGTAAAGAACCTTTAAAAACCATTCCGGAAGTAGAACCTTTTGGCCCTCAAAAACTTTTTGACTGTATGGTTATTGCGCCTTGTACGGGCAATACTCTAGCTAAATTAGCCAACGGCATAACGGATACTCCGGTATTAATGGCTGCTAAAGCTAATTTACGTAATCTTATACCGCTAGTTATTGCCGTCTCTACAAATGATGGTTTAGGAGTAAATGCTAAAAATATTGGGACTTTACTTGCTACCAAAAATATCTTCTTTGTACCTTTCGGCCAAGATAACCCTGAAAAGAAGGAAAATTCTTTAGTTGCTTATATGGAGAAAATTCCGGAAACAATTTTATTAGCCTGTCAAGGAAAACAAATCCAGCCTATTTTGGTTGAATATATGGCTGATTAATAACTAATATTGTTTTAGTATTAAAAATAAGTATTTAGGGCTACTCTTGTAAATTTAGTGTCTGATTTTCTTGACACTAAATTTACATTATTCTATATCTTCATAAATATTGGCTGAGAAATTTTTTAAATTTTTTTATTTATATGTAATTGACTAATTTGTTATAATAATAAAAAGATGGGAGGGGAAGTTTATTTTGCGTATTTTAATTCAAAAGTTTGGCGGAACATCTGTTGCTACTCCCGAAAGAAGGGCTCAGGCAGCAGTCAAGGTTTCCGAAGCGGTAGGCAAGGGATATTCACCCGTAGTTGTTATTTCAGCGATAGGGCGTTCCGGCGACCCTTACGCCACAGATACATTTATTAAAATGGTTACCAGTATATATTCAGAGGTACCCAAAAGGGAACTGGACCTGCTCATGAGTTGCGGTGAAATTATTTCCGGGGCTGTTATGGTAAGCACTTTACAAAGTCTCGGGTTGGAAGCAGTACTCTTAACCGGTGGGCAGGCGGGAATTATAACCAACAATTGTTTTGGCGATGCCAAAATAATCCAAATTAAACAGGAGAAAGTACTAAAGCATCTTGAAGAAGGAAAAGTTGTTGTTGTAACCGGATTTCAAGGTGTGACAGAGGATGGACAAATTACTACTTTGGGCCGGGGAGGAAGTGATACAACTGCCGCAGCTCTTGGGGTTGCTTTGAATGCCGAAGCGATTGATATCTATACTGATGTTGAGGGTATTATGACGGCGGATCCTCGTATTGTGGAGGAGGCTAAAATATTAGATGTTGTTACCTATAATGACATCAGCAACTTAGCTCACCAGGGGGCAAAGATAATTCATCCAAGGGCGGTAGAAATTGCTATGCAAAAAAACATTCCTTTACGGGTCAAATGCACATTTTCAGATGCACCGGGCACTTTGGTGACTAATATGCAGCCGGATATGGCTGAAGGTTCGGACTTGATTGGGGATAAGATAATTACCGGTATTGCTCATACTCCTAATATTACTCAAATAAAAGTCAATATTGAAAATGAAGATTCCAAGGCGCAAGCTGCTAAAAGAATATTTAAAGGAATGGCCTTGGCTGATATCAGCGTAGACTTTATTAGCGTGCAGCAGGACAAAATCCTTTATACAGTCCGGGATGAAATTGGGGATCGAGCTGTCAGTATTCTTAAAAATATGGGTTTTGAACCCGAAGCCTTTCCCAATTGCGCCAAGATAGCCCTTGTCGGTGGAGGGATCGCGGATGTACCTGGAGTTATGGCGAATATGGTAGAAACTTTAGCTGATAATAATGTTGAAATCCTGCAATCTGCCGATTCTCATACAACAATTTGGGTTTTGGTAAAGAAGGAAGATATGGTTGTTGCGGTCCAGTCTCTTCACAAAAAATTTCAGTTAGAAAAATGAATAGGGAGGAGCAAGGATGTTTGGCAAAGTTTTAACCGCTATGGTTACACCTTTTGATGAGAGTCTTAATGTAAACTATCACGAAGCTGTAAGAATTGCCCGCTATTTGGCTGAAAACGGTTCCGACGGTATTGTAGTAGCGGGCACTACCGGAGAAGCGCCTAACCTTTCAGCTGAAGAAAAGATCAAACTCTTTACGGAAATAAAACAAGCTGTTGGGGATTCTCTAAAGGTTATTGCTGGGGTCGGTACTTATTCAACCGCTGAAAGTGTTAGGGTGATTAAGCGCTGTACAGACCTTGGCCTTGACGGTATAATGGCAGTTGTGCCTTATTACAACAAACCTTCCCAGGAAGGTTTATATCAACATTTTAAAACCATTGCAGAAGCCACAGATCTGCCTGTAATGCTTTATAACATTCCCGGAAGGACATCCATTAACATGCTTCCCCAAACCGTAAAAAGACTGGCGGAAATCCCCAATATCGTATGTATTAAGGAAGCCGCAGGGAACATGGACCAGGTAAGCGAACTAAAGACAAGCCTTCCCGCCACTTTTACTATTTATGCGGGAGATGATTCCTTGACCTTACCTATGCTTTCTTTAGGGGGGGCGGGTGTAGTCAGTGTGGCTTCCCATTTAGTCGGCAAACAAATCAAAAAAATGGTAGAAGCTTTTTTCAAAGGTGAATACCAAACTGCCATTAAATGGCATTCTCTTTTGTACCCCGTTTTTAAGGGACTATTTATAACTTCCAATCCGGTGCCGGTTAAATTCTTATTAAACGAAATTGGTTTTCAAACAGGAACTTATAGGCTGCCGCTAGTAGGGCCTACTCAATCTGAACAATCATTTTTAAAAGAACTCTTAGCGGAAATTCGTAAACTTCCTGAAGAAATTTAATATTAATAAATTATTTTTATATTTAAATTTTATATTTAATCGTTTAATAGATAAAATGTTAATTTTCTTCGGCATTATTTTGCCGAAGTTTTACTTTTATTGAAAAATGGGGAATACTATTGTCGTAATTGTCTTTGTGTACTTGCATAGATAAAATTTCAATACTATAATATAAATGATATTAAGTGGGACGGCTAATTAAATAATTATTGTGATGTGGCACTGAGTATTGGCTTTTTATTGCCTTTTTTAAGTCTGATGCCTCAGGGTGTGGGTGTTTCTTTGTTTTCGTTTCAAATTAAACTGCGAATAACAGAAATTGAACGGGAAAAAGTAAACGTTAAAATATATAAAACAATAATGGAGGTTTTGCTTTGCCAAAAGAACAAAAACTACAAATTATTCCCTTGGGGGGATTGGGGGAGATCGGCAAGAACATGACGGTAATCCGGTATAATAACCAGATGATTGTTGTCGATGCCGGTATGGCATTTCCTGAAGAGGACATGCTTGGGATCGATATCGTAATTCCGGATTACACTTATGTTACGGAAAACAAGGATATGCTTTTAGGTATCCTGTTGACACACGGCCATGAAGACCATATTGGTTCACTACCCTACTTTTTAAAAGATGTAGACGTCCCCCTTTTTGGGACCAATCTCACCATCGGTCTAGTCCAGGCCAAGCTTAAAGAGAACAATATAAACTACAATAAGGTAAACGTAGTCAAGCCTGGAACGAGTATCAAGCTTGGCATATTTAAAATTGAATTTATACGGGTGAGTCACAGTATTCCAGATGCTGTGGGACTGGCAATTCACACTCCTTTAGGGGTAATTGTTCATACCGGTGATTTCAAGTTGGATCATACACCGGTAACAGATGAAATACTGGATATTTATAAATTTTCCGAATTGGGGCAAAAAGGTGTACTCTGTCTATTATCCGATAGTACAAACGTGGAAAAACCGGGATTCACTCATTCCGAAAGACGGGTCGGGCTTATGTTCGAAGAGGTTTTTCGTGATGCAAAAGAAAGGATAATCCTGGCGAGTTTTGCCTCTAACGTTCATCGAGTTCAACAGGTAATAGATGCAGCAATGAAAAACAACCGCAAAGTAGCCATAGTAGGCAGGAGTATGCAGAATTATGCTTCTATTGCGGCGGAATTAGGGTATTTAAACGTGCCTGAAGGAGTTTTGGTGGATGTGGAAGAAGTTATTCAACTGCCTAACAACCAGGCTTGTATAATTACCACCGGTAGTCAGGGAGAACCTATGTCTGCCCTTACCAGGATGGCTCAGAATGACCACAAAAGAATAGAGATCTTACCTGGGGACACCGTGGTTATTTCCGCTAGCCCTATTCCGGGCAACGAAAAATCAATTGCCAAAACCATTGATCAACTTTTTAGACTGGGGGCTAATGTTATTTATGAACGTGATGCCGGTGTTCACGTTTCAGGCCATGGTAGTCAGGAAGAATTAAAATTAATGCTTAATATGGTAAAACCCAAATATTTTATTCCTGTTCACGGCGAATATAGAATGCTAATAAAACATGGACAGTTAGCTGAACAAATTGGTGTTGCCAAAGAAAATATTTTCATTGTTGAAAACGGCAGCGTTATTGAGTTTACCAAAAATGGTGCCTGCATTGCCGGTAAAGTTCCTTCCGGAAGAGTATTGGTTGACGGTTTAGGAGTCGGTGATGTCGGAAATATTGTATTACGAGACAGAAAACAACTATCTCAGGATGGAATATTAATTGTTGTCGTAGCCTTAAGTAGTTCGAATGGGCAGATATTGGCCGGTCCGGATATTGTAACTAGAGGATTTGTATATGTCCGTGAGTCGGAGACAATGCTGGAGGAAGCTAAAGAGAAAATTAAAGAAACAATAGAACTCTGTTTGGAAAATGGCATGGTGGAATGGGCTGTCTTAAAGAACCAAGTTAGAGAGACCCTAGGAAAACACCTGTATGAGAGAACGAAGAGAAAACCAATGATTTTGCCGATCATCCAAGAAATCAGATAGTAAGAAATTAGATAGTAAAAAATTAGCTTAGTAATAAAATTTCATTTAGAGCAAAATTATCATAGGCAAAAGAATAAAAAAATCTCAGAACTGGGTTGACATTTATTATTCCTTTAGATATACTATCAAATGTTCTCGCTCATTTGGCCCGTTGGTCAAGAGGCCTAAGACACCGCCCTTTCACGGCGGTAACACGGGTTCGAATCCCGTACGGGTCACCACTTCAAAAGAACTGCGAGATGTTTAGGCATCTCGCTATTTTTGTATTGTGAGATTTTTAGTGCGGAATGAACTTGGTTTAATGTGTGTCTATTGTTATGCTACTTAGATTGATGTGTCTATTGTGAAGAATATTTGATTTTGAGAGCACTACAGATTTTGAAGAAAATATATTTAGGAATTTAAGAGATCTTTATTTAGGAATGGAATAGATGGGAATGGAATTTTTAATTGAGGAGAGTTAGTTATGACATTATCTGTAAAACTTGGACCACGCCTTAAACTTGTGGCTTCATACATACCCCAGGGAGCCTCAGTTGGAGATATTGGGACAGATCATGCTTACTTGCCCATTTATCTTTGGGAGACAGGTCGTATTAAG
>JAAYMU010000016.1 GCA_012521215.1 Peptococcaceae bacterium | reverse complement strand
CCGTATTTTTCGCGTAAACGTGGTTTTTCAATTTTTCCCGTTGGATTACGCGGTATTTCATCGAAGATAATGCGGCGAGGGCGTTTATAACGTGGTAAAGATTTACAATAAGCGTTAATCTCCTCCTCCGTACATACACAACCCGGCTTAAGTTCTATAATAGCGGCAGCAATTTCCCCTACCCGTTTATCCGGCAGGCCAATAACCGCTACATCCTTTATAGCCCCGTGAGCCCGCAAGAAATCTTCGATCTGAACCGGATAAATGTTCTCTCCCCCACTGATAATAACATCTTTTTTGCGGTCCACCAGGTAAATAAAGCCGTCTTCATCCATTCTCGCCATATCCCCGGTTAGTAACCAACCTTCTCGAATAGTTTTAGCGGTAGCTTCAGGGTCTTTATAATAACACTTCATTACCCCCGGCCCTTTAACAGCTAGTTCCCCAATTTCCCCTTGGCTTACCGGGGATCCGTTGTCATCGAGGATTTTAACTTCCCATTGGTAACCGGGAACGCCAATAGCACCGACTTTATGAATATTCTCTATTCCTAAATGTACACAACCCGGACCGATAGATTCACTTAAACCATAATTAGTATCATAGAGGTGGTTGGGAAAATACTTTTTCCAACGACGAATTAAACTCGGAGGAACCGGTTGGGCACCGATATGCATGAGCCTCCATTGAGCTAATTTATAATCGGCCAGATTGATATCGCCTCTTTCTATGGCATCCAAAATATCTTGAGCCCAGGGAACTAAAAGCCAAACAATTGTTATTTGCTCTTCGGAAACTGTTTTTAAGATCCATTCGGGCCTGACTCCCCGTAGCAAAACTGCTTTGCTTCCCGACAATAGGCTTCCAAACCAATGCATCTTAGCGCCGGTATGATACAGAGGCGGAATGCACAAGAAATTGTCTTCTCTGGTCTGGCCATGGTGTTTTTGTTCCGTATAACAGGCCGCAACAAGACTTTTATGAGTATGCAGAATTGCTTTAGGAAATCCGGTTGTTCCGGAAGAAAAATAGATAGCCGCATCATCATGGTCCGAGAGTTCTATCCTAGGCGCTTCGGAGGAACAATTGGCGGTTAGGCGATCATAGTTTTCAGCAAAAAGTGGTCGGTTTTCGCCAGAGAATAACAAGACTTTGACCTTAGGTATCTGATCGTAAATTTCCTCCATCCGGCTTATAAACTCCGGTCCGAAAATTAAAGCTACCGCATCAGATAAGTCCAAACAGTATTTTATCTCCTCTGCGGTATAGCGGAAATTTAAAGGCACGGCAACAGCACCGGCTTTGAGGATTCCAAAGTATATGGGAAGCCATTCCAGGCAATTCATCAAAAGAATTGCCACTTTGTCACCTTTTTTTATTCCTCTTTTGATGAGCAGATTGGCTAAACGATTTGCTTTTTCATCAAAAACACGCCAAGTCATGGATCTCCTGTACTCGCCTGCTGGGTTGTTTTCAATCAATTCGTATTCCAACCAAGTGACATTATGTTTTTCCTGCAGGTCCATATTAATCTCCGTCAGAGATAACTCATCTCCATAAAGCTTGGCATTGCGCTCTAAAAACTCAGTGATAGGCATTTTTCATTCTCCTCCCGTCCTACCATACAACTTTTAAATAATAGTTTGTTAAAATAAAAAGCCGTATTATGAAAACGGCAAATAAATTATTACTACTAAATTATAAATAGTTGTTCACTTTAAATCAACATTAATTAAAATATTTTATCCCCAATGTCTGGGCAAACTGGCTGAAAAGAGGTGGAGCGGCTCCCTCCACCTCTAACTCAATTATTATCTTGAATGCAATTTAAAACCGGCCAATATCCATGGCTATCTGATAAGCCACGGAAACTGCCTCATAAATATTCCTAGGTGTTACACAGTCTCCAATTTGATAGAATTCAGGAGCACAGTCAGACAAGGCTTGAGCTTCCTCATGCAAGGGTTTTTGACCGATGGCATAGATAACGGTATCGGCTTCAATTGTTCTTTTGCCGGTCGCGTCTTCCACTACCAAGCCTTTATCCGTGACTTCAAGAGCTTTGGTGGAGACACAAATTTGAATATTGGGAAGCTTTTTCAATTCCTCTCTTAAAGCCACTCCATGAACAAGCGGATGGCCGTTAGGTATATCAAAAAAGCCGCTCATACGCTCCGAGGTATCTCCTTGGGGTGGAGAAGCTATTGTGGAGTCCATCATCTCTACTACTGTAATGTTGTGGCCTTTTTGGGCCAAAAAAACTCCTAGTTCAAGACCTACAAGCCCGCCGCCCATAATAACAGCTGTTTGACCTACAATTTCAGGTCGGTAGTAAACTTCTTCGGCTCCAACCACATTCCGGCCATTAATCCCTTTAATCGGCGGTAGCAGCGGACGTGCTCCCAGGGCTGCTATAATTACATCGGGCTTAAAGGATTTCACATTCTCCGGTGTAACCTCCGTGTTAAGGTGAAGTTCAATCGGGGCCTTGGTTACTTTTAAGGCCTGGCGTTTCAAATATAGAGAGAGGTTAGCTTTAAAGGGCACTTTTTCTTCACATAATAATGCGCCACCCAACCTAGCAGTTTTCTCACAAAGTATAACTTTATGACCACGTTCGGCAGCGGTAAGGGCTGCCTGCATGCCACCAACTCCACCGCCGACTACCAGGACGGTCTTTTGGTGTAAAGGTGGAGCAGCATTCATACTGGCTTGTTCGCGACCGATTTCCGGATTAACTGAACAGTAAAACACTCCGCCCACCGTACTGGTTGAGAAACAGTTAAAACAACGCAGACAAGGCGTGATTTCTTCTTCCAAGCCTAAACGGGCTTTAAGAGGCAAATCCGGATCAGCTAAAGTCTGGCGGCCGAGCACGACGATATCAGCTTGACCCGAGGCAATAATTTCTTCCATCATCTCAGGATTGGTTAAAGCCCCAACCGTAGAGACCGTAGTTTTAACATGCTTCTTAATCTCCGCCGCATATTTTACATTGCAGCCATCTTCCAGGAACATAGTGGGGTGAGTACGCATAGATGCAGAATCATTCTCATGATGACCGACGGATACATGAATAATATCCACCTTGCCGTCCAAAGCTTTAGCTATTCTAATACCCTCGTCTATATCATAACCGTCAGGTAAATATTCTGTACCGCTTAAACGAAAATCAATAGGCACCGCATAGCCAATTTTCTTACGGATTGCCTCTATGACTGCCAAGGGGAATCGCATGCGGTTTTCTAGGGAACCTCCCCATTTATCTTTGCGTTTATTATCGCGGGGAGAAATAAACTGCGCTATCTGCCATCCATGTCCGCCGTGAAGGGTTATCATACTGTAACCGCATTGCCTGGCAAAAGCAGCTGCCTGAGCATAAAGCATGATCAATTGCTCAATTTGTTCATCATTCATGGCTCGTATTTCCACTCCGTCAGGCCGCATACCATCTGAAGGCCCGTACACAAAGCCCTTAAAATCGGACATAAGTTGGGGATTAACGTTTTGGCCGGCATGGCACAGTTCAATCGCTGCTACGGCGCCATGGCGGGTGATGCCGGTACTTACTCTGGTCAGGTTAACTTTAGCCAGCAAATCCAAACCGCGCATTTGAAAAGTGTGACTGCGGCCTGCTTCGGGATCAATCATCATATCTCCCACACATACGGAAGCAAAACCGCCTAAGGCTTTCCTTTCATAGAAATAAGCAGCCTCTTCCGTCAAAAATCTACTGCTTGTCAGACCAGGATAGTCCTGGGGCGACGAGAAAATACGGTTACGGAATAAGACTTTTCCTAGTTGAATTGGTTCAAAAAGATGTTTGTACTTACTTGTGCCCATTTCCTACTCTCCTTGTTAGAATAATATTTACAATTTTAATAGCCATTACTGTTTTGGAAAATATTCGCTTTTATTAAGTTCTACGTTTTACCACTATTTCCTTTTAAAACAAACAATTAAAATTTATTCAAATATATTCTAAGAAAATGAAAAAACCTTCAGCTATTAAGCTGAAGGTAGAAAGGGAAATTTGAAAAGGAAAAGAGAGAATGATTAGATATATACATGTATATACTTTCATCTTTAATTATATATGCTATTTCTTATAATGTCAATGTCTTCTATATTATAATTACTATTTATTGATAGTTGAAATTGTGCTGATAGTTCAAATTTGTACTTGTCTGGTATTCTTAAATATGTGCTAACTGATTTTTCTTTGTTGGTGTTGATTGAACAAAGCAATTGTTTTAAAGAAAGCATCAACATTTTCTAAGGGAGTACCCGGTGGGATGTCACATCCGGAGGAAATAAAGAAGTTCGGATACTCTTGCCCTTTTTCCAGTAGGGACATAGTTTCTTTCATTACTGTATAAACGGAACCATTTTGAAAAACATCTACTGGAGCAATATTTCCGCCCACAAGTTTATCTTGCGGAATTTGAGGCAGGATATCAGCCATATCTACAGCATTACCAAAATGAAAACCCTCTGCTCCGGTACTAACCATGGAATTTACCAAATGTTTAGTTTGACCGCAGTTATGAAGAATTACAAGATAATTGTCATCTTGAACGGCATCTACGATTTTTTTAACGTAGTCCGACGAAAATTTCTGGCAAAATCTTTCCGATAATAAACCCGCTGCCGGCTCAGCCATGATCACACCTTGCGCTCCTGCCTGCTTAATGGCTTTATTATATTCCACAATTAATTCCGTGCATTTTTCCAATAAAAGATGTATTGTATTAGCATTTCGACGCATAGCTGTCATTATTTCCGTCATCCCATAAAGCCTTCCTGCCAAGGAGAAGGGTCCGATACAGCCGCCAAAAACAGGACGTTTAATATTTTTAGCACTTAACTCCACAGCTTTAAGATATTCAGGTATACGGCCTTTGGTCAGATCCGGAACTTGCAGTGCTTTTACTGAATTTTCATCCACAACCAATTTGCCAAAAACAGCTGGGACTTCATTATCACTGTATCTAATTTCACTGCCAAAGGCTTCGGCTTCCACGGATAAATCCATAATGCTTACTGCTCCTGCGGTAGGATACCTGTCAGCAACGGCCTTCATCAATTCATATTGAGCATGGCCGTCTGTTACTACATCCATTATAGTTTGGCCTGTAATCTGCAAACCGGGATAAGTTAAAACAGGCAACGCTTGGATCTCACTGTTTAGTAAAGCCTCTTTCCATTTTTTCATATTCATCTATTACTCCCCCTTTATACTTTCGTACTGATTAACAAGTTCTGTAGTTGACAATAAAGATCTATAAGCTTTCTAGTTATACATGTATATACATGTATAACTAGTTTTCAGTATAATATTATTGACCCCAAAAGTCAACAATTTTAGGAAATAAAATTTATATGATTTTATCTATATTGATATTCGATTTGTATTATATCGTTATTAAAATGTCTATCATTGTTTTTTATTTAACAATGTAAGAGATATTTATCCCCTGCATCAATAGAGTTAAAACTTTTAATGAGGCGTTAATTTTTAATTAGGAATGAGTTTTTAATAAGGCATGAATTAAGTATTGGGGATTCTGTTAAATTATTAGTAAATAAATAGTTTTATCCAAGCATTTATACTTTTATTAGTTTATAAGGCTCTAATTATTCTTTAAGCTTACAATAATATGATCAATACATACTCGATGGACAAGCGATGCTTAGAATAAGGACTTAAAATGTTGCGAATAAATTTTTTAAACAATATGGAGGTTAGGTTAATGGATGAAAATATAAATATAAATTCTGAAGAACTGAATACTAATATTGAGGAACCGAATGCCTATACAGCCGAACAAAATCCAAGTCATATCCAAGGCTCAAATAATGTAACCCGCATCCAAACTACCAAATCTAATAAGGGTAAGTTCATTGCAGGCCTTGTTGCCTTGAGTCTAATCTGTGCAGTTATCGGCAGTCTCATCACTTACGCCCTTTTGCCAAGTCCAAGCAACGGTAAGTTTACACCGATTATTAATCAACCCGCAAAAGAAGCAGTATTCCCGGTGGAACAGATAGCTGAAAATGTTGGGCCGGCGGTTGTTGTAGTGGAGAATTATCGAGCAGGCAATATGTTTTTCCATAACAGCAACCTTCAGCTGGCAGGCAGCGGCTCCGGTTTTATTATTGATCCTGACAATGGTTATATTGTAACTAATAACCACGTTGTGCAAGGTGCCGAAAAAATCATAGTAGGCTTGGATGATGGACGCAACGTCCCGGCTAAGCTGGTTGGGGCCGACCCACCAACAGATCTTGCCGTCCTACAAATTGAAGACACCACTAATCTTACAGCTGCCAGCCTGGGTGATTCCACCAAACTAACGGTCGGCGAACCGGTCGTCGCTATTGGTAATCCGGGAGGAACCAGATTTGCCCGTTCTGTAACCACCGGGGTTGTATCAGCTACTAACCGTACACTTCCTATGCAGAGTGGACCGGCTTCCGATTTAATCCAAACCGACGCAGCCATTAATCCCGGTAATAGCGGCGGACCCCTTGTTAACCATCAGGGACTGGTTATAGGTATAAATACAGTTAAGTACGCCGAGTATGGGTTTGAGGGTATGGGATTTGCCATTCCTATTTCTTCAGCACTACCAACTATTGAACAATTGATTGAACACGGCGTAGCAAAACATCCGGCACTGCTGGTTACGGTCAACGACCAATACAATGCTTACGCTCAATATAACAATTTACCTCCGGGAGCATATATCCAGGAAGTAACTCCTAATGGCCCGGCAGACAAAGCCGGACTGCAAAAAGGTGATGTTATAACGAAAGTCAATGAGGTAAGCGTTGAAAACTCCAGCGACCTGATCCGTGAATTATATAGACACCAGGTTGGCGATAAAATAACCATAACCTATCTGCGTGATGGAAAATCAGCCCAGACCGAGGTGACTCTGGGAGAAATCAGCGCTAAACAAGGATAAACACTTTCCTAATCGCCACATGCATGACGCTCAATAAAAAACAGACCGGCTTTGATCGCAAGCTGGTCTGTTTTTTAGGGCAAATTTAATTGCTATTCGATACGAACTGCCGTACCCGAAGCGCTTACCATTAACATACTGCCGCTGCTCCCTACAACTTCGTAGTCCAGGTCGATCCCCACCACGGCATTAGCTCCCATTCTAGCAGCTCGTTCCTGCAATTCTCTTAAGGCTGTATCGCGGGCTTCCTGCAGTTTGTCTTCATAGGCTCCTGAACGTCCGCCAATAACGTCTGTTACCGCTGCAAAAAGATCTCGCACAATGTTGGCCCCCATAATTGCTTCTCCGGTGACTATTCCGCAATATTCTAATATCCTGTGCCCTTCCACTGACGGTGTGGTGGTTAATATCATTATATTGTCCTCCTTTATAAGTAAATACCCCCCAGGCTCTTTTTAGTTTTCACCTATAGTTCTTTAAGGTCGGTCAAGAGAATCATAATATTGAATTATACCATGAAAGATCGCAGTGGCCACGTTTTTTTGGAATATGGGATTTTTCAAACGTGCTTCTTCGTAGGGGTTTGAGATATAAGCCACTTCGATTAAGGCTGCGGGAACTTGGGTGTGTTTTAATACATAAAAGTTTGCGGTTCTCACGCCTTTGTTAGTGGTATTAAGGGTACTTACGAGCTTGTTTTGTAGGGCTTGGGCTAACAATGCACTGTGGTTTTTCTGGGAGTTTTCTAAAGAGTAAAATGTGCTGGTACCCTTGGTGTCTCTATTGGTCATAGCATTATTATGAATAGAAATAAACAAATCGGGCTTAATACTGTTAGCCAAGGCCACCCTGGCCTGTAAGTCGGCGGTTTGCGTATAAACGGGAGCTACCGAAACATCAGATTCCCTGGTCATAGAAACCGAAGCCCCTGCTTCCGTTAGTATATCGCGCAAAAACAAAGCTATAGCTAAGTTATTAAATTTTTCATAGGTCTTTTGCTTCCCGATAGCGCCAGGATCGGGGCCGCCGTGGCCGGGATCAATAAGTATTTTTTTACCTTGCAAAATGCCCGGGCTAATTCCTTGGAAAGGGTCGAGAAGTATTTCGCTGGTGGGATCATAGAGAGAATCAGAATCCGGATCATCAAGGGAACTAGGTAAAGGAGGAAAAGCCTTAAGGTTATCCTTATATTTGGAAGCCGTTTTTCCTTCCACAATCTTTTGGGTGGTTTCACTGATAACGCCTGGTCCCCCTAAAATAAATACCTTGCCATTGGGGGTTAAATCAATAGTAGGAGTTGCTGTATTCGGATCATAAACAGTCACATATTCTGCTGAAACCCAACCGGTAGTTCCTTGGTAAATTGTTTTATACCATCCGTCTTGCTGTCCGGTAATCGGTATCTTAGCTCCTGCGGGAAGAGTTATGAGGATTTGAGCACTTAAGGAGGGACTCTGTCTGAGATTTAAACCAATTGAGGCATTTACTTCTCCCTGCTTAAATTCTTGGGTTATTTTTACATAATTCCCAAATATCCAGCCGGTTTTATTTTGATACGTAGTCTGGTACCATTCCCCTTGCTGAGCGGTAATCTCTACGGTTGCCCCTTGGGGAATAGAAAGTAACACTTTGCCGGATGTGGAGGGAATGTCGCGAAGATTAAGGGCTCCAGAAGCAGTGACTATGCCCCTGCCGCTTATAACTTTGGCCGGGGGCTCAACTTTCATATGTTGGCGCATCAGACTATAGACAGCAGGAGGAATATCTTCTTTTTGGGTCAATAAAAGAGGAGCTTTAAACTTAGCCGCTAAAACAGTCCCGGCAACGGCATCGGGAAAGTTCTGTCCCGAAACCAGAAATTGATCATTGGATTCAATCGCGTCTTTCATATATTTTACAACTGCAGCATTTGTTTCGTATCTGTTACTGCCTCCTAAACGGGTTGTTATATTTAAATCATGGGCTGTAAGAGATTCAGTAGGTACGACTTGTTCTCCGCCTATAACAATAATCTGAGCAGGCTGAACCTGTTGACAGTAATCTACTACTACTTGAGGCATGGTCTTGGAAGTAAGCACGATCGGGATTTGTTTTATACCTGCATAACTGGCAGCCGATAAAGCATCAGGAAAATTGTCCCCATTAGCTATAATCAAAGATTCACTGTTTATTCTTTGAGCCAACAAAACTGAAGTTTCATAGCGATTCTTACCGCCAATTCGTTCCCAACTGAAAGACAGGTCATTTAGTTCTTTTTCCACTTGAGAAGTTAACCGACTCTGACCACCAAGCAGAATAACCTTTTGCGGTTGCAGGCGCTTTAATTCAGCGACAACCCTGTTATCCAGACTTTTTCCTCCAGTAAGCAAAATCGGAGCATCCAAACTCGCAGCAAACGGTGCTGCCGCTATAGAATCCGGATAATCGGTTCCTTCACATAAAATTACGGTCTGGGCAGATGTCCACCCTTTTTGAGAAATAGCAAGAGCTGTCCCTATACGGTCCTGGCCATATAGGCGCTCTGTATTATATACTAATGGGCTCCCTTGACTTATGAAAGGCATGAACAACAATAAAATTAAAGCAAGGCTAAAAGCAATAGTAGATTTTTTCATAAGATCCTTCACTCCATTTGTGTCGTACTATGTCGATTATACAATAGAATAACATTATTCGATACAAATTTGGGAGAATAGTCAAAACAGACTTTAATTTTTCAAGAAATTTAATAATTATAAACATTAGCCTTGCATAAAAACTTTTCATAATTTTAAATCGCTCAGCAATAAACCCTTATTTGTAAAATATGTAATATAATGTAAGCAGGATTTTTCTTGCTGTTTCAAAAGGGGCAT
>JAAYMU010000130.1 GCA_012521215.1 Peptococcaceae bacterium | reverse complement strand
CTGCGGATTTATTCGCACGTTGCCGATGATTCCATTACTATTCCGGATTTTTTCAGTCGGAGGTTTAAAGAAGATAAAAAGGTGATTATGACTATTGCCGCCTTGTTTATCTTAGTGTTTTTTAGTGTTTATGCTGCTAGTTGTTTTGTTACTTTCGGCAAACTGTTTAATACTTTGTTTGGCTTTGACTATGTTTATATGATGATTGCCGGAGCTATTTTTGTTATTTTGTATACCTTTATCGGTGGCTTTTTGGCGGAAAGCGCTTCCGACTTTATGCAGGGTATTATTATGATTTTTGCTTTGGCTGTTGTGTTAATCACAGGCATCGTCCATGTAGGGGGTATCTCAGCCCTAATTGAGAACGCCCGTTCTATTCCTGGCTTTTTTGACTTCTTTGGTATTGCTTCTCCAACGCTTGTTGACGGTGTGCAGCAAATTGGTACGGATGGCAAACCTGTTTTCGGTGAAGCAGGGACATATGGATTTTTAGCTATAATTTCTACCCTTTCTTGGGGGTTAGGGTATTTTGGTATGCCACAAGTATTGCTTAAATTTATGGCTATTAAGAAACCTGATAAGCTAAAATTTTCCCGGAGAATTGCCGTTGTCTGGGTTATTATCTCTCTGACGGCTGCAGTTTCGATCGGTATAATCGGTCGGGTTCTTTTTCCGGATGCTTTTCTTACTCAGAGTGCTGCGGAAAGAATCTTTATCCTCTTATCGACCAATTTCTTCTTGCCCTTCTTAGCAGGGATTGTTATGGCCGGTATCCTGGCGGCTACCATCAGTTCCGCCGACTCTTATCTGCTGATTGCTGCTTCGGCTTTTTCTAAGAATGTTTATCAGGGCCTGCTGAAGAAAGATGCCAGTGATAGAGTTGTCCTTATTGTTTCCAGGTTGACCCTGGTGATCATTGCTATTATTGCCATGGTCATTGCCTTGGATGAAAACAGTGTTATTTTTACGGTAGTATCTTTTGCCTGGGCCGGGTTTGGGGCAACTTTCGGGCCTATTATGTTATTCTCCCTGTTTTGGAAAAGGGTTACGAGGTCAGGCGCTATTGCCGGGATGCTTTCCGGCGGCTGCATGGTCTTTATTTGGAAGCTTCTTATCAAACCAATGGGTGGTATCTGGGGTATATATGAATTATTACCGGCTTTTGTCCTTTCCTGTCTCGTTATCGTAATTGTATCCCTTCTCTCTAAAGAACCTCCACAGGATATTCAAGAAGAATTTGAACTCGTCAGAAATTATCAGGCATAATTGCCCTGGCAGCCGGCCCTTCCGGGCCGGCTTTTTCCTTTAAACCAAATACTTGCAGAAGATGTCTTCATCTCTATTGACCTCCAATCATTAGATTTTTGGGTCTAACTTTTGGAGGTCAGTATAATCCCAGAAGGCATCTTTTTTCGAGTAATTACAGCGTTCGACACTTTTTCTGAAGGATATAAGGTATTAAATGTCTAAGTATTATTTATTGACTCCAACTTTGTATTACCGTTATTATTAATTTATATGAATATGTTACAAGTAATATTTCACAAAGTAATATTTTAGAAATAGATTATTATTAAATAATGAAGAAACGGGAGCGATAAAATGATTACTGAAAATGTGTTGGATTTGATTGGTAATACGCCTATGGTTAGTCTCAAAAAACTCACCGGCTTAAATATCTTCGCAAAGGCGGAGTATTTAAATCCGGGGGGAAGTATTAAGGACAGAGTAGCTAAATATATGCTGGAACAAGCCGAAAAAAAAGGTGTCTTAAAACCAGGGATGACCATTATGGAACCTACCTCCGGAAATACCGGTATTGGCTTAGCTTTAGCCGGTGTGCAAAAGGGATACCGGGTAGTTATTGTTATGCCGGAAAATATGAGTGAGGAAAGAAAAAAGATAATTGCGGCTTTAGGCGCGGAACTGATCTTAACTAAAGCGGAAGACAGCATAGGCGGTGCCGTGCAGGAAGTAGAAAGGCAACAGGCGAAGGATCCTAATATTTTTGTTCCTCAGCAGTTTGAAAACCCGGATAATCCCGAGATTCATTACCTTACAACAGCTGTAGAGATTTGGGAGCAAATGCAAGGCAAGGTAGATATTTTCGTATCCGGACTTGGAAGCGGCGGAACGCTGGGGGGAATTGGCAAATATTTAAAAGAACGCAACCCCGGCTGTAAAGTTATTGCCGTGGAACCTAAAAATGTATCGGCCCTATTAGGTCATGAACCCGGTTTACATAAAATCCAGGGCATAGGAGACGGATTTATTCCCAAAGTATTAGATGTTTCTTTGGTGGATGAAGTGGTGGAGGTAACAGATGATGATGCCATTACGACAGCGAGGAAACTGGCCAAAGTACAGGGTATTTTGGTGGGAACTTCTTCCGGAGCCAACGTGTGGGCTTCCGTACAAATGGCTAAAAAATATGGAGAAGGCCACAATATTGCCACCATTTTGGCGGACAGAGTAGAAAGATATTTCAGCACATCTCTCATATAGTTAGTGTCATTTAGTTAGTGTCATT
>JAAYMU010000129.1 GCA_012521215.1 Peptococcaceae bacterium | reverse complement strand
GTTGTAGTTTGATACTCCCGATGAATATCTTGGAGGAGCTCCTGCATAATTACCCGTGTCTGGGCGTCCAGGGATGCAAAAGGCTCGTCCAATAATAACATTCGGGGTTTCAAAGCTAAAGCCCGGGCGAAGGCTACTCTTTGCTGCATCCCGCCCGACAGCTGCCCCGGAGTATAATTTTCAAAGCCCGCCATACCGACCATTTGCAAATGCTCTCTAACCGTGCTCTTAATCATTTTTTTGCTTACCTTGGCACGCTTCAAGCCGTAAGCAACATTATCATAGACACTCAGCCAAGGAAAGAGAACCGCTGATTGAAAGACAACCGCCCGTTCAGGGGAAGGCTTGCTGATCGGTAGTCCGTTGTGGACTACCGAACCTTCCTGGATAGACTGAAAACCGGCCACTATATTCAACAGCGTGGTTTTGCCGCAGCCACTCGGCCCAACAATACCGACAAATTCTCCTTCGGCAACTTTTAGGGACACCTTATCCAGAACTTCCAGCTCACCCTCCTCATCGGGGCTGGAGAATTTCAGGGTAACTTGGTCCATAATTAAGCCACTATCTATTTTTTCCGTCATTTTATTTCACCATTCCTAGACAAGCGGCATAAGCGCAAAATTCCCAACAGTATTCTATCGCTTAGCCAACCTAAAATTGCAATATAAATCATGGTTACCATCACTATGTCGACATGGCCCAACATTCTAGCATCCATCATTACCGCTCCCAGTCCTGAATTGACACCGGTAAGTTCTCCGAGTACAACATAGGCCCAGGAAATACCTAAACCAAGTCTTAAGCCGGCGACCAAGGAGGGTAGAGCGGCAGGTAAAATTACGGTGGTAAAAAGCGTCAGCCTGTTAGCTCCCAACATCATTCCCGCTCGTAAATATAAAGGGGGGACATTAGCAGCACCTTGAACGGCATTAATAAATATTGGAAAAAAAGCGGCCAAACTTATTAAGAATAAAGTAGTTTTTTCTCCTACTCCAAACCAAACCATCGCCAAAGGCAGCCAGCCTATTCCGGGAATAGCCCGGATAAGATTCACGGTGGGATCAAAGATTCTTTTCATGATTTGAAAACGTCCGCTTAATAAGCCTAAAGACAGTCCCAGACAAGCAGCTAATAAAAAACCGCGCATTACTCTTAGGGAACTGGCTGCGGCATGTTCCAATAAACTGCCCGCATAAGGGGTAAACTGCCAATTGCCGAGAGCAAAATCAATCGCTACCCGACCTAATCTTTCCGGTGAAGGCAGTAAATACGGAGCCACCGTTCCGTTTGCGGTCACCAAATACCATATAGTCAGAATGAGAGCAGGGATGATTAGTCCGTAAAAATCAATTTTTCTTACCCTTTTGTTGCGACTTATTGACTTTGTCTTCAAAATTCTTCACCCGTTATTTTCCTAACTCTTGCCTGGCTTGTTGCACAAAACTTACATCAATAAGTTGATCGATATCGGGAACCTCACTAATCACGCCCAATTCCTTCATCCGTTCAGTCAATTTCTTAGTCTGGGCAATAAATAGGTCGTCCATATCCCAGGCCAGCTCCATATTATCGACGGCATATTCTAAAACTTGAAGATCGGTGCCGAATTCATGGGCTTTATTCAGCCACTGGTCTTTATTGCTGTTTAGATATTCAGTAGCTTCAACATGGGCAGTAACCAGTCTTTGAATCAATTCCCTATTGTTATCAATCTGCTCCCGAGTTGTCAGCATACCGGCATTAATCGTTCCGATACTATCATCAAAGTAAGGATAACTCAAGATTTGGCCGTAACCTTCGGCTAAGGCAATGGAAGGATAAGGCTCTCCACTGCAAAATGCGTCTATTGCGCCTTGTGCCAAAGCCTGCCCCATGTCAAAAAAGTCGATCCTGGTCAAGGTAACATCTTTGGCCGGATCAAGTCCAGCTCCTTGTAAGGCTTCCAACAAAAGAACATGGTGCATCGTACCCGGTACGTAAGCAATAGTTTTGCCTTTCAGATCAGCAACAGAATTAATGCCAGCATCTTTCCTTACGACTAAAGCTGAACACTTATTACATAAATTGCTCACCATCACTACCGGTTCTCCTTTTGAGGCAGCGGTAATCGCCGTTACCAAAGTAGTCCCGCACATCGTCAAATCTCCTGCCAGCAAAGCCGTTTTTTGATCCCCCGGATTGGTAAAGGGTAACACCTTTACTTGTTTATTTCCTTCTATGTATTGATCGTAGTAAAAGGGCTGAATGGTTTGGGCTGTTTTCCAGGTACCTACTTGAATGATTTTTGCCTGGCTTTCTTCGTCTTGTGAGGTCGAGCCAGCCCCTCCGCTACCTGAACAGCCAACTAAGGTTACGAGAATTAAGACACATAAGATAACTACTGAGATTTTTTTTACGAGTTGTTTCATCATAAGTGTTTATCTCCTAAAATTATTTTTTTGGCAAGACAATATTTTACAAAAATGTCTTACTTAAAATTTATGTTATTTTACTGTAAAAAACACATTTTGTTTGAATTTGTCTTACCAATTTATTTTGCCATATTTTAATGCAAAAACCATGCCAATGTTGTAAAAAGATAAAAACCTGATAAATAATGGCTTTCTGCCTATTTTCAGGTTCAGAATTAAAAAAAATAATTATCATTTTGAGACTTTTTTAAAAAATAGCGGAGTTTTTCATCCAGTAATTACTAACTATTAAGTCCGTTAATTTGTATCAAAGCATTCTTTTTACCCGTAATATATCTTAGATATTTTGAAAGTTAGCCTAGGCTAACCTCTTTTTATAAGAGCGTGGTAGCCGGAAAAAAACACATAAGGCGGGCGATTGTCATGCAAGGAGCAAAACCAAAGAATAAATCCCAGATTACATTATCACAAATCAAGGAAGGTTCAGCCTGTACCATAGCAGAACTCCACTTGGAAGGTCTCTTACGCCGAAGGATTATGGATTTGGGTTTTGTCCCGGGCACAGCAGTTCAATGCGTGCGCAAAGGGCCTACAGGTGATCCTATCGCATACACCGTAAGAGGAACAACCATTGCTTTGCGTAAGGAAGATGCAGCCAAAATCAATGTCTTTATGGCTTAAGTTAACATAAAAACTTAGGAGTTGATTTTTAATGGGGGATAGTAGCGTAAGCCACAGAGTACTTAGAGAACACTTTGGGATAAACACCAAAGAAAATCAGAAGGTAATTGCTTTGGCAGGTAATCCCAACGTCGGGAAAAGCACGGTATTTAATGCTTTAACCGGGTTAAGACAACATACCGGAAATTGGCCGGGAAAAACGGTGGACAATGCCCAAGGTATATTTACTTATAAAAACAATTCATTTTTAATAGTGGACCTTCCCGGTACTTATTCCATATTAGCCCGTACCGTAGAAGAAGAAATAGCTCGGGATTTTATCTGCTTCGGGCAACCGGACGTAACTATTGTCGTCTTAGATGCCACTTCCCTGGAAAGAAACTTGAACCTGGCTCTTCAGGTTATGGAAATAACTTCTCGGGTTGTAATCTGTCTCAATTTGATCGATGAAGCTAAAAAGAAAAATATCTCCATTGATTATGCCGGCCTGGAACAAGAATTGGGAGTGCCGGTGGTCCCGACAGCTGCCCGTGAGGGAATAGGGCTTGAGGATTTAAAAGAAGAAGTTTACCAAGTTGGCCTTGGTTTCAAAAAAGTTCAGCCGAGAAAAACCCATTACTCCCCAGAAATTGAAGAAGCTCTGGCAGCGCTTATACCCAAAATTCAAGATTTGGGTTGGGGAGAATTCTTGAATCCAAGGTGGATAGCCTTACGTTTTCTTGACGGTGACGAAAAGCTGATAGACAACATAGTTCGCCATCTAAGTTTGAAAGCAGGGCAATCTCTAAACAGCGAGGTTG
The DNA here is from genome assembly GCA_012521215.1 of Peptococcaceae bacterium. Taxonomy (GTDB): domain Bacteria; phylum Bacillota; class Desulfitobacteriia; order Desulfitobacteriales; family Syntrophobotulaceae; genus JAAYMU01. The sequence goes on along the minus strand of JAAYMU010000129.1, from coordinate 8,828 downwards.
AAATAGCCTTATGAACAATACAATTATTGGCCATAACCTCTTGATAGAGCTAAAACGAGAAGCCCAAAAGAAACGCCTGGCCGGAGGAAACATCTACGCTGATAAAATTGTAAGTGACATTTTTACCAACGCAGAAGACATAGTTCATAAAAATGTGGTGCGTAAGGATAAACAAATCAACTGGTCACAGAAAGCGGACAATATCCTGACGTCTAAAATAACGGGATATCCGATTATGCTTCTAACCCTTGGGGCTATCCTCTGGATAACTATTAGCGGGGCTAACGTTCCTTCGGCTATTCTTGCTGATGTGCTTTTTCGTTTTCAAGACGTGCTAACGGGAATCTTTATGTACTTGGGAGCCCCGGACTGGCTACATGGGGTTTTAGTTTTAGGGGCCTACAGAAGTCTGGCTTGGGTAGTATCTGTCATGCTGCCGCCTATGGCTATTTTTTTCCCACTTTTTACCTTGTTGGAAGATCTGGGATATCTGCCTAGAGTGTCCTTCAACCTCGATCATATCTTCAAAAAAGCCAAAGCTTGCGGTAAACAAAGCCTTACCATGTGCATGGGCTTCGGCTGTAATGCTGCCGGAGTAATATCCTGCCGAATTATTGACTCGCCTCGAGAACGGCTGATTGCCATTCTTACCAACAACTTCGTGCCTTGCAACGGCAGATTCCCAACCTTAATCGCTATCGGTATGATCTTTGGAGCAGGGAACCTAGCTTTGCATCTGCAGTCGGCAGCCGTAGCGGGAATTATCACAGGAATGATTTTAATTGGCATCGCTGTTACTTTTATTGTCTCCTGGACACTTTCCCGCACTTTACTCAAAGGTGAAGCATCTTCCATGGTGTTAGAGCTACCGCCCTACCGCAGACCTAAAATTCTTGCTGTTCTTTACCGTTCCTTTATTGACCGAACAATTTTTGTGCTCAGGCGTGCTGTTTTGGTAGCACTCCCTGCCGGGGCAATTACCTGGCTCGTGAGTAATGTTTACGTAGGCGAAATAAGTATTCTGGCTCACACGGCCAACTTTCTTGATCCGGTAGCTTTGGCCATTGGTTTGGACGGTTTTATACTCCTAGCCTTTATTCTGGGACTCCCAGCCAACGAGATCGTCTTTCCCATTCTTATTATGAGCTATCTGTCTTCAGGCTATATGATTGAACTAGATAGCCTTACCGACCTGCAGATCCTCTTAGTAAACAATGGTTGGACCTGGCTGACCGCACTCTGTACTATGCTCTTTTGTCTTTTACACTGGCCTTGTGCAACAACCTTATTAACCGCTCTTAAAGAAACCGGCAGCAAAAAATGGTCTTTCCTGACTTTTCTAATTCCGACCGGTGTGGCCTTTCTGGTATGTTTTATCGTTGCCCAGTCTGCTCGCTTACTGGGATTGGCCCCCTAACAATCAATACCCGGTCTGGAGGGAACTCCTTGCCGGTAATAGTGTTTGATCTCCTTCATTTCGGTAACCAAATCAGCCACCTGAATGAGTTTCTCCGGTGCATAGCGGCCGGTTAAAATAACTTCTACCTGCTCCGCCCGAGCATTGAGCATATTAATTACTTCTTCAACGGTTAATAATTTATAATAAATAGCAATTATTATTTCATCCAGAATAACAACATCATATTCGCCGCTTTTTAAGAGAGCCGTACATTGCTGTAAAGCTTGTTGGGCCCTAATTTTATCTGTCTCCCGCGGAGGTCGGTCAATAAAACAACCTTCTCCCAACTGCTCAATTTTAATCTTCGGCATATAGGCTTCAATAGCGGTTTCACTATACTTCATATCTTTAACGAATTGTCCAATGTAAACTTTTTTCCCGGAACAAGCAGCCCTTACAGCCAGACCGAAGGCGGCGGTAGTTTTACCTTTGCCATTCCCGGTGTAAATATGAATATAGCCTTTGTTCATATCCAAATAATCTCCTATCCATAAATTATCCTATCATTCATATGAATTTTTAAAAAAAAGCGGGAAAAAGGAGAAGATTTATTAGTCTTTACAGCTGATTACCACTTTTAACCCTTTTCCTATCCCTTAGAGCTGCCGAAACAATAGTGGTTAAAGGAATAGTGAGAATAAGTCCGATACTGCCGGCCAAGGCCCTGACAATCTCAGATGAAATCATGTCCCAATTCAGGAATTGCTGCGCAGGAATGGCATTGGCCATAAATAAAAGCAGCAAGGGCAGGGAGGCTCCTGTATAGGCTAAGATTAAGGTATTAGCCATGGTGCCCATAATATCTCTTCCCACATTCATACCGGCACTGATTAATTTTTTAGTTGAAATGTCAGGTTTAATTATTTCCATTTCATGGAGGGCGGAAGAAATAGACATCCCGACATCCATAACCGCCCCCAAAGAACCAATAATAATTCCGGCAAAGAGTAGACCGGTGAAATCAAAGCCATTCCCTTGGGGAATAAAAGCTAACATTTGGGTTTCATGTTCCCCTAAGCCCGAAAGTTTAGTTAAAGTGCCAAAAATCATGGCTATAAGGCCCGCAGCCAAAACCCCGCCTGTGGTACCGATAATGGCTGCTATTGTTTTTTTATTGATACCGCTAACTACAAAGAGGGTAAGGGCCGTAATTCCGGCACAGATAATTACGGTCAAGAGGATGGGATCATAACCGGCCAAAAGTCCGGGGAGCAAAAGCTTAAGTATAGCCAATCCGGTAAGGGCTAGAGTAATAATGGTTTTTAATCCTTTGGCTCGGCCAAAGACCACCAAGACTATAAGGAACAGAGCTAACAAATAGCTGAGGTGTTTTTGCCTGTAAATATCGGCAACATAAGCTTCGATAATGCGGCCTTCATGATCTTCATCCACATAGATCAGTACTTCGTCGCCTTCCTCTACAATCAGTTTATAAATAAATCTCTCATCAATAATATTTTCGGCGATTACTGTCTCGCCTTTGTGTTTTCCAGCCAAAATCCTAGTTTCGACATCTTGGTAAATAATGCTGTATCCTTCACCTAAATCCGGTGCCATCTGCTCTTTCTCCATATTGCGGGAAATGCTTAACACTTTGCCCCTAATGGTTTGCCCTTGTTCCCATTGCTGTTCTTGTGAGGTCTGTTTACTGGCCAGAGAGCCGAAAGGTAAACATAAGACTATAATCACAATTAAAACTACTGCCATTGTCAGATAGGTATCCATTTTTTTAAAATTATTTTTTTTAATCATTTAAGGCCTCCGACTGTATAGTAGTACATTATTTATCGGGACTTATTTGAATATGATCCATAATAAAATCTCTAAATAGTTTAGCGGTTTCCGAAAGATGTTTTTCGCGTTTGAAACCAATCATTACTGTTTGCACGAATAATTTATCTTTAATATCCAGAATTACCAGCTCGGGATTGGAAAAATAAAATTCTGCATTTCCCTCGGCCATAAAGCCTATAGCCAGATTATAGGCGATAATTTGCCTATGGGATTCAAGACTGTTGGTGGTATATTTGATTCTTGGCTTAACCCCCCTACTTACACAGAGGTGATAGGGCTGCTCGATTCTGCGCCGTGAATGTTGAATAAATACGAATTGCTCATCTTGGAGATCTTCGATTTCTACCGCCTTTTGGCCGGCCAGGGGATGCTTTCTATTAACTACTAACTTAAAGCGTTCATGGGTAAGAACATGACCCTTATATTTTTTAAACACTGCATCGGCATCTAAAGGATAAATCATCATATCGAAATAGTCGGTATCCAAATGCTCAATGGAAGCAATATTACAATTAATATTAAAGTCAACATTGTCATGTTTCTGTGCAAACTCTTGTAGATAAGAAATGATTAAAGATTGGGAACAAAAAATACCCAAATTTAATCTGACTCTATACTCCTTGCTAAAGTTACCGACTACAGCCGTAATATCCTCTAACCCTTGCAGGGCCTCTCGAACTCCGGTCAGAAATATTCGGCCTTGTTCGTTAAGTACAATTTTTTTGCCTTTTCGGTCAAAAAGCGGCGTGCCCAATTCCTTTTCCAGCCTGCTGATGCTCTTGGAAAGAGAGGGCTGGGAAATATTAAGCTTTTCTGCCGCCTTAGACAGGTTTTGCAGTTCGGCAATCAAAACGAAATATTTTAACTGATTAAGTTCCAATTTGGCACCCTCCAATGTATTATTAACTTTGATAATTATAACATTAACCTATATAACCTTAAAGATATAAGGCCCTATAAGCGAACAATCTATATTTCCCGAGAAGTATAATTATGGTAGAATAAATTTGTGTTTAAACGGCTTAAGGAGGGGCTTCTATGGAATATTTTAGGGAAAGATATGTGCGCAATCAAACCGCTATTTCTCAAGCTGAACAAGATAGGCTGGCCAAGGCCAAAGTACTAGTTGCCGGTTGCGGCGGTCTTGGAGGTTATATTATAGAACTCTTAGGCCGAATCGGGGTAGGGCATATCACAGCCGTGGACAGTGATGTGTTTGAAGCATCCAATCTAAACCGTCAAATATTAAGCTCTACTTCTACATTAGGCTTGTTCAAGGCGGAAGTTGCTAAAACCCGCATGGCTGAAATAAACCCCCTGGTAGAAATGACTGCAATAACAAAGGAATTAAATAAAGACAATGCTCTAAGTCTAGTACAGGGGCACGACTTGGTGGTAGACGCCCTCGACAATGCTCCAAGTCGCCTGATACTGTTGTCGGCAGCCAGAACCGCCAACATACCCTTTGTTCACGGGGCCATTGTAGGGTGGAGGGGGAGAGTATCGGTAGCTTACCCCCAAGACCGGGCTCTGGAAAAAATGCTGGCCGCAGTGGATCAAAACTTTAAAGCCCCGGATGGAAATTTAGGTTTTACGGCAGCCTATACCGCCTCCAGGCAGGCCGCCGAAGCGGTGAAAATATTGTTAGGGCGGGGGACAGTATGCCGTAGCATGCTGCTAGAATTTGATTTGTTGAACGGAACATACTATGAAATTCCCTTGCAAGAAGCAGAGCAGGAAAGCGGCTCGGCTAAGTCGGCTGAATAAGAGCTTCCCGGTGTTTTACTTAACAGCGGAAAATAGAGCGGGGAGGTAAGAAAACTATTGTGTTTTCTTACCTCCCCATTCATTGCTAGAATAGAATTTTTAAGTTAGATTTTTTACCCGCCCACAGCGGCCCGGATAATATGAACAGTATTGACCTTATGGAGCACAGTGTCCCATTGTGCCTGTTTGCCGTCAGCTAAAAACACCAGCCATTGGCGATATTCATCTTTAATAAAGATATTGTTTTCCTTTTCACAGACCGAAAATAAATCTCTGATAGTAGAACCTTCAGCTACTTCATATATACCGTCTTTCATATCGCCGACTACTTCCTGACAAACAAAATAAACTTGAATTTTCACTGTGTTCACCTTACCGTTTTTAAACATTAGCATACAGGTCTTTAATCACATTTTCAAGACCGCCCACACGTTCCAGGGATTCTTTGGTCGGAACGGCATCTTCTAAATTCCAGCCCATTTCTTTAAAGAAATTGTCAGCAATCATCTCGGTATCAACCGTAACACCGGCAGTGGGGCCTTCCTTAAGAGGAGGCACGCCGACAATGCGGTCAGAAATAGTAAAGTCCTTACGGCGTAATCCTTCACGCAGGTTAAAAGCATGTCTGATGGTATGGGATCTTATTCCTAAATTCCTAGCTTCTTCCGGTGTGTATACAAAGCCGGTAACGGCTGTTAAAAACTTGATATGAATTTCCGGTGGCAAACCAAAGTCAGCCATGGTACAAAAGCCTGCGGCATAAAGGGCCTCAGTATACACAACGCCATTGACATCTCTTTCTCCGGTATTGGTATAGTCATATTTGATTTCGGGGGGGTGATTGCCGTAGTGAATACTTAATCCACCCTTGACATGGCGGCCGGGAGTCGGATCGTATTTATAGGTGCGGGCAAGACCCGGAGACCAGCGCGGATCGTGCTGTGGAATTTCAATACCGCTGGCATGAACCAAAGCTTCAAATCCTTTGTTAAAATGTTTGGCAGCGGCTACAGAACCGGCTTGCAGAATTTTGCCAATGCCTTCGCCTTTGCAGATTTTCTCAGTCATAGCTACAATAGCATCAGCGTTGCCCCAGGTAAGATCAAGGCCGTCGATTTCATCCTTGGTAAATACACCGTTGTTGTAGCACTCCATGAGCCAGGCAACAGTTGCGCCTACTGAAATTGTATCCAGACCGTACTCATTACACAGGAAGTTACACTGATTGATGGCATAAACATCATCATTAAGCACCATGCTGCCAAACATGGCGTCCGTTTCATATTCGGGACGGCCGGTTTCTTCAATAGGCCATTTACCGTCTTTAACGGAATATATGGCTCCACAGCCAACAGGACAGGCATGACAGGAGTATTTTTTAATTTTGAATAGTTTATCCTGTTCCTGAGAAGTTGGTTTCTTTATTTGCTCTTCGGTCAGGTCATTGGCTGTACCCAGCCAGTTTTTAACACTTGTATCGCCGTTTATTATACTGCTATCATAAGCACCACCGGTACCGTGGTTAGTAAACATTTCATAAACCGGAGCAACCGGTCCTTTATGCCATTCAGCTACTTCTTTATTTAAAGCCACAACAGCATCTTTGTCATGAGCTTGAACTCTATGATTGCCACGAACAACTAAGGCTTTAAGTTTCTTAGAACCCATAACAGCGCCTGATCCGCCTCTACCGGCAGCCCTATGCTCGTCATTCATGATGGCGGCCATATTAGAAAGATTTTCACCGCCGGGGCCAATAGAAGCTATTCCCACTTTGGGATCTCCCAACTCTTCTTTAATCGCTTTTTCAAGTTCAATAGTAGTTTTGCCCCAAAGATGAGTTGCATCACGGAACTCAACTTTGCCGTCGTCTATAAAGACATAAACCGGTTTTTCACTAATACCTTTGAAAAACACAGCATCGTAGCCAGCTCTTTTCAGAAGGGGACCAAAGGTGCCACCGGAGCTAGCATCATTAAAGCCACCTGTAACCGGGGACTTGCTTACTACGGTGTATCTGCCTCCCATGAAGGGGCCTGTGCCGTTAGCAACTCCCGTAACAAAACCGATCATGCTCTCAGGAGCGAAAACAGGGGTCTTGGCCGGCATCTCATCATAAAGAATCTTGGCTCCAAGAGACAGCCCGCCCACATAATCTCTAGCTGTTTTTTCGTCTAAATCTCTGACTTCAAAAGTACGATTAGATAGGTCCACAAAAAGAAGTTTGCCTGCATAACCAAACATGGCCTACACCCTTTCTTGTGATTTGTTTCTCAAGCTTATAATAAAATTATCCATATAAGCTTGAATTTCTTAGGATCAGTATAACAAATATATATGCCTTAGACAACAATTAATTATAGCTTTTAGGAATATGCCTAAAAGCTATATGCACTGAAAATTCTGAGCCTTAGAGTTTACCCCTAAAAATTTTTAAAAATATATCTTAGTTGATTTTCTGTTTGGGGGGCATTTGCAACCAACCTTTTTTTCTACCAAATTTACAAATTTCATCAAACTCTTCGATTCTCTCTAATAATATTTTCAAAAATGTTTCCCTTAGAGACTCACTTACTACACTAATTTTGACTGCTCCGGAGCAAAGCAATAAAAAATTCTGCGAGTTGATAAAAATACGGCTGAAGATAAAATCATCCTGGACTACGCCGCTTTCAGTATCGAAGGATATTGCTTTCCTGGGGCGCTCCGGCAAAGGCACTTGATAATGGGCCATCTCATCTTCGAGAATTTTTGTCTGTTTATTTAATAAATGCTCACATTTCCTTAGAAAATCTATTAGTTCTTGATCATAAGCGTAATTAACCAGAATCTCCAAGGTATCATCCAAATCATATAGGGCTACCAATATTTCCCACAAGTTGCTTCCTTCACCAGAAGATAATACCGGCTTATGGGCACTGTCATATCTACCAATGTGAAAATTACCTATTTGCACCATGTTAGCCTCCGCTGGATAAGGTTAAAGGTGGGCTTTTGAGCCAACCCTTTAATTTCCCGTATTTGCAGATTGCATGGTAAACTTCTAATTCTTTTTTAAGAAATTCTACAAAAATGCGCCGCAAATCATCGTTGTAGAAAAAGGATACTACTGCCTTGGTATGATTGTCGATAGAGATTTGAACGCCCAAAGACAGTCGGCGAAAAACAAATTCATCAGTAATTACATTCCCCGTTAAGAAGAACTTGACACTTTTGGGAGGGCGGTTAGGTAAAGGCAAATGATAACGATCCATTTCTTGCTCTAGAATATTGACTTGTTTTTCTAGAATACTCATTAAGCCTTTCTTCATGATTAGCTTAAAGTCCGCATCATGAACGGCGTTTAAATAAATTTGACTGAGTTGAATTGTATCGTAACGAGACATTAGAGCCTCCCACAAAAAATAGGCTTCATTGCTAAAAACTTCTGGAGGTTTAACAGATTGTGACCAGCCGACGTGGTAATCTTTTACCTGCATACCGTCACCCTCAAGTCATGAATTTTTCCTTTAAACACTTTTATATTGTCCAGTATTAGACGCAATATGCACGAAAAAAACAGTCAGGTAAAAAAATTAATTGTTAGAAAATTCCCAATGCCCACAAGCCAGACAAGCAGGGGGAGAGAGGTAGGTAGGCGGTAACTATATAGTTCTTTAGAACTATATAGTATAAAATGTTTAGACAAACGTTCAGAAATAATAGAAAACATTTCAATAAAAAAGGGAATTAACACTCTCTGTCGAACATAAAAACTGTTATACACAATTTATTACGTAAAGTGTTTCCCATGGAATTATGCCTTGGG
>JAAYMU010000128.1 GCA_012521215.1 Peptococcaceae bacterium | reverse complement strand
CAAAAACTGGAAAGAAAACTTAAGGCCTGGAGGCAGGGTAGCAAATTATAAATTGAATAACAATAAAAAGGACAAGTCGAATAAACTCTAATATAAATATTGTTTGTACCCAAAAAACTGCTATAAAACTACAAGATTTTCTAATGTTTTGCTATATAATTTTTAATGGTATTTCTTAAGCAAAATTTTTTTTATTTTAATACTTTTTATAATTGTGGTTTTATAGGAGGTCTATTAATTATGCAACAAGCCCAATTATTTCAAAATATGCGCAAGATGGGATTGGATTTTTTAACGGATATTCCTTGGGGCACCCATATCTGTGGCTTTTATCAAACAAAGAGAGATTTGACCAATATTATGGTCCGTTATTTTAGGGCAGGCCTGGAACAGAACGAATACTGTTTATGGGTAGTATCCGAACCTATTTCTGTTTACGAGGCGGAGCAAGAGCTCGGGAAATGTATTGATTATTTCGATTTTTATCGCCGCAATGGTCAAATTGAGATTCTAAGCTATGTTGATTGGTATTTAAAGTATGGGGATTTCAATAGCGATTTAGTTTTGCAAGCCTGGGTGGATAAGGTTCAATGGGCCCTAGATAAAGGATATGAGGGAATAAGAATCTCAGGAAATACCAGTTGGTTACAGAAAAAATATTTTAAAGCCTTTATGGACTATGAAGCAGAAATAGAAAAGATGATCGGCAATTTTAAGATGATTGTTTTATGTACATACCAGTTGGATAAATGCGGTATTCATGAAGTTATAGATATAGTTAACAACCATCAATTTTCTTTCATCAAAAGTGAACATAGTCCGGAAAGCTTTAATGGTATAAGTAAGTATGACCGTATCAATCTCGTCGGTAAGATGGTGGCCTGTATTGCTCATGAAATAAGAAATCCTATGACTACGGTCCGAGGTTTTTTGCAGTTAATGCAATCGAAGAAAGAGTTGCATGCCTATGATTCATATTTTTCCATAATGATAGACGAACTGGACCGGGCCAATGATATACTTACCGAATATCTGTCTTTAGCCCGGGACAAAGGCGGATCGTGGCAAAAAGAAAACATTAACCGGATACTTGAAAAACTTCTCCCTTTGATTGAAGCCAAAGCTCTGGAGTCAGATAAGAAAGTGATACTCCATACAGGTGAAATCTTGGATCTTTACGTAGATCCTAAGGAATTCCGTCAGCTGGTTCTTAATCTTTCCCAAAACGGAATTGAAGCTATGAAACCGAGCGGACTATTAACCATTAGAACCTATATTGATGAGGATAGCGTGGTCTTGGAGGTTAGGGATGAGGGCGAGGGTATTAAACAGGAAGATTATGATAAAATCGGCAGTCCCTTTTATACAACCAAAGAACACGGAACAGGTTTAGGCTTAGCAGTTTGTTATACTATTGCCTCAAGGCATAAGGCCACTATCGATTTTGAATCGGGGCCACAGGGTACGACCTTTAAGGTACGCTTTAGAATAGGAGCGATTCCGGAAGGCCTCCAACAGATGGGCACTGACCGTAAACTACAAAAAGCAGATTTGACATATTTTCAGCATCCGAATATAATAAATTGAATATTGCGCATTGATGGGAAAAAAGTCTGTACATCATCCTTGGCAGAGAGTCCGGGAGGGTGGAAGCCGGATAAGGAGAGCAGACGGGGCAGCCCGGAGCGAATTATAAAAGAAGGGGGTTCCTTAATTAAGGATTAAGGAACCAAGCAGGGTGGAACCGCGGGAGCTATACTCTCGTCCCTGCAGCTTTTATAAATGCTGCAGAGATGAGAGTATTATTATATTTTCGGGAGGAAATAGCATGAAGTTCCAAGATCTGATTTTGAGTCTCAACCAATTTTGGGGTGAACAGGGATGCATTATAGCTCAGCCTTATGATATGGAAAAGGGGGCCGGGACTATGAATCCGGCGACCTTTCTCAGAGCTTTAGGGCCGGAACCCTGGAATGTGGCCTATGTTGAGCCTTCCAGAAGGCCGACGGACGGGCGCTATGGGGAAAACCCCAATCGTTTGCAACACTATTTCCAGTATCAGGTTATTTTAAAGCCATCCCCGGATAATGTTCAGGAATTATATCTGGAAAGCCTGGAACGTCTGGGTATAAATCCGGCTGACCATGATATTCGTTTTGTTGAGGATAACTGGGAATCCCCTACTTTGGGAGCTTGGGGTTTGGGCTGGGAAGTATGGTTGGATGGCATGGAAATTACCCAATTTACTTACTTCCAGCAATGCGGCGGCATAGATTGTAAACCTGTCTGTGCTGAAATTACTTATGGGATAGAAAGACTGGCGACCTTTATCCAAAATAAAGACAGTGTATTTGACATTGAGTGGGTTGGAGATATTTTCTATGGGGATATTTACCTTCAGAATGAAATTGATTATTCCAAATATAATTTTGAAGTTGCCGATGTGGAAGCTTTAAGGACTTGGTTCGATATGTACGAAAAGGAAGCCGAAAGGACTGTTAAGCATGGTTTGGTAGTTCCGGCTTATGATTATGTCCTGAAATGTTCCCATACATTTAACCTTCTGGAAGCCAGAGGCGCGATCAGTGTTACAGAAAGAACCGGTTATATTACCCGGGTCCGTCACCTGGCCAGGTTATGTGCTCAAGCCTATATCAAACAAAGGGAAGAACTGGGCTTTCCGCTGCTGAAAAAGAAAGGGGAAATAGAGTGATGAGCAAGGATTTTTTATTGGAAATAGGCATGGAAGAAATGCCGGCGAAATTTGCTCCCGGGGCGGTTACCCAGATGGAAAACAATGCCCGGAAAATGTTGCAAGAGTTGCGTTTGGAGTATAAAAATCTTAAGGTTTATGTTACTCCCAGACGCTTATGCTTATATGTTCAGGAACTGGCTGAAAAACAGCAGGATATTAAAGAAGAGGCCAAAGGGCCGGCTAAAAAGGCAGCTTACGACGCCGACGGCCAACCAACCAAAGCAGCGGTCGGTTTTGCCCGGGGGCAGGGTGTAGCGGTAGAAGACCTTTATCTTAAGGAATTCAACGGAGTACCATATGTCTATGCCCTTAAGCAACTCCCCGGAGAAGATACGGAAAAGCTATTGCCCAAATTTTGCCTGGACTTGATTGCCAGCCTTAATTTCCCTAAACCAATGCGTTGGGGTCACTACGAAGTCCGATTTGCTCGGCCTATCCGTTGGCTGGTCGCTCTGTTTGGGGACCAGATTATTCCTTTTTCTTATGTGGGCTTGCAGTCCGGAAGGACTACTCAGGGACATAGGACTCTTGGCGGTTATGTTCGCCTGACCAAACCGGCCGAATACCTTGAAGCTTTGGAAGCGGCTTATGTCATAGCCGATCAGGATAGAAGAAAAGAAACCATCCGGCAACAGATAAAGGCCTTGGCAGCTAAAGTTGGAGGATATGTTGATGAAGATGAGGATTTGCTCACCGAGGTTAACAATTTGCTGGAATACCCTACGGCCCTGCTGGGAGAAGTAGACGTTAAATATATGATTTTGCCTGAAGAAGTAATAACCACACCGATGAAAGAACACCAGCGGTATTTTCCGGTTCGGGGAGAGGACGGTAAACTGCTGCCTTACTTTGTCACTGTCCGCAACGGGGACAGCACTTCCCTTGATCTGGTCAAAGAAGGCAATAAGAAAGTGCTCAAGGCTCGCTTGGAAGATGCCGCCTTTTACTATCGAGAAGATTTAAAGAAGCCTCTTCCCAGTCTGGTACCCCAATTAGATAGAGTGGTTTATCACGAAAAACTTGGTACGGTGGGCCAAAGAGTGGAGCGTTTAAGGAAATTATCTGCTCTGATTGCTGATTATCTGGGTTTAAAATCCGAGCAAAAAGAACTTGTGGACAGGACAGCTCTCTTGGCCAAAGCGGATCTGATAACCCATATGGTGTATGATTTTCCGGAATTACAGGGGATAATGGGGGCTTACTATGCCGGCAGCAATGGTGAGCCCAGTGAAGTATGCCAGGGTATTATGGAGCATTACATGCCTCGTTTTGCCGGGGATGATTTCCCAAGATGCTTTACGGGTAAAGTGGTAAGTATTGCCGATAAGCTTGATGCTATTGTAGGAGCTTTTGGAGTTGGTATCCAACCTACCGGTTCCCAAGACCCCTATGCCCTAAGGCGGCAAGCCTTAGGAGTTGTAGGCATGCTTATGCAGGAAGAAAAAGATTTATCTCTGCATGTTCTAATACAAGATTCCTACCGGATTTTTGCTGATCAAAAGATTACCCTGGAGCCCTTAGAAAAAATCAGGCCTGCTTTAGAAGACTTTTTCAAGCAAAGGATTCGTTATCTGTTACAGGAGAATGGTTTACGCTATGATGTTCTTGATGCCGTATTGGCTCAACAAGCAGATAGGCCATACAGTATCGCAGGCCAAGCTAAGGCCTTAGCTGCCTGCAGGAAAGAAGCGGGTTTTATATCTTATCTCAATGCCTATGTGCGCTGTGCTAATTTAAGCAAGAAAGCCTCAGGTGCTCCTTGGGCTCCCTCCGACTTGGCAGACCCTACGGAAATCGAGCTTTGGAATAAATTGCAACAAATTGCTCCCGTGGTTAAGTCCAAAACTGACAAGCTGGACTTTTTAGAAGCCTATACTCAAGCAGCCCAACTGGTTCCAGATATTGAAAAGCTTTTTGAGGCCGTAATGATCATGGTGGAGGAAGAAAGCTTAAGGGCTGCCCGGCTTGGCCTTTTGCAAGAATGTGTTAAGACTTTGGGTTGTTTGGGTGATCTTACCCAGCTGGCCTAAGTATAAATTGAAACCTTTGGCAACATGATAGGCATCGCCAAAATAATAAGGTAACGTTAAACCTCCATGTGGGAAGTAACAACTTCTCACGGGAGGTTTCTTAATTTATACATAAAATAACCAATAATGTAACATTAATACAAAAATGATGTAGCATAATATAAAAATGATGTAGCATAATATAAAATTTAAAAAATAAGATATATATCTTTACCCAAATATGATATAATATTTTAGCAATAGTAGTATTAATTAGGTCATAATAGATAAATTAGAGTGGCACATTCCTGCAATCTGCTAAATTTATTACTGATTATTTGCTGGAGGGTGATCGTATGAGGCTGTCGGAACGGCAGGAGAAGATTGTGGAGCTGGTTAAAGGGTCAAGTCCGATGACCGGAGAACAGATTGCCAACCAACTTAAATTGAATAAAGCTACTTTAAGGGCTGATTTAACAGTTCTTACTATGGCCGGGGTATTAGAAGCCAGGCCGCGGGTAGGCTATTTTTATAAGGAAGGCAAGAGGTCTTTAATCGCTGAGAGGCTGCATCGTTTGCGAGTAGATGATTTTAAATCCATTGCGGCGGCAGTTAAAGAGGATATATCCATTTATGATGCAGTTGTTTCCATGTTTACGAATAATGTCGGCAGCCTGATTGTTGTCGGTGAAGAACAGGAATTGAAAGGCATGGTTTCGCGTAAAGATATTATTAAAGCATCTTTGGGCGGTCTGGAATTGTTCAAAGTTCCTATCGGCGTTATTATGACCAGAATGCCGAATATTGTGATGACCACTCCCGACGAATCAGTTCTCAATGCAGCCAAGAAACTGGTGCAGCATCAAATTGATACCTTACCAGTGGTTGAGAGTTATATTGGCGCAGACGGAAACGAAATGTATGAGGTTGTCGGCAGATTTACCAAAACCAATGTCACTCAATTATTTGTAGATTTGGGATATTAAGCTGAAAGAGAGGTACTGATTAGTGGCGGAACAAGTTCCGGTTTTATTTGTGATTTCAGATGCATTGGGAGAGACAGCTGAATTTGTGGGTAGAGCGGCGGCGGCTCAATTTAACGGGGTCAAGACTAAAATTCGGCGAGTTTCCTATGTTTTAGACGAAAACCATATTGATGATATTCTGGAGGAAGCAGTCGCGGAACAAGCTATTTTAGTTTATACTCTGGTTTTGACCAACCTAAGGCTTTACATAGAAAAACGGGCTAAGGAAATGAATTTAATTACCATAGATATCCTGGGACCTTTAATTGATGCCTTGGCCAAAAAGACCAATATGCAGCCCAGAAATACCCCCAATATCCTGCACCGTCTGGATGAGCAATATTTTCGCAAGGTGGAAGCGGTAGAGTTTGCAGTTAAATACGATGACGGCAAAGATCCCCGCGGGGTAATGTATGCTGATGTAGTTTTGATTGGGGTTTCCAGAACATCTAAAACACCTTTGAGTAT
>JAAYMU010000127.1 GCA_012521215.1 Peptococcaceae bacterium | reverse complement strand
GGATGTTCTAGAAACTTTAACCGCACTATTACCATATGAATGGGGCTTGTCAGCACAAGACTTTTACGAGTATCCCACAATTAAAAAACTGGCCGAATTTATTAATAAAAAATCTGAAAGTTTAAGACTGAAAGCTGATAATTATTATAACTATCCTAAGAAAGTCAATTATTCGACAAAAATTAACAATGATAATGAAAAGGTAATTAAAGGAGATATTCTCTTAACCGGAGCTACTGGATTTTTAGGCATCCATATTTTAAAGGAACTTTATGATCTTTTTCCCCACAATATTTATTGTCTTGTCCGAGGCAAGGATTTTAAACAAAAATTTGAAACCATGCTCAGCTTTTACTTTCCGGATATTGATAAAAAAGAGTTTTATAAAAAAGTAATACTTATTAATGGCGATATAACCCACCAGGGAATGGGATTGTCAGAAAAAGATTATCAAATTATTCAGAAAAAAGTAAAGTCAATAATTCATAGTGCTTCTCTTGTAAAGCACTATGGAAACTATACGGAATTTGAAAATGTTAACGTCCAAGGGACAAAGAATTTAATCACTTATTGCCTGGAAACTTCCTCAAGTTTGAGTTATGTTTCTACTATTAGCGTTTCCGGTAATTTTACTTATAGCGGTGAAGCCGAGAAAAGGTTTAGTGAGGATGATTTCTTCATAGGCCAAGATATTAATAGCAATGTATATCTTAAAAGCAAATTTGAAGCGGAATTATTAATTCAAAAAGCAATGAAGGAAGGACTCAAAGCGACAATATATCGGGTGGGCATTTTGACAGGGCGTTTCTTAGACGGTAAATTTCAATATAATATTAAGGAAAACGCTTTCTATCGCACATTAAGAAGTATTTTTGCCCTTCGATTTTTGCCCGAGAGTGTCTTTGGTGATTATTTAGAGTTTACCCCCGTTGACCTTTGTGCCAGAGCTTTGGTAATACTCTTTATGAAAAACGGCTTTAGCCAGCCTGTATTTCATTTATTTAATCATAATATGATAAAAATTGAAGAATTTCTAGAATTGCTGAAATTGGAGGGAATCGAAGTTCAAAAAATTTCTGATGACGCTTTTAGGGATCTAATTAGCTCTATCTCCAATACTGCTAAAGGTAAACAAATATTGAGTGGTATAATTACTGCTTGGGGTAGTCAAGGACTGTCATTTTCACCAAAAATTGAAGTTGACTCAGCCAAAACAGTAAAACTATTGGATGATAATGGATTTAAATGGCCCGAAATAACCGGTGAATATATAGAAAAAATAATCCAATATATGGATAGTGTCGGATTTTTATATGAAAATGAGGAAAAAGAAGGTTTTTTGAATTATATACAGAATATGTAATAAAATATTCAATTATTATTCAATATTATTCAATTATCAGCTTCTAATATTTAATGTTAAGTCGGTTAAATAATTTACCTAAATGAGGAGAAAATATGAAGCTTATGGTAATATCTTTTTTTCAGAATTTTAATCTGAGAAAACAGCTTTTACCCGGTCAAAAAGAAGATTTTGAATCCGAGCTATTGGCCTTTAACGTATCGAGAATTAGAAATTTAATCACCTTTTTTATTTTCATTTTTATTTTTTTAATATTAATTGACTATCAAAACTATGTTAATGGACTTTGGTTTCATACTCCTGGCTATAGATTACTTTTTTTGATACATGTTGTGGTTCTGATAGGGTTGCTTGTCGCTTTACTTTCATATTTTGCTGCCAAACTTAAAAACTTAAATACTAAAAGTATCTACAAAAAAATTTTTGTAATTTTAAGTAGTTACTTTTTTGTAACTACGGCAGCATTATGTTCTGTTATTGATCAATTTATTCATGGTGAAATTATTGTTTATATAGCAATTGCTCTAACTTATGCTATTGGATTAAACCTAAAACCTCTAGCAAGTTTCGGAATGTATGCGATTTCCTATATTGTATTTATAGTTGGGGTATCTAAAGTTCAAACAACATATAACATTTTACACGCACACTATGTTAACGGAACAGCAATGGTGCTGATAGCTTTTTTTCTCTCAGTTATACTTTATTACTCCAGAATGAGAGACTTCATCAGCAGAAAAACTATTGAACGCCAAAAGGCGGAACTGGAGCAAGCCAACCGTGAATTATCCGTAGCTAACCATGAATTACAGGAGTCCTTGGCAGCTCTGGATGAATCCCAGAATATTATCTTTACACTTACCTTCGCTATGGAATCAAAGGATCCCAATACCCGTGGCCATTCGGAACGGGTAGTTAATTATGCCTTGGCCATGGCCGATTATCTTAATTTGAGTGAGAAGGACAAAACTCTTTTGCGCCGGGCTGCTGTTCTTCACGATATTGGTAAAATTGGCATTCCGGACTATATACTAAATAAGCCTCTTCCTTTGACCGAAGAGGAATGGAAAACAGTAAAGCTTCATCCTGTTAGGGGTGAAGCTATATGCTCCAAATTAAAATTTGCTCAGGAAATACTACCTATTATCCGCCATCATCACGAACGTTACGATGGTACCGGCTATCCCGACGGCTTAAAAGGCGAAAACATACCTTTTTTAGCTAGGATTGTTAGTATAGCCGACACGGTTGACGCTATTACTTCTCAACGCACTTACAGAATGGCCCGCTCCATGGAATATGCCTTGGATGAGCTGCGAAGGTGTTCGGGTACCCAATTCGATCCTTTCTTGGCCGAAGCTTTTATTGAGATTTATGGTAATTGTAAACGTGCCGGGGTTTAAGTAATTGGGGCGATTATAAAAACTAAGATCACCCAAACAATATGAGAGATTATCACTGCACTTAGTGACTTCCTGTACATAAACAACAAACCCCAAATAAGCCCTGCCACCAAAGCCGCCATAACCAGAATGAAATTAAGCGAAGCAATATGCACTGCGGCATATAAAATTGCCGCCAGCAGCCAACCTTTGATGTTTCCGAGTCGGGCCGTTAGGTTACGCTGTACAAAGCCTCGCCAAAATATCTCTTCCCCGGGACTGGTGACAAAGATTAAAATTAAAACAATGAGCCAGGTAGGAACTTGTTCCTGCAAAGCATAAATACTTTTCACTTGGGCCGGGGCAAAATCAAATAACAGTCCGGCTACTTGATTACCGATGAAAAAGGTTAAGTAAAGAAAAGCAGCACAGCCAAGCCCCCATAGAGCCTCTTGCCATAACCGTTCTTGGGCCGGAATTAAGGGCTTGCTTGAGTCCCAGGCCAGAAGGGCAATAATAGCCACGGAAGTTGGCATAGAAACCCAAAAATTAAACCACCTAAGACCGAAAGAAACAAACCAAAGAATGAATGCTAAGATAATAAGAGCATAAAATTTCCGGTTGTCGGAACTTACGGACTTTCGTATGTTGGCAACCGGTTTTTTGATGTTATTACTCATATTTTACTCCATTACTTCTCCCATGTGAGAAACATCGTAGCCACCTAATCCTTCGACTTCGCTTCGGAAGGTGCTGGATTGTATTATCTCCAGCAAAGCCTTAAATAGAGGTTTGTCAAAATCCTCTTGCCGTATTACCAAGTCATACCTTTCTTTTTGCAAAGGTACGAAATCGAGGTTTGATACTTGTTGCGCAACTTTTTCAATACCAAGCCCCACATCTGCCTCTCCTCTGGCAACTTTACCGGCTACAGCAATATGACTGTTTTCCTCATTATAGTAACCGTTTATCAAATTATGAGGGATACTTTCTATGCGTAATTTTTCATCCAACAACACTCTAGCACCTGATCCGTGTTCCCGATTAATAAAACTTACATCCGGTTTGGCCAGGTCTTTCCAAGTCATTATTTTCTTAGGATTACCTTTAAGAACATAAAAACCTTCCCAACGGTAGACTAAATTAATAATAACTGCCTGGTGGCCGGGCATTAGACGTCGGACATAAGGAATATTGTAATCATCCGTATCGCTGTCCCAAAGATGGGCAGCCACTATGTTGGCCTGTCCCTTGTATAAAGCCATAAGGCCGTCAATACTGCCTATATTATGGCGAAGAAACTTCACATTGGGGAATTGTTTGGTCAGCCGACCGGTTAACATATCCAAAATAATATCTTGGCCGCAAATAACAATACTATCATGGCCGGGAATATCTGTGGCCAGGGTTGGAGCCGGTTCGGCAGCAACCCTAATCGAAGGGGAAGAAACAGGTTCGGCAGAAATAGCGGGACTCTTATTTCGCTGTTTGTAAGCCTCGATATCCTTTTCTTCCACTCTGACATTGCGGCCAATTCGGTAAGCGGCCAATTCTCCTCTTTTAATTAGCTCATAAACAGTATATTTAGATATTTTTAGTTTTTGAGCTACTTCTTCCGGTGTATAAGTAGCGTTATCGGACAAAGTCTTCACCTTCAAATTTTTGTAATACTAATTATAAATTATAACACAGTCTAATTATAAGCAGCAACCAAGCAGAATTAGTAGCACTTGATTCTTGTTAGTTTGAAAAAATGGTTATTGCATGCTCTTTGTGATTGTATTATAATGATTATGCTTGGTAATGTTGGTTTGTGTTAGTTTATGTTAAACCATATTAGATAAAGCTTAAGCAAAGCTCTATATTACATAAAACTTAGTTAGATAAAACTAAAACTTCGCTCCATAATAAATTAATAAGGAGAGGTAAAAATGAAAAGAGCTGCGGTATTGTTGCTGGTCTTTTTTCTGATCCTTTCTGGTTGCGGTCAGGCGGCTTCCGGCAACGACAATCATCCGAACTCCAACCCCTCACAGTCCGCTCCCAAACAAATACTTGTATCGGCAGCAACCAGTCTGAAAAGTCCTTTGACTGAAATAGAGAAACTTTATGAAGAAAAAAATCAAAACATAGATCTTATATTCAATTTTGGTTCCTCGGGATCCTTACAAAAACAGATTGAGCAGGGAGCCCCAGCCGATATTTTTTTATCAGCGGGTAAGTCCCAAATGGATGCCTTAGAGAAGCAAGAGCTTTTAGCCGAAGATACTCGTGTCGACTTTATTGGCAATGACATAGTGCTTATAGTCAGCAAAGACAACCAAAATATAAAAAGCTTTGAGGACCTTACCAAGGCTGATCTCATAAGCCTTGGAACTCCGGAAACAGTACCCGCAGGAAAATACGCCCAAGAAACGTTGACATACTTGAAACTATGGGATAGTCTGCAAGAAAAGATCGTGCAAGCCAAAGACGTTAAGCAAGTTTTGACCTATGTGGAAAATGGCAATGTGGAAGCCGGAATACTTTATGGTTCCGATGCCAAACCTTCAGATAAAGTAAAAGTTGTGGACGTAGCTCCGTCGGATAGTCATAGTCCCATTGTGTACCCCGGAGCGGTCTTAAACACTACAGCCAATCTAACAGAGGCCAAAGATTTTCTGGGTAGCTTAAGCACTCCGGAAGCCCAGGCCGTTTTGGAGAAACATGGTTTTAGATCTTTAAAATAATTTCATGATAACTTTTATTACAAACTCAAATCTTATAATGAAATAAAATCTCATAATAAAATCTTAGTTTAATCTATGGAGTAAAACATGGGAGTAGATTTCACCCCGATTATTCTATCGCTTAAAGTTGCCATAACAGCAGTTTTTTTTGTAGTTCTAAGCGGTATACCCTTAGCCGGCTTAATGGCCAGAAGGGATTTCCCGGGTAAAGATGTCCTGGAGGCCTTATTTACCTTACCTCTAGTCTTACCTCCGTCTGTCGTAGGATTCATTCTTCTTTGGTTGTTTGGCAAGAACGGACCTCTTGGTCAATTTCTGGCTCATACATTTAACGTCAGCGTAGTGTTTCATCTTTCCGGGGCTGTGATAGCAGCCGCCGTGGTTTCTTTTCCGCTTATGTATCAATCTGTTAAGGCTGCGGTAGAAAGTGTGGACCGAACATTGGAAAATGCGGCCCGTACTCTGGGCTCGGGCGAAATTAGGGTTTTCTTTACTATAACTTTGCCTTTAGCCTGGCCGGGGATTGTATCGGGTTTTATACTTTCTTTTGCCCGTTCCCTGGGCGAATTTGGGGCCACCTTGATGATTGCAGGTAATATACCGGGGAAAACCCAGACCATGCCGATTGCTATCTATATGGCCAGTGAAAGCGGTGATGATAGGACCGCTGTGGCCTTAGTTTTGATTATGACCATATTTAGCTTTTTGGTAGTGTTCTGGCTCAATCGGTGGTCAAAGCGCCAGCAAAAGGGCATGATACAAGATGAAAGGGGGAAATGAATCTTGCTTCAGGCAGATTTTAGATTAAAACTGCCGCACTTCGAATTGCAAGCCGGCCTTCGGGTAGCGGAAGAGACTCTTGTTTTGGTTGGCCCTTCCGGTGCCGGTAAGACAACAATTTTAAAATGCCTGGCGGGGTTATTAACACCTACAGAAGGAAGTATTCAAATTAATGGGCGGACTGTTTACTCTTCAGCTAATAAGATTAACCTGCCGGCTCGGGTGCGAAGAGTAGGATATGTGTTCCAGGAATATGCGCTTTTCCCCCATATGACTGTGAAAAAAAATGTGCTCTACGGTCTGGCCAAGAGTAAGAAGAAAAATGCTAACATGCTGGCGGATAAAATGCTAGAAATGCTGGGCATTTTGCACCTTAAAGATCGTTACCCCGGACATATTTCCGGTGGAGAGAAACAAAGAGTGGCTTTGGCCAGAGCTTTAATGACTGAACCGGAAATTATGCTCTTGGATGAGCCTTTATCAGCTTTAGATCCGGAAATTAGAAGCGAACTGCAGCAAGAACTGAAAAAAATCCAAAGACAATGGAAAATCCCTGTGGTACTCGTTACTCATGACCTTAAAGAAGCGGAATTCCTAGGCGACCAAATCCTGAGAATCGACCGTGGTCAGCTTACCCCGCTAAAAAAACCTGTACCGCTGAAAAAACCAATTCAGCCTTCCTTTGCTTAATATTATGCATAACATTAAGCAAAATTTACGCTAATCGCTAAACTAAAGGTTATTGATTAAGCAAGCTTATTCCTTAAGATAAGTACGAAAGTAGAAAATAATGCTTAAGGTTAAAGTTGGTAAAAGTCAAGGTCAGCGAAGATCAAGATCAATAAAGGTAAGTATAGTAAGCGTCATCAGCCTGTTTTACGACAAAGGGCAAGTCTTCGAGGGTCGACTTCCCTGGAATATTTCGGCTTAGGCTGTAAAACCGGCATGTAGGAATTCAAGGCCTGTTCGATCTGCTCCCGGACGATTTGAGAAATAAGCTCGACATTTTCGCGATGAATTTTCTCATCCAGGCCACGGCTTATTAGGTAGCGGACAGTGTCCGAATAGGACATACCATTTTTTTCAGCTATGGTTTTAATTTGTTCAAATAACTCCGGTTGCAGTTTAACGGTGATTGGACGCAAATTACCCATTGTTATACCCCCTTTCCAAATTGTCTTACCATATTTTATCTTGATTATCAAGGATTTAAGTTAGAACTAACCATTTTGTCTTACCAGGACTTTCATCTTTGCTACTAGGCAAGTAATATGCCAACCTTTAAAAGGCGGTGTTTCCTGACTATTAAGCGAAACAGAAATAATAATTGGTAGCAATATGAGTTACAAATTGAGAATAAAGTCAAAATGAAACAAGAGATAAACAAAAAAGAGCTTCACTTATCCCTGTATTTATGGATAAGCGAAGCTCTTATTGTCTTTGCCGCCTGGCCGTAAACTTTCAAGTTTCATGACCCTGCCTCACGCAGGTGGGCACCTAAACTGTAATTTCCAACTTCCTTCGTGTAAGGCTTGTTGTACTCAAAACAGTACTCGGTTCCCGTCTTAAACATAGGATCAAAACTTAAAAAGTTTTACGAGCGAGGTAGGTAAGCTCATTATATCATGTTATTTATTTTTCTCAACAATTAAGAATTTCCAGATGGTTAGAATTTTGGTCTGCGGCGATAATTAGGCCTGCTTGTGCTTTTCCTGCCTGATTTCTCTCTGCCTGATCTTTCTCTGCTTGATCTTTCCAGTGAAGCTTTTTTTGTCCTAAGGGGCAATTCTTCTGTAAGCCGCACAGGAGTTGTATTCGGTTCCTTGGTTAAAAGCTTTAAGGCTGCTGAAAGCAGGGAAACAGAATCGTTATCTTCTAAAAGTTGAGTGGCTAATTCCCTGTATTTAAAGATGTCTTCGTCTTCCAGGGTTTTTAAAATTTTTTCCATGGTTATACGTTGCTGACCTTCCAGAGCCTCATGTACAGTAGGCAATGGTTTGCGTATGATTTTCTTGCGCGCTACCTGTTCAATCAGCCGTAAATGGCTAATCTCGCGGGGAGTTACAAAGGTAAAGGCAATACCTGTTTTTCCTGCACGGCCTGTTCGGCCGATACGATGGACATAACTTTCAGGATCTTGAGGAATATCAAAATTATAGACATGGGTAACACCGCTGATATCCAGCCCTCTGGCCGCCACATCGGTTGCTACCAGTATTTCGGTCAATCCTTCTTTGAAATGTCTCATAACAGTATCCCGTCTGGCCTGAGTCAAATCCCCGTGGATACCTTCAGCTGAATAACCGCGCTTGCTTAAAGCTTCAAATAATTCATCAACCCGCCTTTTAGTCCGGCCAAAAACTATAGCTAATTCCGGAGAATGGATATCCAATAGACGGCAGAGAACATCAAATTTAAATGTTTCCTGGACTTCCAGATAATATTGTTCCACTAGCGGCACAGTCATTTCCTTAGCCTTGATGCTAAGAAATTCCGGCTGTTTCATAAAACGCTGAGCCAGATCCAGAATTGGCTTGGGCATAGTAGCAGAAAAGAGCATGGTCTGTCTTTGGGTGGGGATTTCGCTAAGAATGTTTTCAATATCTTCGATAAACCCCATACTCAGCATTTCATCAGCCTCATCAAGAATCACAATCTCTATATCATGGAGCCGGATAGTTTTGCGCCGCATATGGTCCATAAGGCGCCCGGGAGTGCCCACAATAATTTGCGGTCTGGACTTTAGGGCTCTAATTTGGCGTTCGATATCCTGGCCCCCGTAAATAGGAAGGACGCGTATACCTTTAAATTGGCCTATTCGGTTTAACTCTTCCGCCACCTGGATGGCTAATTCCCTGGTTGGAGTAATAATCAGGCCTTTAATGTTCTCTCTTTCCGGCGTTATTCCTTCTATCATGGGGATACCGAAGGCAGCTGTTTTTCCGGTTCCAGTTTGAGCCTGGCCTATAATATCTTTGCCTTGAAGAGCAAGAGGGATTGCTTTTTCCTGGATAGGAGTTGTTTCTTCAAAACCCATTTCGGAAATCGCCTGCATTAAAGCACTGCTAAGATTTAATTCGTTAAAACTGGACATTGAGTAATTTCTTCCTTTCCAAAGTAGATTTACTTATATCTTTCCAAATGTTATAATGTAAAAAAAAACCAATAGAGGAAACACACGTTTTTCATAATAACATATAATCAGTCATATAATGTATAAGTCTCTCGTCTTTAATTTAACTAAATTACAAAAAATTATGAGTAAGAATAAAGGAGGGTTAGCTAGTATGAATATGTTTACCAAGCATTGGATGCTGAGAGAAGTTGCCCACTGTAAAGAGGGTTGCAGTATTTAGTCCTGGGCATGACGTAAAAAGGCCCAACGGAGACAAGGGGACGGCTCCGCTATACCACTTAAACGTGGGTAGGACAGCGGAACCGTCCCCTTGTATTGCTTGTTACGTTTTACCTTTGCCTCAAAAGCTCTTTTCCGCTTAGGGTTACTTTGAAGCGTTGGCCGTTCTTTGTCTCTTCATTCGTCCTAATATTAGGACGGCAGCAACAATTATGGCGATAAATCCATATTTCAATTCCGGACGGAGGAAAATGGCATGCAGGAAAGGCTCATCAGTAATCATTTTGCCGGCTGTATAAGCAATAACAGCTGCCCCGATATCTACGATCAAAGGGAAACGGTTCATTAGCCGAATAATAAGGGTACTGCCAAAGACCATGATCGGAATGCTAATTGCGAGTCCAATAATAACCAAAACATAACTTCCGTGCGAGGCCCCGGCCACAGCTAATATATTATCAATACCCATAACAGCATCAGCCACAATTATGGTAACTATAGCCGAAATCATACTATCTTGGCATTTTACTTTGTTGTTATCTTGATTTTTAGTTAACAATTTATAACTAATCCAGACCAGTAAGAGACCTCCGCCCAGCATGAGACCTTTAATTTGTAAGAGCCAAACCACGGCTATAGTGGCGATAATCCTAATAATTACAGCTCCTAAAGTCCCGAAGATAATTGCTTTCATTTGCACACTTTTATCCAGGTTACGGCAGGCCAGTCCGATAACAATGGCATTATCTCCGGCTAAGACCAGATCAATAATAATAATTGATATTATTCCGGTTAGAAATTGGGAAATTGTCAGTCCCATGATTTCCATTAGTTTAAGGCCCCTTCCTAATTTAATTTTGGTTAAGAGTTTAAAAAATAAAAACCTTAACCTTTAGGTTAAGGTCTTGCTTGCAACAGAGTTGCCCCAAAAAACCGGGATTCTAATCCGGATTGACGGCTTTTTGGTTTCAAGCTACTCCCCATTAACAAAATAAGTGTAACACAAATGGAATAGAATAGCAATATACATTTTTGTCCATAGGAATATTTTTCCTAATCATTTTTAGTTTATCCTTGGGGGGCGGTAAAATCCCGGGGAGCGGTAAATAGCTTGACAATTTCCATAACAACCAGGGGCACAAGGGCTAAGCCTATAACTATAATCCAGGCTGTAGAGTGCATGCTGATTACTTTGAAAATTCCCTGCAAGACTGGAATAAATAGAATAAGCAACATAAGGGCTAAAGAAGTTAAGAAAGCTCCTACCAAGTACTTGTTAGAAAAGAAGCCGATTTTAAACAGCGAATACCTGGAGCGTACATTAAAGGAATGAACAAGTTGAGAAATAGCCAACACGGCAAAGGCCATAGTTTCTCCTAAGGCTAGACCTGCATTCTCGATACCGGTTCTCGTGCCGATAAAGTAAGCGATAAGCGTCAAGATACCGATCATTAAGCCCTGAAAACCGGCCATTATTCCAACCCCATGGGCGAATATGCTTTCATTTTTAGCCCGAGGTTTACGGCGCATAACATCACGCTCAATGGGTTCTACACCTAAGGAAAGGGCCGGGAGGCTGTCGGTAATAAGATTAATCCACAAAAGGTGAATGGGCAAAAGGGGTGTTTCTTTCCAGATCAACATGGCAAAAAAGACGGCTACAATTTCCCCCAGATTGCAGGAAAGCAGAAAGTGCACGGATTTACGGATATTATCGTAGATACCGCGTCCTTCCCTCACTGCGGTCACAATAGTGGCAAAATTGTCATCCGTAAGGATGATATCAGCAGCGCCTTTCGCTACATCCGTACCTGTGATTCCCATGGCACAGCCGATATCCGCCGCTTTAAGAGCCGGAGCATCATTTACCCCATCGCCCGTCATGGCTACTATTTGGCCTTCTTGCTGCCAGGCTTTAACAATCCGAATCTTATCAGATGGTGTAACTCGGGCATAAACTCGCAAGTCGCGTATGTTGGCATTTAAGTCTTCATCACTCATTGCAGCCAGTCGGGCTCCATCTATCGCCTCACTCTCATTATTCAGGATACCGAGTTGTTTGGCGATGGCGGAAGCAGTCACTACATGATCGCCGGTAATCATGATGGTTCTAATGCCCGCTTCGTCACACTCCCGGATGGAATCCAGTACTTCAGGACGAGGCGGGTCAATCATGCCGACTAAGCCGGCAAAAGTCAAACCGCTTTCCAAATCTTCCGGCTGTAAGTCTTGGGGAATGTTTTCCATAATTTTAAAGCCTACGGCCAGCACCCGTAGTGCTTCTCGCCCCATGTCCATATTGGCTTGGGCAGCCCTTTGTATATCGCCACTTATGCACTTAGCAAACAGAATATCCGGTGCTCCTTTAACAATCACTACGTTTTTGCCGTCCATGGTATTGATCGTGGTCATAAGCTTGCGGTCTGAATCAAAGGGAATTTCCCCGGTACGAGGACATTGCGCCGCCAAATCTTGTTTAGGCATTCCCATATGCAGAGCCGCAGCAACAATAGCGGTTTCAGTTGGGTCTCCAATATGTTTTTCTTGCCCCTCCATGATTTCAACAGTTCCATCCGTGCAGAGTGTCGCCATTTTTATAAGCTCATGAACACTCCCTGGCAGGTTACGCAAGTCGCCTTCCAGAGAAAAAAATTGTTCATCAGTATATACTTTGACCAAAGTCATCCGGTTCTGGGTTAGGGTGCCGGTCTTGTCAGAACAAATAACTGAAGTACTGCCCAGGGTTTCTACTGCCGGCAAACGGCGGATAATTGCATTTTTGGCGACCATGCGCTGAACACCTATAGCCAGGACAATAGTGACAATAGCGGGTAATCCTTCAGGTATAGCGGCTACAGCTAAGGAAACCGCGGTCATAAACATATCGAGAATAGAAAGTCGTTCTATAATGCCGATAAAGAAAATCACAACGCAAATAGCCAGAGCCAGCAGGCCCAAATATTTTCCCAGCTGAGCCAGTCTAACCTGTAAGGGCGTCATGGCCTGCCCTTCGCCCTCAAGCATGGAGGCAATTTTACCCATTTCCGTTTTCATTGCTATTTCCACGACCACGGCAGTACCGCGGCCATAAGAAACGGCGCAGCCGGAATAAACCATATTTAAGCGGTCTCCCAATGGGGCATTTTCTTCGATGGGAGTTTCAGCATTCTTTTCCACAGGCACTGATTCGCCTGTAAGCGCCGCTTCATCGATTTTAAGTGAAGCGGAGTGGATTAAGCGGCAGTCAGCCGGGACAAAGTCACCGGCCTCCAGTAAGATTATGTCTCCCGGTACCAGCTCAGCGGAAGGGACAGACATTTCTATGCCGTTGCGCAAGACACGGGCCAGGGGGGCAGACATCTTTTTAAGAGCCTCCAGAGCGGCTTCCGCCTTACTTTCCTGGATGACGCCTAAAATTCCATTCAGAAGAACTATGACCACAATGACAATGGGTTCTATCCAATCGGCTTCCATACCATGCCAATAGTGATAGATACTCATTCCCAGAGAAACAAGCGCCGCCGCCAGAAGAATAAGGATCATAACATCTTTCATTTGATCAACAAAACGCATTAAAAAAGTACGAGGCGGTTTTTCCTGCAACTTATTCGGTCCGTACTTTTCCAGCCGGGCAGCAGCCTGCTCGGCAGATAGCCCTTGCCGGACATCAGTTTCCAATTTTTTTATTACCACGTCGAGAGATTCACTGTACCAGTTCAATACCCGGATCCTCCTCAATTTATTGCCTAAACAGGGTTGATGTTTACTGGATTAAAATCCCGATTGTAAGGAATTTTTTAATTTGAAGATATAGTTTTCCGCTTCCTCTTTGGTAAAGAAAACTTCTACTCGATCATCAGCAATTTCGGCACTGTTCCAGGCTAAAAAATTACCGTGGGGGATTTTGGTCACATACCAAAAAACATTGTCTTCGGCACTGACAATTGTGCTGTGTCTAAGCATTTTGTCATAATTTTGGAACCAAAAGCATGAGCAGAATGGTCCTTAGTCATAGATATCTCCTTATATTATTTTTTTGAATTCGATTCATAAGAAAGTTAAATCATAAGAAAGTTAAAT
>JAAYMU010000126.1 GCA_012521215.1 Peptococcaceae bacterium | reverse complement strand
ATAAAGAAGATGCCTTCAAGTTTCAAACATGAAGACACCTTCCTAAAGTATCTGGTTTATTTACTCTACGTTTTCGGGCTTAGCCCCAACATTTGACAAAGAGCCAATATTAAAAACCTCCGCATAAGTAATTATCAGATTACTTACCGGAGGTTTTCTAATTATACACTTTTGCTTTTTGACCTTTGAATCCTGAGTTTTCAGCTTCTACAGCTTCGCTCTCCCCGCCATAAATTCCAGTTCCCGACGGATGTTATTCTCAATATTACCGATGTAATAGTCTTTGTCCGGACTCTTAAGCAGCCAGGCATAGCGTCCCTGGGTTTTCAGGTATTCCTCTACCGGCAGGGGTTTCCTTTTGCCTTCAGCAAGGGCCGCCGTTACACTGTTTAAAGTTAACTTGCCGTTTTCCGCTTCCCATAAAAGCCAGGAACCTGTGCGGATGGCCAGTCTACTGACCTCAATGGTTTCGGCAGCCGGAAACTTCCAGCTGGTGCAACAGGGCATGTGGATTTCAATATATCTAAAACCCTTTATATTTTTCGCTTTTTCCACTTTGCGGTAAAGATCCAACGGATAAGCCAAAGAAGCAGTGGCTACATAAGGAGGCCGGTGTTCAAGCATTAACAGCGGTACATTTTTTTGCACCATTTCTTTGCCCAAGGGCGAAGTAGTAGTAGGTACATACTGGGGTGTTGCCCCGCTTCGCTGGTTACCGGTATTGGAATAAGCTTCGTTATTGTAACAGAAGAAAATAAAATCATCATTACGTTCGGCTGCTGCCGATAAACCTTGAAAACCTATATCATAAGTCCCGCCGTCGCCTACCCAGGCAAATACAACCGGTTTTTCCCCTTCCAACCTTTTCTTGCTGTAAAGGGCATCCAAGGCCATGGAAATCGCTCCACCGGAAGCCCCGGCCGAGGCAAAACAGATATTCAGAGCGGGAAAAGAATAGCAGGTCTTAGGGGTCATGCCCATACTGGCCACAGCGCAAGAGGGCGTTAACAAACAGATAGCATTTTCCCCTAGGGCTTTGCCCACCAGTCGCAGTCCTATGGTTGACGGACAACCGGCACAGGCTCCTGTGCCGGGGATAATATATTCAATTTCCGGCAATTCCTTAATATTCATGTTATTTGCACACCTCCATCATTTCCCGGGCTTTGGCGACCAACACAGAAGCAGGAAGATCTTCACCGCCAAGGCCCAGAGAAATTCCGATGACCTGTAAAGAATCGCGGCGGTTGAAAAAAGCTGCCTTGGCCAATTGTAGCAGAGCACCTCCGGCCGAACCGTAAACCAAATTGCGGTCAAATACCAAAAGCTTAGCTCCAGCAGGAAGTAAGGCGGCTAATTCTTCTTCCGGGAAGGGGCTAAAAACCCGCAATCTTAAACCCGCGGCCGCAATACCCTGCTCCCGGAGTAGATCGACAGCGATTTCCATTTCCTTACCCATGGAACCCATGGAAAAAAGGAAGTATTCGGCCCCTTCCGGCCGGTAAGTTTCAAAATGCCCACCGTGCCAGCGGCCGGTCAATTTTTCATATTCTTTAGAACAACGCACAATTACATCCCCGGCTTTTTTAATATCCTCAGTTAAAGCATAACGGTAAGGAACATATTCTTCAGAAGGAGTAACATTGCCGAAAGTTCCTCCCCATTGAGGGTGAATCCGCCAAGGTGGATCCAAGGGGGGCAGAAACTCCTTAATTTTGTCTTGCTCCAAAGTTTCGAAAGGCATGGAAGAATGAGAGACCAAAAAACCGTCATAATTAACCATGACCGGAATTTGCACTTCTTCGGCCACTTTGTAGGCAAGTATTACGCTATCATAGATTTCCTGATTGGAAGCGGCAAATAGCTGAATCCAGCCGGTATCACGCTGGGAGACCGCATCCTGGTGGTCGACATACAAACACCAAGGCATATTTATAGCCCGGTTGACATTAGCCATAACTATTGGCAGCCTGCCACCGGCTGCATAATGCAAAATTTCATGCATATAAAGCAACCCCTGGGAAGAGGTGGCTGTAAAAACCCTGGCTCCCACAGCTGAGGCCGCGGCTACAGCACTTAAAGCACTGTGTTCAGACTCCACCGGAAGATATTTGGCATCCATTTCCCCTTCAGCGATATAAGAAGCAATTTTTTCCACCACCGAGGTCTGGGGAGTTATGGGATAAGCAGCGACAAAATCAACACCCACATCTTTCACGGCTAAAGCACAGGCCACATTGCCGCTGTCAAATACTTTGGTCATCTTGACTCCTCCCTTTCCATGTAAATAGCTTTTTTTGGACACTCGGCAGCGCAGATGCCGCACCCTTTGCAATAAGTATAATCGATAGTCCGGTCTTCTTTGGAAATAGCAGCCTCCGGACAGTAAATCCAGCATAGCAAGCAGGCGTTACAAAGGGAAGCATCGTACACTGGGCGCTGGGTCCGCCAGGTACCGGTAAGTCCGCCCGCTCCAATAACAGGACGGGATATGGGTTGCACAATTTTTTTATTCATTGTTTTTCTCCTCCTTCGGTACGCCCGCATCCCAAACAGTATCATAAGCTTCACGAGCAGCATTAATATTTGGCAGGGCCTTATCCTCGCTCCATTGTTCCTTCAAAGTTTCTTCCAGAGCGGAGAACGGCAGGTCCAGAACACGACAAAGAGCCCCCAGCATGGGCACATTGATAAAAGGTTCACCGCCAAAAACCAGATTGTTTTTAATAGCGATTATTTCTGCGTCCAGCAGCCATTGATGTCTGGCTATCGGCAATGGCTTCTCAGCATTAGCAATAATAACAGCCTTATCGGCTAAGCCGTCGGCCAACCCGATCTCGAGTAAGTTTTCACTCATTAGTACCAGGATACCGGGTTGATAAGACTGGGAGCGAATTTTAATCGGAGTATGGTCTAAGCGGACGGCCGCTTTAACGGCGGCACCGCGGCGTTCTACACCAAAAAAAGGAAGTGTCTGTGCTTCCAGGCCTGTTTTTATAGCGGTTTTAGCCAGCAACTCAGCCAAGGTCACAACTCCCTGCCCGCCTCTGCCATGTAAACGTATTTCCCGCAACAGTTATTCCTCCTCTGACTGCATAATAAATATATTTAGCAACAATGTTTGACAAAACAATATTTGACAAAAGTTTGTTGCGTTCAAGATAAACCTTTATTTTACTATACAATATTATAATTTTACACCATTTTAAGAAAGTAAGCATTAATTCTTTTCTGTTAAATAACAGCATATACTCAAAGTGCTTAGCTGGGCTCGCCCACACGTAAAATAAGGAAGAGCTTTAAACTCTTCCTTTTGACTCGCCTGAAACGTGCTCTGCCACAAGGGGCCTCTTTAAATTAATAACAGTAATCCCAGAATAATTATAAGAAATAAAACCATAACTACGATTCCCAAACATATAAGCCGACGGAACGGAAGCAAAAATTTAATTGCCCCTAGTACCATAAAATCCCTCCTATATCTTAAGGATTTAAATTCTTTGTCATATTATATTCAGACTGGCCATGTTTGTCCCTCTTCATGAAAATCAACTAGTAAATTTGACTGAATTACCAGCAAACCTAAAAGCCGAATAACTAAGTAAGCCGACAGCATATTTATTACCAACATCATATAATAATTTAACCTACAATAACTTATCAAAACCAACAATACGGATTAGGCAAAGGAAGTGAGAATATGCTCTCACCTAGCTTAGAAGACTATTTGGAGGAAATATACAGGTTTTCACTGTCTCTTGATATTGTTCGGGTAACCGATCTCAGTAAAAAGCTCAAAGTCGCTTTACCGTCCGTCACTAAAGCTCTTTATAAGTTAAGAGATGAAAACTACATAAACTACGAGCGTTATGGAGAAATTCGCTTAACCGATAAAGGCAAAGAATTCGGTAATTATCTAGTCCGCAGAAACCAGCTGCTCCAGGAATTTTTAGCCCTGATAGGCAGTAAATGCAATTTCACGGCTGAAGCTGAAGCCATGGAACACTATTTATCAACAGAAACCATCGAGGCTATTGACTGCCTGGTATCATTTATGAAAACTAACCCCTCTTGGCAACAGGCTTTCAATGATTTTGTTGAGCTAAAAAGATCCTCCAATGAGTGATTATCACCCAAAAGGCCCAACTTCTTGTGTTTGCTTGGTGGGATAAATTGTCAATAATAATAAGCAAGAGGTGGTGGCCATGAATTATGTACTGGGATTAATCACAATAATGGGGTCAATTTTTGCTGTGGACAAACTGTATACATGGTATAATAAAAAGTTTGAAAAAATGAAACTTGAACTGGAGGTACTAAAAGTAGTAGCCAAGCACGAATGTTTCGGTAAATTTAACAGCGACCCGGCTCAATTCATATCTTGGATAGCCCAACTCCTAGCCTTGATGGGCTTAAAAGTTGCTGAAGCATTGCCAAAGCAAAAAGACAGCGGGATTGATCTAACCGGTCAATATAAAGATGGAAGAATTGTATATATCAAATGCAATCTGGGAAAACCGGAG
Organism: Peptococcaceae bacterium; assembly: GCA_012521215.1. Lineage (GTDB taxonomy): Bacteria > Bacillota > Desulfitobacteriia > Desulfitobacteriales > Syntrophobotulaceae > JAAYMU01. The sequence continues at coordinate 2,027 of JAAYMU010000126.1, read as the reverse complement.
AACTGGGAAAACCCGATCGACAAGAGTGAAGCCCAGAGACTGGTTGGGGCCATGGTGGAGGATGGAGTAAAAAATGGTTTAATTATCACAATTCCTTCCTTGAGCGATGTCGTCAAAAATTATTTAGCTACCGTCAAACAAGAAGGGCTAACCATAAAATATATGGATGGAGATGATTTGGTAAAAGAATTATATAAGCTACGACAAAACAAATTACCAGAGATGCTGGACAAATTGGGCATTACATTAAAAAGAAATACTTAAATTAATACTGAGGTTTAATATTGATGTCAACCAGGCTTAAAGTCGCGATGAACAAATTAGTGAAGAATTATTTCCATAGTGATGATTAGTAGTTGTTAGGCTGAATACTTTAATAATTTGATAAAATCCCGACTGAGCCCAAAAAAACTTACAAATTCTTCCTTATATTTCCGTTATCTTTATAACTGCCTTTTTGACTATGTAGGTTTAAAGCATTATTCTTTAATTAGGAGAATACTATATACAAGACGCAAAAGCTTAGATATTCAGCTTTAAAGAAAGGAGATGTTTCCATGGCTGTAGCTGGCACAGCACCTGGCAAAGGAGCTTATTTGTGTCTAACATGTGGAAAAGATACGGTACTGAATGACAAAAAAGAAAACTTGCCGCCATGCCCCCATTGCAATGGGACAACCTTCATAAAAATCGGCTAACGGCAAGTTTTTATTTTTTACGATCGAGCTCTAAGTAAGACCGTATCGGTTCCCAAAAGAAAAAACCCGTTGTCCTTTTTTAAGCCCAGCGAGTTTTTTCTTTTGTTTTTTTAGTTATTCTTTCCAATGAAACTAATTACACCTCGCCTCTTCTTGCGAAGAATCCGAGGTGCTTATTATTTTTTAGGCTATATTCCCCTAATAAAAGTTACAGAGATTCTTAGTCTATTTTTTTGTCAAAAAGAGGACTAGTCTCATATATTGTTATAAAACCTTTGTTACGGGGGGTAAAGCCCAGATGCAAAATGCAGTGAATGAGATGAACAAAATCATTCTCAGTGCCGACAGTACTTGCGATTTTGATGATTATTTACAGAAACATTATGACGTTCATATCTCACCGCTTCATATAATTTTAGGCGATAAACAATATCGTGATGGTGTAGATATAACTCCGGACGATATTTTTAAAGTATATCGGGAGCATAATATCTTACCTAAAACTGTTGCTATTAACCCAGAAGAGTATTGCGATTACTTTAGCAAGTGGACTGACCAAGGTTATGATGTTATTCATGTCACTATTGGTTCCGGAATATCATCCTCCTTCGCCAATTGTTGCCTTGCCGCCCAAAAGCTGAAAAAGGTTTATCCAATAGATTCGTATAACCTATCTTTAGGCATGGGACTTTTGGTTTTAGAAGCAGCTGAACTAATCTCCCGGGGACTATCTGCAGCAGAAATCCAAAATGAAATAAATAATTTAAGACCGAAAATTCAAGCTAGCTTTATACTTGATACCCTCACTTTTCTCCATGAAGGAGGCAGATGTTCATCACTAGCCGCCCTAAGTGCTAATGTCTTAAATATTAAACCTTGTATTGAAGTGATCAACTCTTCCGGGAAAATGAGGGTCGGTAAAAAGTATCGTGGTTCACTGGCAAAAGTTCTAAAGCAGTATACCTTAGATAAAATCAAAGATCGTACAGATCTTGACTTGGATAAGATCTGCATCGTTCACACTGGAATATCTCCGGATCTAATATCTACGGTTCGTTCTACTATTATGGAACATGCTGACTTTAAGGAAATATTTGTTGTCCGGGCCGGCTGTACTGTTTCCTCTCACTGTGGGCCTAATACACTGGGAATAATGTTTAGGACTAAATAACCTGGATTGTGTAATTATAACAGGCAGCATTGAATCGGGTAGGAGGCCACTCATTATTTGAGTGGCCGACCTCCCAGTCGAGTAGCAAAGAGGAGTTTCACCTCAATGCTCTCACGGAACCGTACGTGAACCTCTCGGTTCATACGGCTCTTATCATT
>JAAYMU010000015.1 GCA_012521215.1 Peptococcaceae bacterium | reverse complement strand
GTTAAAATCAACTTCCTCGTTAAAATCAACTTGTTTCATAAATCTCACCCGTTTTCTTGTGGAGGTTTACTTCCTACTGTTCAACTTTCTGTTCAACTTCGCAAAGCTGCTTAAATTTTTTTGCCCTGGATTTGGGCCAAGTCTTTTAAAGAATCCATTAAAGAGGCGAATTTATCAGGTTTCAGCGATTGTTGGCCGTCACATTTAGCATTAACCGGATCGTTATGAACTTCAATCATAACTCCATCCGCTCCTACTACCAAAGCGGCTTTGGCCAACGGCTCCACCAGCCACCAAATCCCGCCGGCGTGGCTGGGATCAACAATTACCGGTAAATGGCTTAATTTCTTAATAACCGGTATAGCACTTAAATCCAGGGTATTGCGGGTAAAGTGTTCAAAGGTCCTGATTCCTCTCTCGCATAAAATAACCTGGTCGTTTCCCTGGGCCAGAATATATTCCGCCGCCAGCAACAGCTCTTCAATAGTTGAAGACAAGCCTCTTTTCAGAATAACGGGTTTTCTAATTTGACCCACGGCCTTGAGCAGTTCATAGTTCTGCATATTCCGGGCCCCGATCTGGATAATATCTACATCTTGGCAAAAACGGGGCAAATGTTCGACAGACATTAACTCCGATACTATGGGCAAACCGGTCTTCTCTTTCGCTATTTTCAATAGATCGAGACCGTCTTCTCCTAAACCTTGAAAGCTGTACGGAGAAGTTCGGGGCTTGAATGCTCCTCCCCTGAGAAGACCTGCTCCTGCTGCTTTTACTGCTTGAGCTATCCCGGTAATTTGTTCTTCGCTTTCTACAGAGCAAGGCCCTGCAATTACCGCAAAGTTTTCCCCGCCTATTTTTTGGCCCTCAATATCTACGATGGTATCTTCCGGCTGAAATAACCTGTTAGCAATTTTATACGGTTCTTGGACATGAATAACTTTTTCTACCCCTTCATTGGCTAGAAGTCTGTCCGGGTCAACAAGGTTAGTATTGCCGATCAGGCCGAAAATGTGATAATTAAGACCTTTAATATCACGGACCTCACAGCCCAATTGAGATAGCCGGACCCGTATCCTCTCAATTTCCTCTTGTTTTGTTCTGGGTTTCATCACAATAATCATTTGGCTCATCCTCCTTTATATATAACAAAAAGACCCATTATTTCTAATGAGTCTTTTCTAATCCTAAAGTTTAAGATAATTTTATTTAGCTTTCCCAGGTTCTGAGGATTTTCCTAGGCCAGAACCGCTGTGGGGTTAATCCTCCTTCGATACTCATTAGATAAGAATGGTAATATTCTTTTGTAAAACAAGCAAAAATAGCCGGTGCTAAAGTAATAGCTAAAGTAGCACAGGCTAAAGCTTCTAAAAGCGAAGTTATTTACTTGTTCCACGATCCTCTTATCTAAAAAAGTATTGTTCATAGCATTCATATCCGGCCTACCCCTTCTGAGATTTTTATCATTATACTCAACTTCTACCATAAATGTCAATATCTAATCGCTTGACGGGCTTGAAAAAGATATACATATTTTTCTTTAACCGCTATCCCGGTTAGTTTTTCCAGAGCCAAAGTATAATAATAGATTTGCTTCTTGTATTTTTCTTTCACCCTGCCCACACCTGCCGGCGGGACATAATCAGTCTTATAGTCCAGTAAAACCAGTCCGTCTTCCTCTTCAAAGTAGCAGTCAATAATACCCTGCAGGATGATTTTCTCATCCTGGCAGTAATGGTTTTCCAGCTCACTGTATATTTCCCGGCAAGGAAGCTCCAGATTAAAGGGCACTTCCCTTCGGACCTGACTTGAGGCCAGCATTCTCCGCCCTAAGTCGGATTGTAGAAATTCACGAATCATATTTACATTAATATTTTCAGCTTGCTCCTTGGTCAATAAAGCTTTAGCCACCATATCCGCCAATTGTTCTTCATAATTGTTGCCGGCCAGATCTAAATGCTGCATGGCAAAGTGCATGAGAGTACCTTTTTCGGCGGCTGAAAAACCTTTCTTGCCTTCCAAAAACAAAGGCCTTTTCATGCTTAAATTTATAATAGACATTCCGGCTTCCCCGAAATTGGCCATAGCATTATCTGTATCTTCTTGTCTTTTCAGTTCGGTGACCGACACTTTGGCCGGAATATAAGTTATTTCAGTATAGGGATATTCCCAATTGAGCCTGCGCCTGATTTCTTCTTTTAGCCATAATTTTTCAGGCTCTGTCTTGCTGCCTGCCTTTGCTTTCTCTGCTTTTTCGCCTTGCTGTTCATGGTCACCCCGGAGGGCCTCTTCCCACCAATTATTGTCCTCAGGCTCTTCGAGATCCACAACAATTGTTTTTCTATCCCAGATCCGGAAAAATTCTTCCCACTCAGGGTGAGTAAGCAAAGCAGGGCCGAGCCAGTCCAAATATTGTTGGGCGCTTTGAACATCAAACGCCAGAAGTTGCTTATCCTGAATGCGGGCGCATAATTTCTGCCATTTTTGTTTGGTCTTGGCGGCATCCTTCACCGCCCCGGTGATAATCAGTTTTTCCCTGGCCCTGGTCAAGGCCACATAGAGAATTCTCATTTCCTCGGACAAGGTCTCGATTTTGAGTTTTTCCCTTATGGCCAGCTTAGCTTGGGAGGGGTAGGCAATTCTTCGCTCATAGTCTACCACATCAGGACCTAAACCCAAGCTTTGATGGTACAAAATATTCTTGTTTAAATCTTGCAGATTAAACCTCTTACCGCAGCCGGCCAGGATTACTACCGGGAACTCCAGCCCTTTGCTTTTGTGAATACTCATAAGCCGGACTACGTTTTCATTTTCGCCGAGTATTTGGGCACTTCCCATATCTCCCCGACTGCTTTTGAGTTTGTCAATAAAGTTAATAAAATGAAACAGCCCTTTAAAACTTGTTTCTTCATACCTGCGAGCCCGTTCAAACAGCATGCGTAAATTAGCCTGACGCTGTTCCCCTCCGGGCAAGGCACCCACAAGGCCATAAAAGTTGGTTTCACTGTAAATCTGCCATAAAAGCCGGTCAGTAGACAGGTAAAGGGATTCCTCCCGCCATTTATGAAGCTTCTCTAAAAAAGAAATCGCTTTCGGATTGGTGGATTCTTGTAAAGCCTCATAGAAATAGCCTTGGCGTTTTAGCAGCCGCAGTTCGGCCAATTCCTCTTCCCTAAAGGAAAATAACGGAGAACGGAGAACCGCCAGCAAAGGGATATCCTGCAAGGGGTTGTCTATGATCTGCAGTAAAGACAGTATTATCTGGACTTCAGCGGTTTTAAAAAAGCCTGTACCGGTATCCACAAAGATGGGAATACCCTGGCGAGTAAATTCTTCGGCAAAGACATCGGCCCAGTTCTTGGTAGTGCGTAGTAAAATTACAATATCTTTATATTCCAGACTGCGGTATTTTTTTTGCTTTTTATCGAAAACCGCCATTTTCCTGCCCCGTGCATCGGGCTTTAAAAGTTCTTGAATGCGCTGGGCCGCCAGACGAGCCTCAAGCTGAATATTATCCGGAATTTCTTCTTCTAACACACTCTCGTAGTCGTCTTCCGGGCCGGCAAGGGGATCTTGTTTGGTTTCCACAAGATGGAATTCTATCCCGCCCCCGGCAAATAAGTCCTCACTGTTAAGTTCGGGATAAACAGCGCCGCAGTTGAGAAATTCTTCTTCGGAATACTCTATTTCGCCTACCCTGGAGGACATCAGGCGCTCAAAGATAAAGTTAACCATATCAATTACTTCTTGGCGGCTGCGGAAGTTGCGGGACAGCAATATTTTTCGGCTACTGCTTTTTTCATCCAAGGCATAAGTAGAGTATTTCTCCAAAAAGAGTTCCGGGCGAGCCTGCCTAAAACGATAGATGCTTTGTTTAACGTCGCCGACCATGAAGACATTGGGTTCTTGTAAATCTTGCCTGGAAATCATGTTAATGATTATTTCCTGGGTCAAATTGCTGTCCTGATACTCATCCACCAAAATCTCGGCAAAACGCTGCTTATAGCTGCGGGCAACAGGGGAAGGTCTAAAACTTTCGACTGCTATAGACTCTCCCTTATTTGGTTCCGTGAGGATTTGCAGGCAAAAATGCTCTAGGTCATTAAAATCAACTAAAGATTTTTCTCTTTTTATTTCGGCATATCTATGGCTGAATTCTATAACCAGCCCGGTTAAACAATTTATAAGGGGGTACAAAGATCTCAAATCTTCAATAATCTCGGCGGAAGAAGAGACAAATATCTGATCCTTGATTCTCTGAAAACTTTTTTTCACTTCATCCCGCAGGCCCTTGACTTGTTCCTGTATGGATTTATCGGCGTCTTTTCCGGCGGAGGGCAATCTGGTAAACTGAAAACTATTAATTAAGCGGGAAAGTTTATCCCATTGGGGAAAAGAAAGGGTAAATTGCCGGGCCAAACTTTGCATAAAATTATATTCTTCCTGAAACACGGGCAGATACTTATCCAAACCGGTAGAAGCC
>JAAYMU010000125.1 GCA_012521215.1 Peptococcaceae bacterium | reverse complement strand
GACTGCCTGTTCCCGAATAATATACTGCAGGCCACAACAACGGCTTATTTCACAGCACGGGACATCGGTAGAATACAAGCCGTAGAATATGATCTGTAAAATATGATCCTCAAAGGCACCGGAACAATTACTGTTCCGGTGTTTTTTCTGTTTCTATAATTATTAACTAAAAGGAAATAAATTTCTATTTTGTAAATTAATAACTAAACTTAGATTTTTATGTCCGCTGCTTTTATTGTACGATTAATCATAAAGAATCAAATTTATTATGCATAGATCTTGCTATATCTACATACTACTTATTACTGGAAAAAATTGTTAGCGAAAATGGATAATTGAAATTTTAAAAGTGGAGGGAAATCATTTATGAAAAAAGGGAAAAAAATTTTATGTCTGGCCCTGGTTTTTGTGCTGGTACTGTCTTTCAGTGCCTGCAGCGGTGGGGAACAAACATCCGCTCCGGGAGGGGAATCCGAAGAATCCTATGTCCTAAAATTTTCGGCTAACGATCCTGCCGGAAGTCTCTATGACACGATGATTATTCAACCGCTAAAGCAAAAACTGGAGGAAAAATCCGGCGGCAGGCTAACCTTGGAAATCTATTACAGCAGCTCTTTGGCCAAACAGGGGGAAGTTCTGCAAAGCATTAAAAACGGAACAGTGGACATGGGAGTTGACATTTTAACCATGAATCCGGGGCAATATCCTTACACGGAACTCTTGGGCACACCCGGCATCAATCTTGGCGATGGGGAATCCTTTACCTATACTACTCTGGAATATGCCAAAGCCTTCCCCGAAAAAGGTCTGGAAGACTTTGTCATTATAGCCAGATTCAGCAGCGGTACTTTCGGGATCCTCTCCGCCGACAAACCCATAACCAAAGTATCCGATCTAAAGGGTATGAGCCTGCGATCCTCTCCCAATTTTATTCCCTGGTGGAGCGCCATGGGGGCCAGCCCTACATTTATACCCATGGGCGATATCTATGAGAGTCTCAAGCTGTCCGTAATCAAAGGAGCCCACACCACCGTCAGCGGGATTTATGCCTTTAAGTTGCAGGAAGTAGCCAATTATTTCACACCACTCACTATGTGCGGCGGCGATCAGGTAATCGCCATGAGCAGGCCGCTTTACGATTCTATGCCCGCTGACCTGCAGCAGGTAATCGATGAAATCTGCGAAGAAATGCCCCTCATCGGTATCGATTTTGTCAAAGCGGCTGAGGCAGATACCATGAACAACATCAAAAAAAGCAATCCCAATTTTCAATTTGTAGAACTTGAAGACGTACAAGGCTTCGTTGAGGCGGCCACTCCTTTGTTGGAAGAAAAAGCCGAAGAACTTAACAGCAAAGGTTTGGAAGGAACCGCTGCCTTGGAATGGTTGAAAAGCCGTGCTATAGAGTAATCATATTTCATTTTCTCTATTTCCTTTTCCAATATAAGCAGGCTCTGCCAAATGCAAAATGGCCCGTTTGATACGGGCCTTTTGCAGAACGCAATGAAAGGGAGGTTTTTATGGTAAATAAAATAATTGATAAAGTTACTTTTGTCTTCACCATCGTTAGCGCCTTTTTGTTCGCTATTATCGTCCTCATCGTCCTCGCTAATATTATCGGTCGTTCATTTTTCCACATGCCGATCAAAGGAACCGTTGAAATTATCCAATATGGGGTCATGTTCTGCGCCGGAATCGTTATGTGCCGCTCCGGCT
>JAAYMU010000124.1 GCA_012521215.1 Peptococcaceae bacterium | reverse complement strand
CCTCTTTCAGCCGAGACGGCTTTAGATTATGGCATCTCCGGTCCTATAGCCAGGGCTTCGGGGATTGATTATGATATGCGCCGGGATGAGCCTTATGGAATATACGATCGGTTTAAATTCAATGTTCCCGTGAGAAAAAATGGTGATACTTTTGACCGCTATATGGTGCGTTTAGATGAAATGGCGGAAAGCGTTAAAATTTTAGAACAGGCTTATCGGGATATTCCCGAAGGTCCTGTGATGGCTAAGGTTCCAAAAGTGATTAAGCCCCCGGCCGGTGAAGTATTTTACCGGATAGAGCATTCCAAAGGGCACTTTGGTTTTCATATTGTCAGTGACGGTTCTAATAAACCATATCGTTTAAGAATTTATTCTCCCTGTTTTACCAACGTGGCTATTTTCGAGGAAATGGCTAAAGGGCTGCACCTGCAGGATGCAGTTGTTGCTTTTGCCTCTTTGGATATTATTTTAGGTGAAATTGATCGCTAGCGGACAAAAACAAGGATGGGATAATGGAGGAAAACATGGATATTTTTCTTGTTTGGGTCGATATGTTTAGAAATTGGCTGACCGCTGGGATAGGAGTGCCAGCTTTAGCTGCGGAAATTTTTATCAAGGCAATCCTGGTTTTGATTGTTATAATCTTTGTCTGTTGTAATTTGATTGTTCTGGTTTGGTTGGAACGTAAATTCAGTGCTTTTTATGCCATGCGCCGCGGCCCTAATCGCTTGGGACCTGCAGGTTTTTTTCAGTTCCCGGTGGATATTGTAAAAATGCTGGCCAAGGAAGATATTATACCCAAGGCAGCGGATTTACCGGTATTTAAAACGGCCAGTATTTGCGCTTTCATTACTGCTATTCTGGCCTGGGCGGTTATTCCGCTGGGTAAAGGGTTAGTACTGGAAGACTTAAATATTGGTATCTTCTATTTTATTGCTATCGGTTCTACCGGCACCATAGCTTTTATCATGGCCGGTTTTGGTTCCAATAACAAATACTCGCTTCTGGGCGGAATGAGAACCGCAGCTCAGATGATTAGCTATGAAATTCCAATGGCTTTCTCCTTGCTGGGAGTTGTTATGCTGACCGGTTCACTTAATTTATCGGATATTAACGACGCCCAGAGAAATGTCTGGTTTGTATTTCCTCAGATTTTGGCCTTTCTATGTTATTTTATTTCGTCCATAGCCGAAACCAACCGGGCTCCGTTGGATTTATCCGAAGGAGAACAGGAATTGGTAGCAGGTTATTTTCTTGAGTATTCAGGAATACGCTATTCCCTGTTTATGGTTGCCGAATATGCACACCTGGTTGCTGTTTCGGCCATTGCCTCGATTATGTTTTTGGGAGGCTGGAACCCCCTGTTTGGTTTAACCTTTATTCCAGGTTTTGTCTGGATGATGCTTAAAATATACTTTATGATTTTCCTCTTTATGTGGATGAGATGGACTTTCCCCAGAGTTAGGATTGAAAACCTAATGCATTTTGGCTGGAAAGTTTTGATTCCGGTTTCTTTATTAAACATTTTCTTGACTAGTATAGGCCTTTATGTCTTCCAGGCAATTACAGGGTAAGGTGGTGAAATTATGTACGGAACAGGGCTTTTAAAAGGGTTATCAATAACTATCAGGCATTTTTTTGAAAAGAAGATTACTCAGCAATACCCTGAAGAAAGGCCGGTATTGCCTAAGCGTTTCCGCGGTTCCTTTAATCTTACACCGGAAAAATGCACGG
>JAAYMU010000123.1 GCA_012521215.1 Peptococcaceae bacterium | reverse complement strand
CCATACAACCACTCCATTTCTGGTTGAAAAAGTTTGCATACTTTTTCAACTTTCACAACCTTACTCATTGTGATTGTACTATCTTCAAAGTTGCAATCCTATGTGACAGTGTCTTTGACGCTTACGATGGGACTTGACTAAATACTCCATTCGCCCGGTCACGTAGCTAATTTCCCAATTTAGTCAAGTTCAAAACTAAAAGAAGATGCCTTTAAGTTCAAACATGAAGACACCTTGTTAAAGTATCTGGTTTATTTACTCTCCCTTTTCAGGCTTAACCCCAACATTTGACAGGGAGCCAAAAAAAGCTTCCGGAGTTAAGTTCCTGGAAGCCTTTTTTCAACGGACTGCATTCTATCAACGAAAATTACTTCGTCCCCTATTGTTATGGTCTCAAGGCGCAATAAGTTAACTATGTTTCTGAATTTCCATGAATATGTAGAATATTTCCTGCCGGCGGTAGCACCGCTGCCGTCTTCTATATTTTCCAAGGTTACTGAGGAGCCATCTTTAAAAGAAAATGTTATTGACCCAGTCAAAACATCTATATTTTTAGAACCTTTTAATTCTTGGTCTTCAGACTCTACCTGGAGCCACAAAAAGTATGACGTCAGCATTCCTGTGCCCTTAAGGTTTTCACAGGCGTTAAAATCAAAACTATATACCGGGCCTTCCGTGTCAGGTGTCCAGGAAACGACCAAAGGCCCTTCATACAATGTTTGGAAACCCTGAAGGCTTTCATAGCCGATGTCGCCAATGAGCACTGTGAGCGGCTGTCCGGAAAGATTGTTTTCAATAGATGTGAAACGAATAAAAAAACGAATCACATCCGGCCCACCTCTCTCCAAAGTGGTAACGCCGGAGCTGGAGACATCGAGAAAACCATCTTCGTTATTTAAAATATAACTGACAGCTTCATTAAAATTCATACCTGTAATAGCCTCATAGGCGGTATGGGCTGAGAAATATTCAATGGCCCGCGGTTTAATAACTTTCTCCGGTACAGATTGGCAGGTTCCTTCCGGGAATTTTATTTCTAACAAGGCACAGAGACTGTGCGAGTCACCGATGGCATTCTTGATTGTAACTACAGCTTCCCCGCACTGAGCTCTGGCTGTCACCTGCTCGCCTGAGCTTACATAATCTTGTATACTCACACTGCTGATATTTCCATCTCTTAGCAGCGGTTGATTACCTCCACAGGCTGTAAGAATCAAAGAGGGAAGAAGCAAAAGTAACAGCAAACAGGATTTCAGTCTCCTTGTGTATTCTCTAATTTGATGTTTGTTTAACAACTTTTTTGGCATATACCCTTACCTTTCTCATTTATGACTATACTTTTTACGGCTATACCTTTTTGTAGTTAACATACCAACTAATTGACACTAAATAAACCAATCTCATAGAAACGTCGTATGCTAATTTAGCAATTGATATGTTTTACAGTTTTCTATTAAGATAATATTTCGTATGATCGCGTGCCGGAAACAGCATAGCCCACAATCACGGCAACAAAAATCTTTTTAAAACCCATTTTACGATTTTACGTATGTTAACGGACATGATAAAATCCTCATAAACGGTCACGAAAAACCCACACAAATGGCCATAAAATAAAGGAAAAAAAAACTCGCCGCCTTGAATATCTCATTTATCGGCAAATAACTGAGAGAGGGAGCGAGTAAATTGACAGGAGTGTGGGAAATTGTGAAAATTCAAGAATTAAAGCAAGCCGGTCTTTATAAAAAGACAGTTGCGGAAATACTTTCTATGGATCGTGGCACGGTAGCAAAATACTGGGATTGTAGCGATCCCCAAAAACAAAAACCAGTCTATCATCGACCCTCTATCCTTGACCCATATAAAGATT
>JAAYMU010000122.1 GCA_012521215.1 Peptococcaceae bacterium | reverse complement strand
TTGAAACAGTTGTTCGGTATGTTCGGTTTGTCCGTGTTAATATGTTTTTAGCCTACCTATAAGGAATTGAAACTGGGCATTTGTCGCACTTTCTTCCTTGTGTGCAGCAAAGCTCTTATACTATCCATGATCAATTGAAACAAGTTGTAAAGAGCGCGATATCGTATCGAAAATAGAGTTCTTAGTTACCTAATAGTGATCAAAATAATTAATGTCGTATAATGGATCTAATACGACACAAGCGTTTTTATACTACTAATTAAGGAACAAAAACCAATCAATAAAAAATATCGGCTTTTTTGCCGATAATAGTTTGTAGTTGACCTATGAGGGGTTGAAGCATAAAGGTACAAATTACCTTGCTATTCTTGTATAAGATATAAAAAGCATAGAGGAATCCGGTGATAAAATTGAAAATGTATGTCGGGATTACAGACTATGATTGGTATAAGCTTTTGAAGCAGGCCAATTGCGACGAAGTGAACTTTTGGAAACCAAGCGGCAGAACAAATTTTAAAGCCCTTGACGAAGGCGATTTGTTTTTATTCAAATTACACAGCCCCCATGATTATTTGTAGGCGGTGGGTTTTTGTAAAATTCTCAATATTACCGTCTTCATTAGCATGGGAAGCCTTCGGTATAGCTAATGGGGCGAGAAGCTTGTTTGAGTTAAACAATAGGATATATAAATACAGAAAGACAGACCGCTTAAATGAACCGGATCCTCAGATAGGGTGTATTATCTTAACGATGCCATTTTTCTTTGAAGAAGATAGCTGGATTCCTGTTCCCGGCAATTGGAGTAAAAACATTGTACAAGGGAAAACCTACGATACTTCAGAACATTATGGAAAACTATTATATCAGCAAGTTCAGAAGGTAATGCATGATCAGAGATCCGATATAAGTTTACTGGGAGAAGAATCGTTAAAAAACCGATATGGCAAAGAACAAATGATAAAACCGAGAATAGGGCAGGGTGCTTTCAAGATTCTTATCACCGATGCTTACAGTAGGAGATGTGCCATAACCGGTGAAAAAACATTGCCCGTTTTAGAAGCAGCCCACATTAAACCCTACAGTCTTAGTGGTCCTCATGATATAAGAAATGGACTTCTACTAAGGAGAGATTTTCATGCATTGTTTGATCGTGGATACCTAACGGTTGATAAGAAGTTCAATATTGAAGTAAGCCGACGCATCAAAGAAGATTTTGGAAATGGTAGAGATTACTATGCTTACCATGGAAAGAAATTGATTGTATTGCCCCAAAGAAAAGAACAACTTCCAGATCCATACTATTTAGAATGGCATAATGAAAATGTTTATTTGAAATAATTCTAGCGGCACACCCTGTGCCCATTTTTATTTCACACTGATAATACTCCCTTTTGTTATTTCTACCAATATTTGTGGGGTAAGTTTGAAGACGGCATTAGGGGTTCCGGCGGCTGCCCATATTTCATCATATTGCAGCAGGTCTTCATCAATAAATGTGCTTATAGGGTTTTTATGTCCCACAGGTGGGATGCCGCCTATTGCAAAACCTGTGTGTTCTAGGACAAAGTCTGCATCTGCTTTTTCTAGTTTTTCACCGATATGTTCTTTGATTGCTTTTTCATTAACTCTATTTGTACCGCTAGCAATAATTAATATTGGATTCTGTGATGTTTTGCCTTTAAAGATTAATGATTTTGCTATCTGGCTTACCGTACAACCTATCGCATTTGCGGCTTCTTGTGCAGTACGGGTGGAATCCGGTAATTCTATAACATTGAGCTCAAACACAAATTTATTAAGTTCGATTTGAACTTTTTAGGCACTTTTCTTTAAATTTGATGACATAAAAAAACTCCTCCTTTTGCAGGTTTGTTAAAGATATCTTGCGGCTAAACAGTTTTACTATAGAATGAGTAAGTCGGTATTGTACGTTCATATCATATAATATACTACTTTAATAGGCTAAACCCTAGTCTTTCATAGAAATGAATTTATTAAAAAATAACTACAGCTTTTCCGGAAGGGTCTCTATTACTTTTAATACATATAGGCGATCACCATAATTTTAGTTATTTGGTATTAAGAAATTTTAATAGGGACCATTATAATCTGAGTTTATGGTAAAATAAGGTTGTAATCCCACTAGAAAGTGATTTATTATTCGAATGTTTAAAGGATTACATTGGCTATTTTATGCGGAGTGAGATTTTTGAAATATAAAATTATCCTTATAGCAATAGGTATCAACCTATTTTTAATAATATTTCCCTTATCAGTCTATGCAAATTCTTCTTGGCATTGGGTAACTGTTAGCCCTATGGTGGTTTTGCCGTTTGCTATCATTTTCACCTTACTTATTGAAACAGCATCAGTAGTTAAATTTGGTAAGGTGGCGAATTCGAAGAAAGCTTTCTTAGTAGTGGCTTTAGCCAATTTATTATCTTTTATTGCACCCTATTTAGTACGAGCCTATCACTTTATTCCTACAAGTGGTGGTTTTTCAATCATGGCTGCGTTTAATAAGGGCCCATATTATATGATTCTTTCTGGGTACCTAATATTAACTATTATTGTGGAATTGCCGGTAGTATATCAGATGTTTAAGAAAGCGACTTCAAATAAAAAGAGCTTAATTACAGCGATTTTGTTGTCTAATATTGTAACAACATTATTAGTAGCAGTCTTTGAACGGATAATATGTGTAGGCAGGTGGTAATGAAATGCGAGTTTATAAGATTTTACTTTTAGTAATTATATTTTTTAGTCTGATCGGGTGCTCGCAAGAAACAAATATTTCGGGAAAACAAGATCCTGTGACTAGTCCTGCAAATGCGATTGAAGAAGAACCAATAGAGGAAGCACCAATAGCAGAGGAAATTAAAACGGAAGAGTGTGATACTAGACTTATCTTTATTAAAAACACGGGCGAGAATTGGTTAGTGGTAGATGAACGAGGGCTTGTACATAAGGTTGATAGTCTAACTGTTGATTCAGTAGTGAAACCTGGGACAATCTGTGAGAATGGAAAAGTGCTGGTAAATAATTCAGAGTATCAAGTGAAACATGATTTTCCATATGCCATAGGTGATATCCGCAAAATATCTGCGTCAAAAAACGAGGCACCAGCTGCTTATGCCACTTTTCTTCTAAATAAGTTTATCTATAACGGTAATCAGAATTATGCAATTTCCGAATATAAGTTAAAAACTGTGGAAGTTAAGGAAACCTATGATGGACGTATAGATGCATCAATGACTTTTGATGTTAAGCCCTTAAAAGGAGCTTATTGGTGGGGGCTGACCGAAGAGAGTGGAGCTATTGAAGACAGACAAATTGAATTCACAATCTACGGTGCTGAAGACACCTGGTTATCTATTGAACATATTTCAAAGTACTTTGAAGTAGACGGGAAACTGCCTTCCCCGCCTCAGAGCAAGTACACTCCGGCAGAGAATCAGAATGTATTGTTTGAAGATGAAGAATGGTCTTATTATGGAGATAGATTATTACTGCCTCAAACAAAAGAGTTACAGGAAGCAAATATTGTAGAATACATTGGCACAATCAATAGGATACATCGTCAATCCGGAATTATCGAGCAACTGTATGAGGGTGAAAAAAATCATTCCTACGAACTTTTTACAGCTTATGACAATAAGCTTTATCTTCTTTCAGATGCATGGATTCCTTTCAGCGAAGGGTTTCCTAGTTACTTCGGGGTATTGGACTTGAAAAGCAACGAATACAAGAAATTACAAGAAGGAACGGTCATAAGGGGAACAGTCAAAGAAGATAAAGGGTATTTGTTTGGTTATGATAAGCTTATTGAAGTTGATTTAGCAACTGCGAACTTGCGTACAATTTGTCATCTACCTCAACGTCCTAATTATTCATATGGAAGCGCAATAGTGAATCATATAATTGATGAAAAAATGAGCTTTAGTATTATTGATATAGAAAATAGACAAGAATATATAGTTGATTTAATCACGGGAAATCTCGAACAGATGAACGGTGGTTGATTTTCCCATCCTATGCTACGTATAATTAAAATATATACTTAAATTCCCAAAAGAATAAAAAATCAAAAATTTATAGGAGTGGCAATATATAGATAATACTAGGACCAAAAAAGTCTAAGGACGGTAGGTATAAAAAGGTGAGGAAAATGGAAAATGCCATAGAAAACAAGCAAAAAGGCATTATGGAATCTTTTCAATCTCTCTTGGAAAAAGAGGAGATTTTTGCCAAAGTAGTCGAGTTCTTTCCTTATCCAATTCAGATTTTCTCCCTGGACGGGACAGCGAGGATGATTAACAAAGCTGCTTTGGAGATGATAGGCATCAGAAGTATCGAATCCCATGTAGGCAAATATAATGTTTTTGAGGATCCCGTCGTACGTGAGCTTGGTTTTATGGAGCGAGTCAGGGAGGTATTGACAGGTAAAACTGTATGTATTACCGATTTCAATGCTCCCTATAAGGATTTAATCCGGTATTTTAATGTGATAGATAGAGATATTCAAACTATAAGTTCCGACATTACATGTTTTCCATTGTTCAATGCCAATGGTGAAATAGAATACTTTGCCGCAGTTTTTATCTTTAAAAAAATATACCGGGGAAAAGAAGAAATCGGACTGGGCAAACAATATATAGAAACCCATTGGCTGGAGCCCTTTAATGCCGATGAAATTGCCAAGGTAACCTACCTCAGTAGGGCTCATTTTACCAAGCTGTTTAAGAAACATACGGGCGTAACCCCCCATGAGTATTATATCAATTATAAAATCAGCAAATTAAAGGAGAAACTGTTGGATCCCAATCTTTCCATCTCCCAGGCTTTTGCTGCTTGCAATATGGAGTATAACGGCTACTCTGCAAGATTGTTTAAAAAGAAAGTTGGGGTTTCACCGTCAGTGTATCGGAAAAAGTACAAGTGAAATGAATCAAAGTTAGAGTAAGCCTGGCTTTCGTTAAGTACGAAGCCAGGCTTATTTGGTGCGCCACGCATGGTGCGTAGCTAGGCGGTGAAAGTCCGCTATGGGGGCTGGCAGTTGCCAACCATTAGCTTAAGGCAAGGGTGTCCCTCGCGAGGGGAAGAAGCAATGGAATGGGAATCGAAGAACGGAGACAGAAGTTAAACAAAATCGTACGAGGCTGGACAAACTACTTCAAGCTAGCCGATACCAAGAACCTACTGGCGAGCTTAGATGAATGGTTAAGGAGCCGAATACGAATGGTGACCTGATGGAACGATAATCTAGCTTGACAAAAAAAATAAATCCATATAGTTGAAAGGTGAATAGTTGAATGGTCATCTGTGGAGGCTGATGCAATGAATTTCAACAAGCTTGTCATGTTTATCAGGTTGGGACGGGAATATGGCCGGGATAAAATTCGGGGAGCGGGTTTATCTGATACGGAACATGGGATAGCCACTTTTCTTTACTACCATGACCAAGTCTCCCAGGACACCATTTCAGTCGCCCTAATGCTTAATAAAACAACCGTAGCCAAAGCCTTAAACACCATGGAACAAAAGGGTCTCATTAGTCGAAGGCAGAATGAGCTAAACAGAAGGGAAAATGTTATTGAGATAACGGCTGCCGGAAGGCGGGGTATTGCTCATAATATTGATATTTATGATCAATGGTTTGGGAAGGTATGCTCTTGCTTGCAGGAAAAAGAGCTGGAGCAATTTGAGAGCTACTTTGACAGGCTCCTAGATAATGCCTTAAGGCTCCGCAAGGAGGCTCTAGACGATAAAAATAAAAAGACGAAGGAGTAAATCAAGATGGTTAAACATAATTCCGAAACACAAAAGAGTCAGGAGACAGTATTTAGAAAAATTGGGCGTGGGCTAGGAAAATATTTAACAGATTGGCGCAATTTGCTGGGACACTCCTTATTGGGTATTGTTTTTCTTGTACTGGCTATCTGGGCTCCGGTTAACATTTGGATCAAGCTGATTGTGATTGCCTGCTTGATTACTTTTAATGTGATAAGGATGCG
>JAAYMU010000121.1 GCA_012521215.1 Peptococcaceae bacterium | reverse complement strand
AGTAGAAAAGGCCTAGAACTTCCGACCATTGAGGTGCTGTATGGGTTGATTAAGCCTTATGAGATGAGAAATGTAGGGTAGGAGTTAAGTTACGGATATACTTATGTTGGTCGACAAATAATATTTGAATTAGTATATTATATATATTCATAGATGAACCCACAGTTTGATTAAAACTGTGGGTCATTATTCTTTAATTAAAGTATAAGTATTGAACTCACCTTCGGGTGCTGAATTGAAATAAGTGGTGCCGTTCAAATCATATCTGACGGCGTAGGTGATGCCGCCGCCCCCATCTCGGATTCCTTTAATCTGAACATCACCGACTGCTGGGACCGTAATTTCCACAGGCTTGTGTTTGATCATAAAGGAATCGCCGACCGGAGCTCCGTTGACCAAAACCTGAACATAATCTCCATCCTCTGCCGCATAATCCCAAACCCAAATCTTGGTATCCTTTTGAGCGTAGTTATGAACAATAGTATAGTCTTGCTGGCCGATATTCTCATCGTTAGCAAGTAGTACAGTTCCTGCAGGCAATGATGTGGATATCTTGTCAACAAATGCATTTTTAGCTGCATCCGATGTGTTTACTGAGGAGACAGGATCAAATATTAATGCTAGGACAAATAAGGCGATACATAGCCAGCCAAAAACTTTAAGCGGCTTGTCTCTTTTTTTTTGACTGTCTATCCTATCATTTTCAGAAAAGCTTGCTTGTTCGGGCAAGGCCTGCTCTTTTTCTCGATCGACGGTATCTGAAGCAGGGGTTTGGTCTTTTTTGTTCATTACTTTCTGAATACTTTTCTGCAAATCATTGTTCATCGCTATTCCCTCCGATATATGGAACTCTATTTCTGCTGAAATAAAGGCTCATTAAGAGCCTGAAAATAATGATTTGAATAATCATCAGAATAAAGAACAGGGTATGCCGGGCCGGATTTTGGACTTCATAGCCATAATTCAACAGCGCCACTGCGATACTCATTATGATTAGGTTAAGATACATTATTTTCACATAGGGAAACAGCCAGGGCAATTTATAATACATTTTTCTGAAAGCCGGAATGAGTAAAGATAATCCTAAAAGCAGCCCGAAAATAGCGATAAAAGATATTCCTGTATTTACTGTACTAAATCCAGAACTGCGTATCACTCCAATGTCTGTAAAGAGCATTAAAACCACGAATGGAAGCAGCAATAAGACCCACCACATGACCGTCAAGAAATAGACTAGAGCAGCAACACTGCCGAAAAAGCCCTTGGGTTTGCTCATGGCTACACCTCCTCAATATCAGCCGCTTCAATGGTTATAAGTTCTTCCCGGGTCAAATCAGGATCAGTACTTAAGCGTAAAGCTTGATTGTTTACTGACCGCTCAAAGACGTTGCGCACATAGCGGCCATTGCCAAAGGACTCCTGCTGACGAGCTTTTCGGAAGATCGTCAGGAGTTTCGCCCGAGCGTCGCTCCCTAAAACATAACCCTTTGCTGAGTATAGTTTATCCGCTATAGCCATTAATTCCTCAGCGGTGTAATCCGGGAATTCGATAATATTCGGAAATCTGGACTTAAGTCCGGGATTGGTCAGAAGAAATTCGTCCATATTTCTGCTGTATCCTGCCAGGATAACCACTAGCCGTTCCCTGTTATCGTCCATGAGTTTGACTAAAGTATCAATCGCTTCTCGACCGAAGTCATTGGCCCCACCCTGGGCCAGGGAGTAAGCCTCATCAATAAACAGGACACCGTCCAGGGCTTCGGTTACTTTTTCCGTGGTTTTAAGGGCCGTCTGGCCAACATAACCGGCCACTAGTCCTGACCGGTCCGTTTCAACCAGTTTATTGGTCTTAATTACTCCGATATTATAGAGAACATCGGCAATTGTGCGGGCAATCATGGTTTTGCCCGTTCCCGGGTTGTAGTCCCATATCCTTAAACATGGCAGCGACCACCCGGGCGATCGTCGTTTTGCCAGTACCGGGATTGCCGGTAAAGATCATATTCAGGGATTGGGTTGAATCCACAGTAAGGCCAGCTTTTCTTCTT
>JAAYMU010000014.1 GCA_012521215.1 Peptococcaceae bacterium | reverse complement strand
TCCAGACAGGAACAACCGGACAATTTTACGTTGAAGGCGATGAAGATTGGGGCTTTAGTGGTTATAATGTTGAGTGCGTAGGATACCGCTCAGGCTCTTTAGCGGTTCAGGATATGATCAACGGCAATATAGACCTAGTTATTATCGATGAAGCCCCTGCTGAGAGTATTACTAAAGCAATAAACGAACTAAACTAATTAGTTAGGATAGAAATTAAAATTGGCCAATACTCCGCTCACCATTTGCGGAGTATTGTAGCTTAAAGGGAAGATTATGGGAAATTTTGATAAAAAAGTAGAAAAATTCTGGGAAATTTTTTATGAACATAATGGCTATACCAAAGTCCTAACCGGCTTGGAAAACACCTTATATATAGCTATTGTCGGGCTGGCTATAGGTATAATAATTGGAACCTTAATAGCTATCGTTAAAGTTCTACCTAAATATAAAAGAATTGCTAGAATCCTGGACGGTATTTGCACTTTTTACGTTGCTTTGTTTAGAGGAACACCGGTAGTGGTGCAGCTTTTGGTTGCTTATTATGTGGCTTTGCCTTTGCTGGGCATTAATATGCCGGCTCTTAATGTTTGTGTTTTGGTATTTGGCTTGAACAGTGGAGCCTACGTTTCGGAAATAATGCGCAGCGGCATATTATCCGTAGATCCTGGGCAGATGGAAGCAGGCCGGGCGGTAGGTTTAAGCTACGGAGTTACCATGATGAAGATTGTTGTGCCCCAGGCTATTAAAAATATACTTCCTACCCTAGGCAATGAATTTATAGCCCTAATCAAGGAAACCTCGGTTGTAAGCTTTGTCGGTGCTGCTGATCTATATGTTGCCTTTAACTATATCGGTTCGAACAGTTATGAGTTTATGGTTCCCTATCTGGTTATGGCGATGATTTATATTGTTTTAGTGGCGATAGCGGCCTTGCTCATTAGGGTAATGGAAAGGAGCCTAAGAAAAAGTGATCGACGTAATTGATTTAAAGAAGAATTATGGTAATCTTGAAGTCTTAAAAGGTATTACCACTACCATTAATAAAGGCGAAAAGATAGTTATTATAGGCCCTTCCGGAAGTGGGAAAAGCACATTCTTACGCTGCCTTAATTGTATGGAAGACCCCACAAGCGGCGCTGTTATTTTTGATGGTGTTAACATAGCCGATATGAAAGTGGATATTAATGTTCATCGCCGGCGTATGGGCATGGTATTTCAACAGTTTAATTTATTTAACAATAAAACCGTTATTGAAAATATTATGCTGGCACCGGTCAGTGTAGGTATTCAAGAGCTGCGCAGGGCTAAAATAAAGAACTTTTTTACCAGGGCAAGGAATGTATTTACCCCCAATAAAAAAGTCCTAATTCCGGTTAACACTTCCAAAGCTAAGATTAAAGCAGAGGCTAAAGAAAATGCTTTGCGTTTATTGAAAAGAATTGGTCTTGAAGATAAAGCCAACGTTTATCCTTCTACTCTTTCCGGAGGGCAAAAACAAAGAATAGCAATAATAAGGGCCCTGGCCATGAACCCCAAAGTTATGCTTTTTGATGAGCCTACTTCAGCCCTTGATCCGGAAATGGTGGGGGAGGTTCTGGATTTAATCAGACAACTGGCAGACGAAGGGATGACCATGGTTATTGTAACCCATGAAATGGGTTTTGCTAAAGAAGTTGCTACCAGAGTGTTATTTATGGATGAGGGAAGGATTCTTGAGGAAAATACGCCAGCCGAAATCTTCTCCAACCCGCAAAACCCCAGGACCAAAGAGTTTCTGTCGAAAGTCTTATAATAAACTTAGATGCCAAGTGGCCTTAAGAGGATGTTTTCTATTTTTTAGGCAATAATACTTAGTATAATTAATAATAGTTAATAATAGCTAATAATAGCAGGAATTTTAAGTATCAAGCTGAATAATTAATATAATATTAGGTCGAAAGGGGTTGGGACAATGAATATTAACGTTCGGGGAAAACAGTTCAAAGTTACGGAAGCTCTTAGGGAATATGCAGAGAAAAGAGTTGGCAAGCTTGCCAAATACTCCGATGACTTTACTGAAGTCTTAGTAACCTTGTCTGTGGAAAAAGAACGGCAGAGAGTTGAAGTTACCGCCCCCCTTAATGGTTTTATCCTCAGGGGTGAGGAAGAGACCGAAGATATGTATTCTTCTATTGATCTGGTAGTAGATAAACTGGAAAGGCAGATGGAAAAATACCGGAAACGGATCGGCAAGAAACGGGTCAAAACTATCAAGGATGGGCCCACTTTTATGCCGGAAGTAGAGGAAGAAATTGACGACGTGGCCGATATCGTCAAAGTCAAACGGTTCCATGCTAAAATGATGTCACCTGATGAAGCTGTAATGCAGATGAACCTTATTGGTCATAGCTTCTTTGTATTCATTAATTCTGAAACAGAGCAAATGAATGTCATTTATAAGCGCAAGCATGGAGGATACGGTTTGCTAGAACCTGAGTTTTAAGACTCCGATTTATTTAAGGAGATAGAGGGCGTAACAGCAATGTTACGCCTTTTATAATTGCTACCCACCTTTATTTATTTTCGTTTAGTTGAAGGTTATCTTTCCTAGTGTTACAATGTTTTAACAGGGTAAAAATGAGAGATAACATTTAACAGTTAAGCTATCATAGTTACTTAAGTATAATACTTTAAATATAGCGTTAAGTTCGTATGCTTTAAGAAAGGTGGACTTTATGGGTTTTCTTAAAAATATATTTGATAATAATGCCAGGGAGCTTAAAAAATATCAAAAAAAAGTTGATGAAATTAATGGGTTAGAACCCCAATTTGAAGCCCTGTCCGATGACAGGCTGGCTGCCAAGACCCAAGAATTCAAGCAGAGACTTGATCGGGGGGAAACATTGGATGAAATTCTACCCGAGGCTTTTGCGGTGGTTAGGGAAGCATCTAAAAGAGTTCTGGGGCAGAGACATTATGATGTGCAGCTAATAGGCGGTATGGTCCTTCATGACGGCAGGATCGCAGAAATGAAAACCGGTGAAGGTAAAACTTTGGTCGCAACCCTGCCCGCTTATCTCAATGCCTTGAGTGGTCATGGGGTTCACGTTATTACGGTTAACGATTATTTAGCTTCCCGTGACGCCAATTGGATGGGGCAAATATATAAATTTTTAGGTTTGTCCGTTGGTCTGATTGTTCATGGACTTAATCATGAACAGCGTCGAGAAAGCTATCAAGCGGATATTACTTATGGCACCAATAATGAATTCGGTTTTGATTATTTAAGGGATAACATGGCTGTCACTCCCGCAGCCTTAGTGCAAAGAGAACTTAATTACGCCATAGTGGACGAAGTTGACTCCATTCTCATTGATGAGGCCAGAACGCCGCTCATTATATCCGGAGAAGCGGATAAACCCACTGAACTTTATTACAGGGTAGCCAAGATAATTCCTCGCTTGAAGAATGAAGAGGATTACAATGTTAATGAGAAGGACAGACTGGTCACTCTTACGGAAAAAGGCATTTCTAGGGTGGAAACTATGCTCGGGGTGGATAATCTCTACGATGACTTGCACAACGAGCTGGCTCATCATGTTAACCAGGCCCTCAAGGCCCATACTCTCTTTAAAAGAGACCGTGATTATGTTGTAAAAGACGGTCAGGTAATCATAGTTGATGAATTCACCGGACGCTTAATGTTTGGTAGGAGATACAGCGAGGGATTGCACCAGGCTATAGAGGCCAAGGAAAACGTAAAAATTGAGAAAGAATCCCAAACCTTAGCCACCATTACTTTCCAAAACTATTTCAGAATGTATAAAAAATTAGCCGGTATGACCGGTACCGCTAAAACGGAGGAACAGGAGTTTATTAATATTTATCGTCTTGATGTGGTGGAAATACCGACTAACTTACCCCTGATCAGGCAAGATTATCCCGATATTGTATATCGTACGGAGCAAGGTAAGTTTAATGCTGTGGTAGAGGATATAATTGCCCGCCACCAAAAAGGACAACCTATTCTGGTCGGAACGGTTTCCATTGAAAAGTCCGAGAAGCTAAGCGAAATGCTTAAAAAAAGAGGGATTCCGCACCAAGTGTTAAATGCCAAATTTCATGAGATGGAGGCCCAGATCGTAGCCCAAGCCGGTCAGCAGGGTATGGTAACCATTGCTACCAATATGGCAGGTAGAGGAACCGATATCGTGTTGGGGGAAGGAGTCAAAGAGCTCGGAGGGTTGCATATAATTGGCACGGAAAGACATGAATCCCGTAGAATTGATAACCAGCTGCGAGGAAGAGCCGGGCGCCAGGGAGATCCTGGTTCGTCTCAGTTCTATATTTCATTGGAAGATGATCTTATGAGATTGTTCGGCGGCGATAATATCGCCGGCTTTATGGATAAGCTGGGTATGGATGACAGTGTGCCTGTGGAATCGTCCATGGTAAGCAGAAGTATAGAAAACGCTCAGAAGAGGGTAGAAAACCGGAACTTTGATATTCGTAAACATGTCTTGAACTATGATGATGTTATGAATCAACAGCGTGAGATTATTTATTCTCAACGGCGGGCTGTTCTTACGGGAGAAGACCTTAAAGAGCAGATTATGGGCATGGTAGAAAAAGTTATCTCCAATACTCTAGCTCGTTATAGTGCTACCAGCCCTTATCCGGAGGAATGGGACCTACAGAGTTTTTTGGAATATGTCGACAATGTTTTAATTCCCGATCATGGTTTTACCCAAGAGCAAATAGCCAATTTGGCTAAAGAGGAGATAGAAGAACTCCTTTACGATACCTTTGAGCAATTATATGAAAAACGGGAGGCTGAATTTGGCTCCGAGCTTATGCGGGAGATTGAACGGGCTGTAGTGCTTCAGGTAGTTGATACTCGCTGGAAAGATCATCTGGATGCTATGGATAGCCTGCGTGAAGGCATTGGCTTACGGGCTTATGGGCAAAGAGATCCGTTAATTGAATATAGGAATGAAGCCTTTGATATGTTCCAAGGAATGATAGAAGCTATTCAAGAAGACGTGGCTACCTATATTTTGCGGGTAACACCACGAATAACAACCCAGGTGCCGGAACAGCCCAAAAATGTTTCTGAGAACCGCTATGAGGATCAACAATCGGCCAAAACCCCTCGTAGGACTGGGGAACAAGTCGGACGTAATGATCCCTGTCCCTGCGGCAGTGGCAAAAAATATAAAAAGTGCTGTGGAGCTAACAGGTAAATAATAATAAATAAAAAAGGGCAAACTGTTGCTGGTTTAAATCGATTTTAGGGGTGGTAAAATGCTGTCGGATTGGAAAAAAGACATTGAAAGTTTAAAAATGCGTTTAGCAGATTTGAGGGTTTCTCTTTGACGTCGCAGCCAGAGAAGTTAAAATAAAACAGATCGAAGAGGAAATTAAAAAGGATGGTTTTTGGGACAATCCTTCTCAAGCCCAGAAAGTAATGCAGGAATTGACCCGCCAAAAAGATAAAGTTGAATTATTTGAGGAATTGAGGCAAAAAGTCGAAGATACGGCTACTCTTTGGGAACTGGCTATGGAAGAGGATGACCAATCCCTGGAAGAAGAGATAGAACAGGCGGTCAAGGAATTAAAAGACCGTTTCGCTCAGGCGGAGTTGGAAATCCTTTTAAGCGGCACTTATGATCGTAATAATGCCATTATAACCTTGCACTCGGGAGCAGGCGGTACCGAATCTCAGGACTGGGTTCAAATGCTGTACCGTATGTATGTAAGATGGGCTGAACGCCATAAATATAAGGTGGAGACTTTAGATCTGCTGCCGGGAGAAGAAGCGGGTATAAAAAGTGTTACTTTTTCTGTAATTGGGGACCTGGCCTATGGCTATGCCAAATGCGAAAAAGGTGTACACCGTTTGGTAAGAATTTCCCCCTTTGATGCTTCGGGGCGGAGACATACATCCTTTGCCTCGGTGGATGTTATTCCGGAAGTTAATGATGATATGGAAATAACCATAGATCCTGAAGACCTCAAAATAGATACTTACCGATCAGGAGGAGCGGGGGGACAACACGTAAACAAAACAGACTCAGCGGTAAGAATTACACACCTTCCTACAGGTATTATAGTCCAGTGCCAGAGTGAGAGGTCTCAGCTACAAAACAAAGCCTCCTGTATGCGAATTCTTCAAGCTAAGCTTTTGGAATTAAAAAGAAAGCAGCAAGAAAACGAGCTGTCCGAACTTCGTGGTGAACTGAATGATATCGCTTGGGGAAACCAAATCAGGTCTTACGTTTTTCATCCTTACAGTATGGTTAAAGATCATCGGACCAATGTTGAAACCGGTAATATTAACGCTGTTATGGACGGGGAGATAGACCAGTTTATTTCAGCTTGGCTTCAGCATAATGCTGGCCAGGCAGAGTAAATCAATAACCTGTCATGAATTGAGGCAAACTAACCGGACAATTAAAGGTCGGCCGGCTGAAAAGGGAGCAAGATATTTTATAGATAAGGAGGAAATATTATGTCCAATGTTCAAGAAATGGCTCGTCTTATTCGTCAAGATATAATAACAATGCTTGCTGCAGCTAAGTCGGGGCACCCCGGCGGAAGTTTATCGGCGGCAGACATTATAGCAGTGCTTTATTTTTCAGAAATGAAAGTTGATCCCCAAAACCCTAACTGGCCGGATAGAGACCGTTTTGTTTTGAGCAAAGGACACGCCGCCCCTGTCCTCTACGCAGCTTTAGCCGAGAAGGGGTTCTTTCCCAAAGAAGAGTTGCTCAACCTAAGAAAAACAGGACATTTTCTGCAGGGACATCCGGATATGAAAAAAGTTCCGGGGGTAGATATGTCGACCGGCTCTTTAGGACAAGGTATTTCTGCGGCCGCGGGTATGGCTTTAGCCGGCAAAATCGATAACAAGACTTATCGTGTCTATTGCTTGCTGGGAGATGGAGAAGCTGGAGAAGGGATAGTTTGGGAAGCGGCGATGGCAGCCGCTCATTATAAACTTGATAATCTTTTGGTAATTCTCGATTATAACGGCTTGCAAATTGACGGTCCGGTTCAGGAGGTTATGAATTCGGAACCTTTGGCCGATAAATGGCGGGCCTTTGGTTGGAATGTAATGGAAGTGGACGGGCATAATATTGAAGAATTGACAGCTTCCTTGCAAGCAGCCAGAAATGTTGCGGGAAAACCCACCATTATTATTGCCAATACAGTTAAAGGCAAAGGAGTATCCTTTATGGAAAACCAAGTTGGCTGGCACGGTAACGCTCCGAGTAAGGAGCAAGCTGAGGCAGCCCTAGCGGAATTGAAAGGTGGGAACAGCAATGACTGAACAACTAATTGATTGGAAAAAGGCCAAAAAAATTGCAACAAGAGAAGCATACGGACAAGCCTTAGTTCAATTGGGCGAGGAAAATCCCGATATAGTTGTCCTCGACGCTGATCTGGCTAAATCTACTAAAACTTCGGATTTTGCTCAAGCTTTTCCAAACAGATTTTTTGATATGGGTATTGCGGAACAGAACATGATTGGCTTTGCCGCCGGCCTGGCGGCAGCGGGTAAAATTCCTTTTGCCAGTTCCTTCGCGGTCTTTGCTACCGGACGGGCTTTTGAGCAAATTCGTAATTCAGTGGCTTATCCTCAGCTTAACGTTAAAATAGCAGCCACTCATGCCGGTATTAGCGTAGGGGAAGACGGCGGCTCCCATCAGGCTATCGAGGATTTGGCTCTGATGAGGTCTTTGCCTCAGATGACGGTTCTTGTTCCGGCGGACGCTACCGAGACCAAACAGGTTATTAAAGCGGCTGCCGCTTATGAGGGTCCGGTGTATATCAGGATGGGGAGACTGGCAGTCCCGGTATTGTTTGCCGAAAATTATAAATTCTCTATCGGCAAAGCCAATATTATCCGTGAGGGTCAAGACGCGACTATTATTGCCAATGGTTTGATGGTAGCCAAAGCCTTACAAGCTGCCGAAGAGCTGTCCGGACAGGGGATAGAAACAACAGTTGTCAACTGTGCCTCTCTAAAACCTTTGGATAAGGATACCATTTTGAAAGTTGCCAGACAAACCGGGGCAGTTGTTACGGCTGAGGAGCATAATATTATCGGCGGCCTTGGAAGTGCGGTAGCCGAAATTTTAAGCGAAAACTACCCTGTTCCCCTTTACCGGGTAGGAATAAAAGATACATTCGGTGAATCAGGTAGCCCAGAAGAATTACTGGAAAAGTATGGGCTGACATCGACGGTTATAGTTCAAGCTGTAGAAACAGTGCTACAAAGAAAATACCTTAAATAAATTTCAAATTTAACTTTCAATATTAATTTAATTATCAATATTATACTCAACTTGCCTAATAGACCCGGTTTCCGGGTTTATTCATTTCCCTCAAGCTACAAGTAGACTAATATATAATTGATACTAAGTTAGGTAATATTTGTCGCTTATTTACTTATTCGATAATTGTTTAATTTTTCTAATGAGTTTTAACAGGAAAACACAGTACTTTGTCGAAGATTAAGAAAACAGCAAATATTATCTTTATATTAAATTAGGTAATCTAAAAACTTTATTTCTTTGCAATAAAGTGTTATTAGCTTAGCTAATTATAATCTTCAGGGGAGAGCAGAATGATAAAGTTAAAGAATGTGTCGAAAATTTACCCCAATGGAGCAAGAGCTTTAATGGGTGTGAATTTAAGAATTGCCAAGGGTGAATTTGTTTTTTTGGTCGGACCCAGCGGAGCAGGTAAATCAACCTTGATTAAACTTCTTTACCGCGAAGAAATTGCGACCAGGGGTCAAGTTCTTATAAATAACATTAATTTAGTAAGGCTTAAAAATTCTCAAATACCGGCATTAAGAAGAAATATGGGGGTTATCTTTCAAGACTTTAAACTGTTGCCTAATAAAACAGTATTTGAAAATGTCGCTTTTGCTTTACAGGTTATAGGTAAGAACAAAAAAGAAATTAGAGAGAGTACGTTATCTATGTTGGATTTGGTGGGGCTAAGTAGTAAAGTCAAAGCTTTTCCTTCGGAACTTTCAGGTGGAGAACAGCAAAGAGTATGTGTTGCCAGGGCTTTGGTCAACCGTCCAGGACTTTTAATTGCTGATGAACCCACCGGAAATCTGGACGTCGATACCGCCTGGGGTATAGTAGATTTATTAGACAAGATCAATAAGTATGGAACCACTGTGGTGATGGCAACCCATGCTCTTCAGATTGTGGAGCAAATGAATAAGAGGGTTGTAAGAGTTGAGGGAGGGAGAATTATCGAAGACAAAGCAGGGGAGGAAGTCCGCATTGGCATTTAATTCAGTGAGATATATTTTAGTACAAGGCTTGGTTTCCCTAAAAAGAAATCTTTGGCTTAGTCTAGCCTCCATTCTTACCGTAGCTGTTTCTTTGATTCTTTTGGGTAGCTCGATTATTTTTTTAGCTAATACCGCTACTATTGCCAAGACATTTGAATCTCAGGTACAGATAGCTGTTTTTCTTGACGATAAGTTAAATGATGGGCAGGTCGTCGCTATCCAAAATAGAATTAAGAATCTCCCGGGCATAGAGAGTGTAACTCTTACAACCAAAGAACAGGCCCTGTGGGAATTTCAAGAGTCAATGAGTACAACATCTTTATTGGAAGACTTAGGGGGGATAAACCCCTTTCCCGATAAAATCACTATAGTTGCTACCGATCCCAAACTAGTACAGGGTATTGCCTCTCAAGTTGAGAAAATATCCGGGGTAGAAAGCGTCCGCTATGGACAAGGCATTCTGGAAAAACTATTAGCCTTTACCAATTGGCTGCGCTGGATTGGGGTTGCTGTGGTGGCCGCCTTTACCTTTGCCGCTCTGTTATTGATTTCTCTTAGTATTAAAACCAATGTTAATTCCCGGGAAAAAGAAATACAAATTATGCGTTTAGTTGGAGCCAGCAATTCCTTTATCCGGTGGCCGTTTATTATCGAAGGCCTGGTTGTGGGCCTAGTAGGGGCCTTGGTTGCTGTAGTGGCTGTCGGCTTTGCCTATAGCTGGCTTCTGCAATATATAATTTCTACCTTAGCCTTTATCCCTGTTGTTGCCAATCAGCAATTTTTGCTTATGGTTTTTTTAATCATGATGCTGGGAGGTATGTTGATGGGTACTTTAGCCAGTGTTATATCTGTGAGAAAATTCTTGCGTTTTTAAATTTACTTCTTCAACTTCCAGCTAAATTTAAGCCGAAGGAGGAAAGAAATGTCCAGGTTTACTAAGCTAAAAATAACAGTTATGACCTTACTTTTTGTAGTTGCTTTTGTTTTTCCGGTAGCTGCCGATGAATTAAATGAAGCTATTCGAAAACAGCAGGAACTTATTGAACAGCAAAATCGAGCCGCCAGCAGACTTAATAATCTTACCAGCAGTGCCGATACTATGAAAAAACAAATTCAACAGCTTACGACCCAAATTTCAACCGCTGAACTGGATTTGAGAAAAAAAGAACAGGCCTATGCTGAAGCCCAACAGGCGGTTGTAACCATAAAAAAAGAAGTAAATGCTAAACAAATAGAATTAAACGACAGACAAGATGTTCTGCGTCAGAGGGTACGCACGATATATGAGGAAGGACAAATGAGCTATCTGGAGGTTATTTTCCAGGCTACCGACTTGGCTGATTTTATTTCCAGAGTTGAATATATGAGCTGTCTGGTTGAGAATGATCGGAATATTCTCAACGATATTCGAGTTCAAAAGCAGGAATTAGATAAAAAGAAAGAAGAATTGGAAGCCAAATTGGAGCATGCCGAGAAACTAAAACGAGAAGCCGAACAAGCCAAATCCCATTTAGACAACATTAAGGCCAAAAAGGAAGTAGCTTTGGCCCAAAATGAGCAGGATCAGGCTGCCCTACTGGAGCAAATAGAAAAGCTGGAAAAGGACTCCAAAGAATTAGAAGCAAAGATTAGGGAATTGCAGGCCAAGAATGCCGGAACTAATATTAATGGTTCCATTAGTGTTTGGCCTACCCCTGGCTGCAAGTATATTACCAGTCCCTTTGGTTATAGAATACACCCCATAACTCGTCAACATAAGCTACATACCGGGGTGGATATTGGGGCTCCTCATGGTTCAAATATTGTAGCTGCCGGGTCGGGTATAGTTATCTTTTCCGGCTGGTACGGTGCCTATGGTAATGCGGTTATTATAGACCACGGTAATGGACTATCCAGTTTGTACGGGCATATGTCATCTCGTTCAGTTGCAGTTAACGCCAAGGTTGCTCCCGGCCAAAGCATTGGTAAAGTTGGTTCTACCGGCTGGAGCACAGGCCCTCACCTCCATTTTGAAATTCGTAAAAATGGAGAGCCGGTAAATCCTATGGGGTATTTCTAAAACATAATACGCATATAATAAAGGGACTGGCCCGGTGTCCTAGAAATCCGAGCTAAGGTTAAATCATATCAATTATTGGATGAAATATGTTATTTTCAAGTAAGAACTAATTAATGTGTTAAATGAGGGAGTAAGCCATTGTCGAATCAGGTTAATTGGAAAAGAGCATTAAAACAGGCCGTTGCTGTCGGGCTGATCCTTTGTGTAGGGTTGAGCATCCTCCTCGGAGCATTAATCGTTACCAACTATGATAACTTGGGCAGGCTGGTACGTGTAGTATATCTCATTGACACTAAATATCTACACGAGACCCCTTTGTCCAAGCTTATTGACGGTGCGATTGATGGTATGGTGAGTTCTCTTGATCCCTATTCTTCCTTTCAAGATGAGCAAGAGAATAAAATATTAATGAATTCCATAAAAGGAGAACTCGGCTTTGGAGGTGTCGGGGTAATTGTGAATACTGCCGACCCGAAGCAACTAGTTATTATGCGTCCGATTAAAGGATCGCCTGCAGACAGGGCGGGGCTGGAAGCGGGTGACGTGATCAAGAAAATTGATGAGACCAATGTTTCAACCATTAGTCAAGATCAAGCGATTGCTATGCTGAGGGGAGAACCTGGTAGCAAAGTCACCCTTGGTGTATATCGCCCTAAAACCAATCAGGAATTCTCTGTAAACCTCATTCGGGAGAATATCAATGTTCCAACTGTTTATGCCTCCAGCCTTCCCGGTAGACAGGATATAGCTCTGATTGATATTTCCAGTTTTACCGCTAAGACAGGAGACGAATTTGAACAGCAATTGCAGGATTTAAATATTAGTCAATATAAAGGCTTAATACTTGACTTACGGTATAACCCCGGAGGAGAATTGTATTCAGCAATTAAAGTTGCGGGCTTTCTTGTGCCGCAAGAGGATATTGTTCACATTGTAGATAATAAAGGCAATATTAATACCCAAAAGTCAACTGCTCAATACATCAATAAGCCCCTGGTTATTTTGATCAATGAATATACGGCTTCAGCAGCGGAAATTGTATCCGGAGCGGTGCAGGATTGCGGAAGCGGGATTTTGGTCGGGACTAAAACATTTGGCAAAGGCGTAGTGCAGACAGTTTTTCCCCTCGACGGCAGTACCAGTGTCCGGCTTACCACGGATAAATATCTTACCCCTAAAAAGCATGACATTCATGATAAAGGCATTGCTCCTGATGTTGAAATAGCTTTACAAAAAGACGAAAAACCTACGATATTGCCTGAGAAGCCTCTGTTTGACAGCCAGCTGGCTAAAGCAGTAGAGATTATGGAACAGATGATTGATTAAATTGAAATTCTATTTAAAAACCCTCCGTAAATTTATGTTTTGAATTTACGGAGGGTTTCTTTTAAACCTTAGCCAATCCCTGCTCCAAATCTTCCAGAATATCATGAATATTTTCAAGTCCTACGGATAGGCGAATCAAACCGGGGGTAATACCTGCGGCTTTAAGTTGTTCATCGGTCAGCTGACGGTGAGTTGAACTGGCCGGGTGGAGTACACAAGTGCGGATATCGGCAACATGAACAACGTTGGAAGCCAGTTGCAAACCATCCATAAATCTAACAGCGGCTTCTCGGCCTCCTTTGATGGAAAAAGAAATAACTCCGCTGCAGCCCAGGGGCAAATATTTCTGAGCCAAGCTATAATAAGCGTTGTTTTGTAAGCCAGGATAATTAACATACTCTACTTTGTCTGAGCCGTTTAAATATTCGGCAACTTTTTGCGCATTAAGGCAATGTCTTTCCATTCTTAAGGCCAGGGTTTCCAGACCGAGATTTAACAGGAAAGCTGTATGGGCCGCCGGGTAAGCGCCGATGTCGCGCATGAGTTGGACTCTGGCTTTGGTGATATAGGCCGCTTTTCCAAAATTTTTGGTATAGATAACCCCGTGGTAGGATTCATCAGGCTCATTAAATTCAGGAAATTTTTCGTTGTTCCAGTCAAAATTGCCGCTGTCCACAATTATCCCGCCTAACTGTACAGCATGCCCATCCATATACTTAGTTGTGGAATGAATTACGACATCGGCACCAAATTCAATAGGCCTGCACAAAATGGGAGTGGCAAAAGTATTATCTACAATAAGCGGAACTTGGTTTTGGTGAGCTATACGGGCAAATTTTTCTATATCTAAAACACTCAAAGCCGGATTGGCGATTGTTTCGCCGAAGACGGCCTTGGTATTTGGTCTGAACTGTTTTTGAATTGCCTCATCGGAAGCATCCGGGTCGACAAATGTACATTCAATACCTAATTTCTTAAGCGTGACCGCAAAGAGGTTTATAGTTCCGCCATAGATTTTTGAGACACTGATAAAGTGGTCTCCGGCTTGCAAAATATTAAGTATACTAATTAAAGAAGCGGCTTGGCCCGAAGTGGTACAGAGCGCGCCTATGCCGCCCTCTAAAGCTGCAATTTTATCTTCCACAGCACCAACGGTAGGGTTAGAGATCCGTGAATAAAAATAACCCTGAGCAGTCAAATCAAAGAGTTTGCCTATATGCTCAGTTGAATCATAAGTGTAGGTGGTGCTTTGATAAATGGGAAGAACCCTGGGTTCACCATTTTGAGGATGATAACCCTCGTGCAGGCATTTGGTTTCAATTCTCATGGTTGTTATCCCCCTAGTACGAAAGTAATATCATAGTTCCAATTTATCCCTGATAACTTTACAAGACAGTATAGCATGAGCAACTTGAGGTTGCAATAATTCAGGATTCTATTTGAAATCTTGAGAACAAATTATGAACCTAGGCTCTCCCCTAAGCATAGAATAAAACACAACAACGCGATTATACAATTTGCTGGGGAGGAGTCACAGTGAAACATACAGCCGGAATAAGACACTATTTCATGGAAGCGTTCACCCCTAATGGATACATATCATTGCTGGGTGAGACACTGAAAGAAGCAAAATATGCCTATATCCTGGCGGGCGGACCGGCGACAGGTAAATCTACCTTGATTAAACTTATTGGCATTCAGCTTATAGACAGGGGTTATGATGTAGATTATATTCGTTCCAACAGAGAACCTGATTCTATCGCCGGATTATATCTTCCCAAGTGCAAGCTATGTCTAATAATCGAAAATGAATTTGTTTGGCCGACTAAGCTAAAGCTACAGAATTATAGAAAAGTAGGCTTTGACTCTATTTGTCAGCCAAGCAAATTGGAAGAACGTGAAGGTAAAATTACTGAACTGACTAATATTCTGGATAAAATGGAAAATGAAATTGTTCAGCAGTTAAAAATAGATTATCCTTTTCACTCGCAGGACGAAAATACAACAGTTCCGTTTAGATGCCTATTGCAAGAAAGTAATACTGTTATTTACAATGAGGCTACGGAAATCCTGTCCAAAGTTAGAAAAAACTGCCTGTCCTATTGTTTCCTACATGCTTTACAGATAGATGGTTGGCTTAATCTGGCTCCGCGTTATATAAAAGATTATGACCGCATCTGTTTAGAGGGCGGTGATTCATCCCAAATCCTTATAGATATTCTGCAAGAAGTAAGTTGTTTGGGGCAAGTTATGGAATTAATAGTAAACCCCTTACAACCGGATACGGTTTTAGGAATCGTTTTTCCGGAGAAAAATCTAGCGGTTTGGCAAGGCAATCCGGCCAGGATTGAGGAACAGGGGTTTAAACAAACCCATAGTGAGCAACTACTGACAATTTTAGAACAATATAAGAGCGTGCGGATGGAGTTAAAAACCTTAATTAACGATACACTTAACTTTTGCAGGTTAGATAGCCTACGCAGTGAACTGCTAAGCCGCATTTTATCGGACTTAGTTATCTGTCCATAATATCAATAATTCCAATAAAATGCTATACTATAGTGTTATAATATAATGTTATAATATTAAAATAACCGGTAAAATGATTTTGCCGTTTATTTTCTTGCTCAGAAAATGGAAGGAAGAAGGCCGATGGAATTTCGTTTACGGGCTCCTTATAAATTGCAAGGTGATCAGCCCCAGGCAGTGGACAAGCTGGTTCAGGGAGTTTTAAATGGGCAAAAGCACCAAACTCTTTTGGGTGTGACCGGCTCGGGGAAAACCTTTACCATGGCCAATATTATTGAAAAAGTGCAAAAACCGACGCTAGTCCTGGCCCATAATAAAACCTTGGCCGGGCAGCTTTACTGTGAATTTAAAGAATTTTTTCCGGAAAACGCGGTTGAATATTTTGTTAGTTATTATGATTACTATCAACCGGAAGCCTATGTACCCTCCAGCGATACTTATATTGAAAAAGACGCTTCTATCAATGAAGAAATTGAGAAGCTTAGACACTCAGCGACAGCCGCTCTTTTCGAGCGTCAAGACGTTATTGTCGTAGCCAGTGTTTCTTGCATTTACGGTTTAGGTTCGCCGGACGAATACCGGGATTTGGTTCTCTCTTTAAGACAAGGACAGGAAATTGAAAGGGATCAGATCCTGCGCAAATTAGTGGAAATTCAATATGATCGTAACGACCACTCCTTTTTGCGAGGCACCTTTCGGGTGCGAGGTGACGTGGTGGAGGTCTGTCCTGCTGCTTCCAGTGAAAAAGCTATTAGAATTGAGATGTTCGGCGATGAGATTGAACATCTTTATGAAGTAAATATTTTAACCGGAGAAATATTAGGAGAACGCAAGCATGTATCCATCTTTCCTAACTCTCATTATGTTACGGAAAAAGAAAAAATGATGCTAGCCACCCAAAATATCGAAGCTGAACTGGAAGAAAGGCTTGAGTATTTGCGTTCTAGGGACAAATTATTGGAGGCCCAACGTTTGGAGCAGAGGACACGCTATGACCTAGAGATGTTAAGGGAAATGGGATTTTGCAACGGCATTGAAAATTACTCTCGACATCTTACCTTTAGACAAGCGGGAGAAACACCATATACTTTACTGCATTTTTTTCCAAAGGATTTTTTAATGTTTATTGATGAGTCCCACCAGACTATTCCCCAAATTAGAGCCATGTATCAAGGGGACCGTTCCAGGAAATCTACATTAGTAGAGCATGGTTTCCGTCTCCCTTCGGCGTTAGATAACCGTCCTTTGCGTTTTGACGAGTTTGAACAGCTTGTTCCGCAAAGAATTTACGTCAGCGCCACTCCCGGACCTTATGAACTTGAACATTGCCAAGAAATTGTGGAACAAATAATCCGGCCGACAGGGCTCATAGATCCGGAGATTGTCGTTAAACCAACCAAAGGACAAGTAGATGACTTGGTAGGGCAAATTAACGCTCGGGTAACCAGGGATGAGAGAATTTTGGTGACAACTTTGACCAAAAGAATGGCTGAAGATTTGACTGACTACTTGAAACAGCTCAATATAAAGGTGCGTTATCTTCATTCTGATATCACTACTTTGGAGAGACTGGAGATTCTAAGGGAATTGCGACTTGGGGAGATTGATGTCATAGTGGGTATAAACTTACTCCGGGAAGGTTTAGATCTTCCGGAGGTGTCTTTAGTGGCAATTTTAGATGCCGATAAAGAAGGCTTTTTAAGATCGGAGCGTTCCCTGATCCAAACCATAGGGAGAGCTGCCCGTAATGTCAACGGTCAAGTAATAATGTATGCTGACCTTATGACGGATTCTATGCAAAAGGCTATTGAGGAAACAAACCGTAGACGGGCTGTGCAAAAAGCTTATAACCAAGAGCATGGTATTGTTCCTCAAACCATCCGCAAGCAGATTTATGAAGTACCAGAGGCCACCATAGTAGCGGAAAAGAAAAGTATTTACCATGCTCAGGGTGGACTTTCTCCCGAAGAAAAAGAATTGTTTATTCAGAACCTGGAGGCTGAGATGCTCAAGGCCGCTAAAAATTTGGATTTCGAAAGAGCTGCGGAATTAAGAGACGCTATTATCGAACTTAAAGGACAAAAACCTTTGCCAACTAAAAAAGGGGCAGGACGAAAAAAGAAGAGGTAAAAAGTTTTCGAAGAACTGAAAATAGGTATTTAATAAAGGACAAGGACAGGAGGTTCAGATGGTTCAGGAATATATTAAGGTTCGCGGAGCACGCGTTCATAATCTTAAAAATGTTAATGTGGATATTCCCAGAAATAAATTAGTGGTAATTACCGGTTTATCCGGTTCGGGAAAATCTTCTTTGGCTTTTGATACGGTTTATGCCGAAGGACAGAGACGCTATGTTGAGTCTCTGTCCGCTTATGCCCGTCAATTCTTAGGACAGATGGATAAGCCGGATGTTGATTACATTGAAGGGCTTTCACCGGCTATTTCCATTGACCAGAAAACAACAAGCCAAAATCCACGTTCTACGGTGGGTACTGTTACCGAGATTTACGATTATCTCAGACTTCTCTACGCTCGGATCGGACGTCCCCACTGTCCTCAATGCGGCCAAAAGATCAGTCAACAAACTGTTCAGCAAATGGTTGATCAGCTCTTGACTTATCCTGAAAAGACTCGTATGCAGATTCTGGCCCCCATTGTTAAAGGTAAAAAAGGCGAACATCAAAGGGTACTGGAAAGAATCCGCAAGAACGGGTATGTGCGGGTCAGAGTGGATAATGAAATCAGAGATCTAAGTGAAGAGTTTGTTCTAGAAAAGAATAAGAAACACTCCATAGAAGTTGTCGTGGACAGAATATCTTTAAAAGCAGAAAGTACCGCTCGCTTGGCAGATTCTTTAGAGACTGCTTTAAAACTAAGCGAAGGAACGGTTTTAGTAGATATCATAGGTAAAGAGGAACTGCTTTTCAGTGAAAACTTTGCTTGTCCGGACTGCGGCATTGGGATTGAAGAATTAACCCCCAGGCTTTTTTCTTTTAACAGTCCCTTTGGTGCCTGCCCGGTTTGTACCGGACTCGGTGCCAATCTAGAGGCGGATATCGATCTTATAATACCTGATCGCTCCAAATCCTTAGACGAAGGTGCAATTGTGCCCTGGGCCAGGTCCAGCTCT
The DNA here is from genome assembly GCA_012521215.1 of Peptococcaceae bacterium. GTDB lineage: Bacteria > Bacillota > Desulfitobacteriia > Desulfitobacteriales > Syntrophobotulaceae > JAAYMU01. The sequence continues at coordinate 7,714 of JAAYMU010000014.1, read as the reverse complement.
TCCTTTTACCCCGCTCTTCTCCAAGGTTTGGCGGAGGCCCACGGCTTTAGTCTGGATACACCGGTTGGTGACTTTACGGAAGAACAATGGCAAGCACTGGTCTATGGCAGTGCTACGCCCATTCGCTTTAAGTACAGTAATATTTTTGGCGAGCAAAAATATTGGCAGGCCCCCTTTGAAGGCTTAGTTCCATACTTTAATCGTAGATATAAAGAGTCAACTTCTGATTTTGTCCGTACAGACCTCGAAAACTATATGAGCGAAAAAGCCTGTCCGGCATGCCAAGGCAGGCGCCTAAAGCCCGAAGCTTTAGCTGTTAAGGTTGGTGAACTCTCTATTTATGAACTAACTAATCTTACCGTGCTGGAGTTGTTAGAGTTTTTTGATGATTTGCAGTTGACTAATAAAGAGCAAACTATTGCTAAACAGGTCCTTAAGGAGATACGGGAAAGGCTTGGTTTCTTAGTAAATGTGGGTCTGGATTATTTGACTTTAAGCAGGGCAGCAGGAACCCTTTCCGGGGGAGAAGCGCAGAGGATAAGGCTGGCTACCCAGATCGGATCCAGCCTAACCGGTGTGCTTTATGTTCTGGATGAACCCAGTATAGGCTTGCACCAAAGAGATAATGAGAAACTGCTTAAGACGCTGAAAAGTCTTAGAGATTTAGGTAATACGCTTATTGTTGTGGAACATGATGAAGATACTATGTTGGCCGCCGATCATATTATCGATATTGGCCCGGGTGCCGGTGCCCACGGCGGGCAAATTGTGGCCCAGGGTACGCTGGAAGATATCAAGGCTTGTGAGAGGTCTATTACCGGTCTTTATCAAAGCGGTAAAAGGAAAATAGAAGTACCTCCCCTTCGTCGTCCCTTAAACGGCAAATGGTTAGAAGTAATCGGTGCTACCCAAAATAACCTTAAAGATCTTAACGTAAAAATACCCCTTGGAGTTTTTACTTGCGTAACCGGTGTCTCCGGTTCCGGGAAAAGTACCTTGGTTAATGAGGTTCTTTACAAGGCTTTGTTAGCGGAACTGCGGATAAGTAGCAAAGTTAAGCCGGGCGCGTATAAAGAGATCAGAGGCTTGGAGTATATTGACAAGGTTATTGATATTGATCAATCCCCTATAGGCAGAACTCCGCGCTCCAATCCTGCTACCTATACAGGTATGTTCGATTACATCCGTGATCTTTATTCCCAAACTCCGGAATCCAAAATAAGGGGTTATAGACCGGGCCGTTTTAGCTTTAATGTGAAGGGCGGGCGCTGTGAAGCCTGCCGGGGGGATGGCATTATCAAAATTGAAATGCATTTCTTGCCGGATGTTTATGTACCGTGCGAGGTTTGCCACGGACAGCGCTACAACCGGGAAACACTGGAAGTAACTTTTAAAGGCAAGAACATTGCCCAGGTCCTGGATATGACGGTCGAAGAAGCCTTGGACTTTTTCAGTGCGGTGCCCCGCATAACCCGCAAATTGCAAACCCTCTACGATGTGGGACTAGGCTATATCAAGCTGGGGCAGCCGGCCACTACTTTATCCGGGGGGGAAGCGCAGCGCGTTAAGCTGGCCACTGAGCTTTCACGTCGCAGCAACGGAAAAACCCTTTATATTTTAGATGAACCAACTACGGGACTGCATATTGCTGATGTGGACAAACTTTTAACGGTTCTTCATCGCTTAGTTGAGGCCGGGGATTCGGTCCTGGTTATTGAACATAATTTGGATGTGATAAAAACTGCTGATTATATTATTGACCTTGGCCCGGAAGGCGGCGCTGGGGGAGGGGAAGTGGTAACAGCCGGAACCCCGGAAGAGGTTGCAGCTTGTCCTAAATCTTACACAGGTCAGTTTTTAAGAAAATATCTCCCTTCGGTTGGGGTTAGTCAAGAAAATGTCGGTAAATGAGAGAGTTGTCTTTCTGACTATAAGGGTTAGAGGTGAGGAAAGATATGATTAAAATGATCGCTATTGATTTAGATAATACGCTTTTGGACCAAGAGTGGAAGATTTCGCCTAGAAACCGCGAAGCCATTCATTTGGCTTCCGCTCGAGGTGTAAAGGTAATATTGGCTACCGGCAGAATGGCCGTGTCTGCCAGACAGTATTCGCAGCAATTAGGGCTTGATCTTCCGATTATTACATACAATGGGGCCCTGGTAGAGCAGGGGTTAAGCGGAGAGATTGTTTACCGTCAGGTTATACCAATTCCTCTAGCAACGGATTTGGCAGAATATCTATTCGGTAAAAAGATTTTTTTTCAAGTCTATTTTAAAGACAAGGTGTTTGCTTCCGAACCCAATCCCTATTCCCGTTATTATACCCAGATGACAGGCGTTAAAGTGGAAGTTGCCGATATACCGAAACTTTTGGCCCGGGAAAAGGAGGGCCCGGATAAAATACTTTGTCTTGTGGAGCGAGAGAATTCACAGATAATTGAACAGGAGATTGAAGACAAATACGGTCAAGATATTCATCTTACCTCTTCCCAAAATAATAATTTGGAAATCGTCAAAAAAGGAGTAAATAAAGGTGCGGCCCTTCAAGCTTTGGCGGCTAAGTGGGGTTTTAAAGCAGAAGAAGTAATGGCCATCGGTGACAGCCCCAATGACAAGGAAATGCTCAGCTATGCCGGTTTGGGGGTAGCTATGGCAAATGCTCATCCTGAAATAAAAAGAATTGCAGACTATATAACATCCTCCAATGAAGAAGAAGGAGTGGCTCGGGCTATAGAACGCTTTGTTCTGACTAATCCTTAAAACAGTTATCCTTTCTGTTTCAGAATACCAGGAAATAGAGTCTTACAGTTAGGAGTATGGCTTTGCGAATTTTATTAGTGGCTTTAAATGCCAGTTATGTACACACTAATCTGGCTATCCGTTATCTTAGAGAAGCTCTTAAGCAACAGGGAAATCCGGAATGGGAAGTTCATTGCCGGGAGTTTACAATCAATGAACGCCTGGATAGTATAGCTGCCGCTATTTTTGAGGAACAGCCGGATATTTTGGGATTTTCCTGCTATATTTGGAATATTAACTCGGTGTCTGCCCTTATACGCCGATTACGGCCGGTGCTGCCCAAAACTTTTTTTCTGGCCGGCGGGCCGGAAGTATGGTTTGAGTCCGAGGAATTACTGCTTAAGAATCCTGAATGGGACGGGGTTATTGTCGGTGAAGCGGAATATACTCTGCCGAAATTCGTACAAGCCCTGGCGACAGGCAGCTCTCTTAAGCAAATCAACGGCTTGATATGGCGCAATCGCCAAAAAGATGACTCTAGCTTGCCTGATGCGATTTACAATAATCAAGGTTGTGCCCTTTTGCCGGATCTCAATGCCCTACCTCTGCCTTATGTTGCGGAAGAGAATTTCGAGGGCAAACTGGTTTACGTGGAAACAAGTAGGGGATGTCCATTTAATTGTGAATTTTGTATTTCTTCGACTTTCCAGGGGATTAGGTATTTGGAGCCGGAAAAAGTGCGGCTTGTTTTGCGCCGTCTTTTTGCTTCCGGAGCGAAGACTATTAAATTTGTGGACAGAACATTTAATGCTTCCAAAAAACATGCTTTTACTGTCCTTAATATCTTCCGGGAAGAAGCAGAAAGAATAGCTATCCAAGAAAAGTTGAACCTCGAAGAGCTAGGGTTAAGAGCTCACTGTGAGATGGCCGGGGATTTACTGGATGAGGAGTGGCTTAACTATCTTAAAAATTATCCGCGGGGAATGATTCAATTAGAAATCGGAGTGCAATCCACTCATGAGCCAACCCTGCGGGCGGTTAAGAGAGCCCAGAAGTTCTCCGCCTGGCGGGAAAAGGTAAGGTTTTTACAGCATAGCTGTGGTATCGCTGTCCATTTGGATTTGATTGCCGGCCTTCCTTTAGAAAGCTGGCAGGAATTTCGGCAATCTTTTGATGAGGTCTTCGCCTTACGCCCCAATCATCTGCAGGTGGGTTTTCTGAAAGTGCTCAAAGGTTCAGGAATCAGGCGTAGAAGTGAAGAATTCGGTTTGATATATTGTCCCGACCCGCCCTATACCGTTCTGCAAACCGAAAAACTCAGTCATAGGGAGATATTAGAGTTAACCAGATTAGAAGATATGGTAGAGAAATACTACAACTCGGGTAAATTTAGCTTTAGCCTGGAATATATTCTCTCCGAGCAACAAAGTGCTTTCGATTTTTTTCATTCCCTGGCAAGCTATTGGCGTAAAAAAGGCTGGTTCGGGCAGGCTTGGTCCCCGGGAGGATTATTGGCCAACTTATGGGAATTTTTACAGGAATCTACCAAGGGGCACATAAACCCCTTGTGGCGCGAAGCTTTGCGTTTTGATTACTACCTGTGGCATAGACCCGGCTATGTTCCACCTTTCCTGGAAAGCAAGGTCGGATATCAAGCCAAGGCTGCAAAAAAAGCAGAGGATTTAAAATTATACAAGCATCAGATAAAAAATGATCCCGTCTGGACCACAATTATTCCGGCAGCCGGAGAACTGGATCACCGGCAATGGTCCCGGGCTACGGCCGTAGAGTATTTTGAAGCCGATGTAGCCGCGCTGGACCCGGCTTTGGGTTCTAATCATCAGTCTGCGCTAACCGGCTGCTGGTATTTGTTCTACTATGACAGGACGGGGACAAAGTATTTTAGATACCAACAATAAGTAATACCGAGAAAAACATTAACATAATATGCTGCTCGCTAACGTAAAATCATAATACGCGGCAAATCGCAATATAGCAATTCACAATACGGCAAATCGCAATACAGCACTTAAGTACTTAAGTAAAGAAACGAAGCAGGGATACTGAGCAATTAGAAGTAAACTAAATTATAAAAGGACATTTGTAACTTAAGTTTATAAAGTTTACAATAATAAAAGGGATAGTAAATTACTTAGCCAAGAGTTTGAACTAAAAATATAGATATGGCATACAGTTAATTGGTTAGTAAGGAGAGAAAACATGAGATGAAAAGTGCGGGTCGATATCTCCTCTGTATTTTTTTCATCATTATTTTGTTTACAGCTTGTGGGCAAGGCCCTAAGCAAGGGCAGCCCGGCGGGGAGGCTCCTGCAGTAATTTCTGTATGGTATAGCCTTGAAGGAAAGTTGGAACAAGAGCTGCTGAACCAATTCAAGCAGATAAATGAAAAACAGCATAAGGTTTTAGTAAAGGGAGTAAAGATTCCAGCTAAGGAATTTGTTCATAAAGTCTGGGGGCTGCAAGCAGGAGGGCAAGGGCCGGAGATATTTATTGCTAACCGGGACATTATTGCCACTTTATATGAACAAGGTGCCCTTTCTCCGGTTTTAACCGACAGTTCACCGGTTTTTCCATCTTTACTGGCTGGATTTACCTATAATCGCCAGGCCTTTGCTTTGCCTTGGCTAACTGATGTTCCCTTACTTTACTATCGGAAGGATGCTATTTCCACACCTCCGGTTGACTTTAACGGGCTTTGGTCTTCCAAACAGCCCATTGCTGTTAAAGCGCAGGATTTTTTACTGTTCAGTCCTTGGTGGAAAGCCGAAGGGGGAATTTTAAGTCAAGGAAATTTACCCGCCTTGGATGCCAAGGTTAATTCAGATTTCTTAGGCAAACTACTGGCTTCCAAATCCGACGGCAAGATTATAGTAGATGAGCAGGCCATAGAGTTATTCAGCACGGGTCAAGTTAATTACCTTTTGGGCTGGGCCAGTGACAGTATTATTCTCGACCAAAAACAAGTAGACTGGGCTTGTATTTCTTTTTCCCGCTTGCAAGAAAACCAGGCCCAGGCCTTGTTGGCTAAAACAATCGGCATAGCTAATTCTTCCATCAAAACAGGGTCTGAATTAGAAAATGCTATTCGTTTGGTTGAAGAGGAGCTCCTGGAAACGGAGGCCGGAGCCGCTGCTCAAAAAGCTACCGGGTATATGCCTGCTAATATGAATTTCTATGACCGGTCTCCAGTCGGAACTTTGACCAAAGAAGCAGCTACTACCATAGAAAACTGCTGGCCGCTAGAAGGATCTGCCCTGGAATGGAAGCTGCTTCCCCTTTATAAAGGGGCCTGGCTCAATATGGCCAGACAGGCAGATATAAGTATAGAACTGGCTAAAGCTCAAGAGGCTGCTTTGCAAATTGAAAAATAGGATAGAGGTGAGGACAGTGCCTTGGAAGAATCTTAGCCTTGTCATTATTACCGGGCTATCCGGAGCAGGGAAGACGCAAGCACTACAAAGTTTGGAGGATATGAGCTTTTTTTGCATAGACAATCTTCCTCCAAGCTTATTGCCAAAGTTTGTGGAGTTATGCTTTCAATCTCAGGGTAAAATTTCCAAGGCTGCAGTTGTTTGCGATCTTCGAGGAGGAGAGTTCTTCACTTCCTTAAATCAAGCTCTTCTTGATTTGCAGGAAGCCGGAGTTAAATATGAAATACTTTTCCTGGAAGCATCGGACGAAGTTCTGATTAATCGCTACAAAGAATCCCGCCGGCGGCATCCTGTTTCCCCTCGAGGACATATTCTTGAGGGTATACGTTCGGAAAGGAAACAACTGATTGAGTTAAGGGGTAAAGCCCATAAAATTATTGATACCTCTGATTTGAAAGCGGCTCAACTGAAAGATAAAGTCCGAGAATTGTTCGGTAATGCCTATGATCCAGCCAGAATGTCAGTCTCCATTATATCTTTTGGCTTTAAATATGGAATTCCACTAGATGCGGACAATATTGTAGATGTTCGCTTTCTGCCTAATCCTTATTATATTGAGGAACTTAAATTTTTGAACGGCAAGGACAAAAAGGTCAGGGATCATGTGTTGTCCTCCTCTATTGGGAGGGAATTTTTGGAGAAGTATTTTGACATGCTGGAATTTGTCCTGCCTCATTACCTTAGAGAAGGAAAGAGCCATTTAGTTATTGGGATCGGCTGTACCGGAGGCCAGCATCGTTCAGTAGCCATTGCCGAGAAAACCGCGGAGTTCTTGCGCCAACAAAATTTTTTCTGTGTAGTTAATCATAGGGATCTGGATTAGGGTTACATGTTAGGGCAGGACGGGGGAGGATTACATGGCGATGAAGAAAAACCGGAAAAAGTTTTCGGAAACCTTAAAATGGCTTTATCCTAATCTCGGGGTTAAAAGATATTTCCTACTAGCAGTTTTTGGTATATTTCTTATGGCTTTAGGGTTGGCGGTGCTCAGCCACGGAGATATTCTTAGTTATCTGGAAACTCATTTCCGGGAAGCGATATATTTTTTGACCGGCAGGACAAAATTGTTTGTTATTATTTTAGGTATTTTAACCTTTTTTGGTGGTATAGTTGTTATTTGTTTCGGATTCAAAAAAATGCTGACGTCGGTAATCAATGTTCTGCTTCCTGGCAATGAAGACAAGGTGGTAGATGTTATTTATGCCCGCCGACAATTAAAAAGAGGACCAAAAATTGTAGTTATCGGAGGGGGGACCGGGCTTTCGACTTTGCTGAGAGGTTTAAAAGCTTATACCAGCAACTTGACAGCCATTGTTACCGTAGGTGATGACGGGGGAAGTTCGGGCCGCTTGCGGCGGGAGTTGGGAGTTTTACCGCCGGGAGATGTACGCAATTGTTTGGTAGCTTTAGCCGAAAAAGAGGATGTCATGGAGGATCTCTTTTCTTATCGCTTTAAAAACGGTACTTTCGAAGGTCATAGCCTCGGCAACCTCTTTTTGGCTGGATTGGCGGAAAGATTCG
>JAAYMU010000120.1 GCA_012521215.1 Peptococcaceae bacterium | reverse complement strand
GATGTCAAGGGTTTCCGGCTTCGCCTCCGATAAACGAGCTTTGCTCGCCCTTGACATCAGGCCAACGTTAGTAAACTCAATTGGAAATTCTATAAATTTTGATTTCAAAACATATTATACGAGGAGTAATTATTATGCCAAAAATGTCACAAACATTTTCCAAGTACCGCTGGGTTATTTTGTTCTTGGTGGCTATAATTAACTTCACATTCAATGCCTGTCAATTCCAGGTAGCTGCCTTGGCCTATAAGTTAATTCCTGAATATGGACTGACTCCATCCCAATACGCCAGTGTTCTTAATGCCCCAATGTTGGTGGCCGTCTTTTTTTGTCTTTTTGCCGGATCCTTGGGGGATCGTTTCGGTATAAAAAGGGTAATTTCCGCTGGCTTGCTTATTGGAACAACCGCTTTATTTTTGCGCGTGTTAGCCGATAATTATCTGGAACTTTTTTTAAGTATGTTAATGATGGGTCTTATAATGCCCTTTGTGGGAGCCAATTTTGCTAAACTGGTTGGTCTTTGGTTTCCTAAAAAGCAAATCGGTCTGGCTTTTGGTATCTTTTTTTTCATCGGCATGGCAGGCAATACAGTAAGCTTAATTGTTACTACTTATTTTCCTTCCATCTTTAGCGCATTTCTAACTTCGGCCTTTGTTATGATGGCCTTATGCATATTATGGATTATCCTGGCCAGAGATAAACCGGCAGGCGTATCTTTACCCCCGCCCATGCCCCTTAAAAATTATACCAAGGCAGCCGCACGTTCCAAAAATGTCTGGCTGGGAGGATTCCTGGCCATGCTTTATATGGGAGCAACCTTAAGTTTTACCGGCTTTCTACCTGCAGCTCTAAATTCTGTCCACGGCCTTTCCCCCTCCACCGCCGGGTTTTGGACATCCGTTTTTACCCTCGGCAACATGATCGGCGGCTTTATTGGCCCGCTGCTGGTGGATAGGGTAGGGACCATGAAACCTGTAATTATTATTTTGGCGTTAACAGGTGCGGCTTTTACTTATTTATCTTGGATTTCTCCGGTAGGAGTTCTTATGGGCCTTTCCCTGCTTCTAGGCGGAACATTAACCGGGGCTATCCTTCCCAATATAAATACTCTTCCTTTGAGATTTAAGGAAATAGGCCCGGTTTATGCGGGTAGCGCCGGGGGAATTATCGCTACTATGCAAGTTACCGGCGCCTTCTTTATCCCGACCTTTGTCATTAGTACTATTGCCGGCCAGAATTACAATTTACTCTTTATCCTGGCCAGTCTTGCTTTTCTCCTTATAGCCCCGGTTACTACTTTGTTGCCTACCATCCGCTTAAGAGAAAAAAGCCAAAGTGCTACATTTAAAGCTGCCAGCAAATAATCAGGCTTAAATAGCCAAGCTAATCGATCGAAGTTATATTGGAATGCCGTCGTCCAGCCTGGGCCTTTAAACCCACCTCGGGGATAAAAATGTAAACAAGGGCTACTGAAAAGATCAGCAAAACGCTGGCCAAGAAAATAAAACCATAATTTGTTCCGGCTATCGGTGCCAAAATGAAAGTGGGAATAAAAAAGGCTCCTGCCATCTGGGTCATACTGATAATCCCCCCCGCACTGCCGGCATAGGCAGGACCGATTTCCTTAAGGCGCATAGGGAAGGACAAAGCTATGGGAAGAGATCCTCCGGTGAGCAGGCCGCCAATAAACAAACAGATGGACATAATTGTCCCAACCGGTGTCATCCAGCCAAAATAGAGAACTAGCGTTCCGATTATAGTTAAGGGCATGACCACCGGTTTTATTAATCCGATACGATCGACCAGTACCGGCCCTAAAAGGCTGCCTATGGTATTGCCTAAGGTTAAGGCAGACGCCATAGCCCCGGCAGTAACGGGGTCAGCTCCCTTTACAGCATTGAGTGCTGTGGGAAGAAAAGTGCTAAAGGCTACACTGCCGGCCATATATAAACCGGCCGTTGCCCCGGCCATCCAGATTACCTTGCTCTTGGCAGCAACTTTTATATATTTCAACACTGGCATTACCGGTAAATCAGGAGCTCCTGCCGGCTTATTTTTAGCGAAAATCAACCACAATAAGGCTGAACCCAGCATAATGAAGGCTGCAGTCCAGAAAGCGCTTTGTACGGAAGGAAAAAGGGCACTCGTAGCTAAGCCTATGGATATCCCGAGCATGTTGCAAACATAAAGGCTCCCAATAGCCATCCCTATTTGCTCTTTGGGGAACCACATACCCAGGTACTTAGAGGCATTGGCGTTTTGCATGGACATTACAATCGCCATAAACAGCATGCAGATTAGTAAAGCCAAGTAATTATTAGCGAACACCCGCAGAAAAGCAGCTGTCACGGAGATTATTGCGCCCACCGTTACAACTTGTTTTACTCCAAAGCGATCTGCCAGAGCCCCAGCTCCCAAGCTAAGTAAAAATGTACCAAGCATTGGCACGGAAATAAGACTGGCAAACTGCAACGAACTTAAATCATACATAGGAATAATTTGGTAGGCGAGTGCCGCGATCTGGTACTGGGCAAAAGTGCCGGTAATACTGAGCAAACCAAATACCGCGAGGATCACCCATCGATAAGTGTTTCTAGTATAAGGCTGGTTAACTTTTGACATCATTTCTCTACTCCTTTGATCTTTGTTTCGAATGCTTTCTTTGTTTTTAATACTTACTTTGTTTTTAATACTTTCTTTGTTTCTAATACTTTCTTTGTTTCTAATAGTTTCAATAAGTATGTTTTGGTCTCAATTCTTTTCTGTAAATTGGCTGCAAAAAAAATAAGCCAATGAAGCTGGGGTGTTCGCTCATGACTTTATTAAAATACGAAAATATATATTTGACAAGTATTAATCTCGAGTATTAACCCTGGTTGTAGTGCCTGCGACCGCAGGGACCGCGTAAGTTTTCATTATTTCCACCAAATCTTTAATATTTTTCTCCCATACGCTCCGTTCTACTGCAGAGTAATCAGGCATCGGATATTTTAGCCCGAGAGAAGCATACTTTTCAGTTCCCAACTGGCGGTAGGGCAGTAACTGTACTTGTAAAACCCGATTGTTTAACTGTTTACTGATGAATTCTGCCGTAGCACGAATATTATCTTCACTGTTATTATGATCGGGAATGACAGGAATACGGACAATGAGGGGAGAGTTGGTTTGAACTACTCTTTTAATGTTTTCCAAAATAAGCTCATTACAAACACCTGAATTTTTTAAATGCTGGGCAGAATCCATGTGTTTAATATCGGTAATTACCAAATCGGTAAAGGGAAGAATCTCGTCCAAAATTTCCGGTTTTATATGCAAGGAAGACTCAACACAGGTATGAATACCATGTTTTCTGCAGGTCTGGAGCAGCTCCCGAGCAAATCTCCATTGGAGCAGCACTTCCCCACCGGATAGAGTAACCCCTCCCCCTGATTTTTGGTAATAGGGCATGTCTTTTAAGATTACGTCCATTACCTCAGGCACTGTCATTTTTTTGCCCCAAATCACCAGGGCATTGGCCGGGCAGGCATCGGCACATTTACCGCAGGCCTTGCATTTTTGCCGATCGATGGCAGTTACTGTTTTGTCCTCCACAATAAGGGCTTTGGGGCTTTCAGGGCAGGAGGTCAGACAAAGCCCGCATTTATCTGTACCAATACATCGATTAGCGTAAACACCGATCTCTGTGTTAATACTGATACTTTCCGGGTTGCTGCACCATTTACATTGAAGGGGGCACCCTTTAAAAAATACCTCTGTTCTGATTCCGGGACCGTCATGAACGGTAAAGCGCTGAATGTTAAATATAATTCCCGCTAATTGCATTGTTTCCGGCTTATTGTCTTCTTTCAAGCTATTCACTCTCCAAAGGCTTCTATTCCGGCGCGGGCAATTTGCATATCCTCTGCCACTGTGCCGCCGCTTACGCCAACCGCTCCAATAACCTCATTGCCTTTCATTAAGGGGAATCCTCCTCCAAAAACCACAAATTGACCGCCGTTTAATATCTGGAGGCCATAGAGTTCCTGGCCGGGCTGGCAAACCTGGCTTAATTTATCGGTAGCTGTTTTTAAAACTGCGGCAGTATAGGCCTTACCCATTGAAATTTGAATACACCCCACCGGTGCCTTATCCATACGGTGAAGAGAAAGATAGTTACCACCCTCATCAACCACCGTGATGACCACGGGCACATTCATTTCTTGGGCTTTTTCCTCACAAGACCGGGTTATCTTAAGAGCGTCTTTAAGGCTTAGATTCATCTTACTCCCCTCCTATTCTTAAAAGAAAAGACTTGGGGTTCAAACCGACTGACGTACTAAGCTGACGTACTAAGCTGACGTACATTTTTGAGCCGAACCCCAATCTAATAGTTTAAATTCGATAGTTTTATTTTGTATTAGGTAGTTTATGATTAGCACCCGCTACGGCCGGTAAGCCAAATTCAGTCCTTAATATGTCTACCAAATCCCTGATATTGGCTTCCCAGACCGGGCGTTCCGGTGGTAGGTAATCCCCCATGGGATAAGGAACAGCTAAGGTTTTATATTTCTCCGTACCCAGCTTGCGATAAGGCAATAACTGATACTGGAGGATACGCCCGCCCAGCTCGTCCCGCAGAAATGCTCCTATAGCGCGAATATTTTCTTCATCGTTATTGTAGTCAGCTACCACCGGAGTTCGAATAACCAAAGGTTTATTGAGCTCCACTGTGCGACGAATGTTTTTCAGAATAAGCTCATTTCCAACCCCGGTAAGTTGTTTGTGTTTAACAGAATCCATATGCTTGATGTCGGTAATCACTAAGTCTGTATTCTCATACACGACCTCCATATGCTCGGTGGGACAGTGCAAGGCTGATTCCACGCAGGTATGGATGGAATTCTTTTGGCATTCCTTTAACAATAGGGAAGCAAATTCCCATTGCAGCATAACCTCACCGCCACTTAAGGTCACCCCGCCACCGGATTTAAGATAAAAATTACGATAATTTAAGATAATTTTCATCAATTCCGGCACCGTGTAACGCTTCCCCCAAAGGTTTATTGCCTTGCTGGGACATAGATCAGCACATTTTAGACAGTCTTTACAGGCTTGAACCATGTTTACTGCCGCTAAAACGCCATTTTGATCATGTTTGATGGGGGAGGCTCCCTGAAGGGGGCAGCCTTTTAGGCAAAAGCCGCATTTCTCCAAGGAAAGGCACTTATCAGGATATACCCCCAGCTGAGCAGTTGCAACGATACCTTCAGGATTGCTGCACCAGATGCAGCGGAGAGGACAGCCTTTAAAGAACAGTTCTGTGCGGATTCCGGGTCCGTCATGGATGGTATATTCCTGAATATTGAAGATGAGTCCCTGTGGCTCACCAGAAGAACTATAGAGCACGTTTAGCCTCCTTTAGTCAAAGGATAAGGAAGTACGGCCGATAATATCATCCTGCAGGGCTTTATTCAGCTCCACAAAATAAGCTGAATATCCGGCAACCCGTACCAACAAATCCCTATATTTGTCGGGTTCCTTCTGGGCAGCAATCAGGGTTTCCTGGCTGACCACCGAGAATTGGCTGTGCATACCTTTTCTTTGAATATATTCATCCATGAGGGCAATGAAGTTATCTCTTCCGGTCTCACCGGCAACAGCCGAAGGGGTGAACTTCCAGTTAAGCAAGGTGCCGTTGGTTGCCCGGGCATGATCAAGCTTGGTTACGGACTTGCAAATGGCAAGCGGCCCTTTAATATCATGAGAACCATAATAAGTGTGAACAGGACCCATGCAATCGCTAAGGGGTTCAAAAGCCACCCGGCCATCGACGGAAGCCCACTGATTCAGACCATGGGCAACATTAACCGTAACACTGTAGCAGCCCGGTTGGAAAAAACCTCCGTGAGCATTGGGACGGTGTTCAATGTGTTTGCAGTAAGTGTCCATACCGAATTTGGTCAATTCATCTGCATAGTCGTCATCATTGCCGTAATGATGAACATAATCACTGTTGACCAGAGCGTAGAGAGGCTCATAGCCAACCCAGTTGGCTTCAACAGCATCCAGCAGCTCACGACCGGTAATCTTTTTTTCGTCAAAAACAAGCTGTTTAATGGTTGAAAGTCCGTCGCCTACGGTACCGATGCCGATACCCTGCGGGCCGGTGAAATTATATTTGGTGCCGCCCATAGTAACATCCAATCCCTTTTCCACACAACCGTCCATGACGGTGGACAGGAAGGGCAGGGGCCTAAGGGCCTGATGAGCCATATCTACGGCATTTAGAAGAGTAACCATGCGGTCACACCAGTATTTCATCTGCTTGTCATAGGCTTCTTTAACCTGTTCGAAAGAAGTCATATCAGCCAAACTGCCGGTTTGCAGTCCTAAACGCTTGCCCTGTTTACCACAAACTTCCCAACGGGGGCAGCTGTCACCGCAGTTGAAGCAACGACCGTCATTGATAGCCAGTTCCAGTACCTTGGCCATGTTCATATGGCCGCAGTCATGCCAACCATAAGTTTTACCGGAAACATCGGGCTCCACACAACCCACGACTTGATAGTCACGGGCTTCCATAAGATCGATGCCCGAGGATAGCATGCTGGGAATGGTGACGTCATCGTTAAAGATCTTGGGTTCCCCGGCACCTAAACGAATGCAGTTAGCCACCTTGACCTTCAACTCCCAGGGAGTACTGGCATGCAGGCGGACTGCCAGCCAGGGGTTAGGTACCCGTACGTGGGCATGGGCATCCAGCACCATAAAGGTCAGATCGTTAGTTCCGTCCTGGCCATTGGGCAAAATGCCGCCTACGGTAAGTGCCGGACCGCCAATGCCCCCGTTACCAAAGGTTTTAATCAGAATATGGCTGCGGAGTTTGTTCAGATCCCAGATCTTGAGAAAGAAATTCTCAATAAGTTCTTGCATCTGCTCCCGGGTAGAAATACCATTTTTAATATCATTTTGATAGAAGGGATACATATACTGGTCAAAGCGGCCATAAGAAATGGAGTGGCCGTTGCATTCAATCAAAATCATGCAGTTAGCTAAATGGACCAGCTGAATGGCTTCCCAGAAGGTGCGTGGCGGATTTTCAGCGATCCAGGCGCAGTTTCCAGCCATTTTTTTCAGTTCGCCTGCCCGTACGGGATCAGCAGTAGCAGCGGCTTTTTCTTCCAATAGGGCGGCATAACGCTTGCAATGGTTGATAGAACCCTCGTTGGCCAGCAAAGCAGCACGATAGAAAGTACGCTTCTCCAAATTCTTGGGATCGGTTAGATCAAGGGCTGCCATCTTTTCTTCAATTTCTTTACGAATACCGCCAAAACCTAATTTCATCAGCCGGTCGTAATCTAACCCTAGGTGTCCCGCTCCGCAGAAAATGTAAGCATCCGCAAAAAATACACCTTTGCCGGCATGAGATCCTTTTAGCTCTTCCTCGGTAACTAAGACGTTGGTCAAATCCTCCACTGTATTACCGTTCCAAAAATCTCTTAATGCTTCCAAGCGATCCTGGGTGTCCTTGGTATAGCTGAAATAGTCATGGGTACGTTTCTCGCTGTAGTCCATGAGCCCGTCCCGCATCTCATCCACTACCCAATTCAGACCAAACTCGGGATGAACCGGAGCACCTTTTTTATCACAGCCCAAGCCTCCGACAATAAGCTCATCATCGTAGACATACAAAGGAGAATTTTCAAGGACATTTTTAATACCAAAAGCACACTTAATAATCTGAGGCTCTTCGGGGTGCTCCAAATAAGCCTGGGTCACCAGTTCAGCCCGTTCAGGTGACACAAAACCATTGGTGGTTTTTTGGGTTACGCTGAGAATACGGTTGATGCGTGGAAAGGGTGATGGTTCCGGCGTGTTGCCAGAAAGACCTACACCCCATTCCTTATCAAATGGTTCAATAGCCTGTGGCTTGGTATCCACCTGGCTGGCAGCAGCGTAGGCATCGCTGCGAAGTACATTTTCGCTCATCTATACTCCCTCCACATAAGTTTTAGATTTATAAATTTCTTATTAAAATAAAATATTGGACTGTAATGAAACTTTTCAGGATTGACTTTAAGCTTTAACGTAAGACTTAAACTATCGGTTGACCGTTTTTGATTCTTTGGCCTAAGGCATCTGCCAACATAATAGCATCGAAAATGACATCTCCACTGATCGTAACAGTGAGGTTATGAGTACCCCTACCCGGTTCGGCTGAAATTTCCGCAGCCTGTCTCAGCTTGGTCGCACTGACCTGAGCACTGTTAAGATCGGCCAGGGTAATCGGCAAGCCCAACTTGTAACAGAAATCATATACTTCTTGGATAATCTCCGGCGGACGTTGTTCCAGGATTAACTGCACAAGGGTACAGAAAGCAACTTTCTCCCCATGGGTTAAATCATGCATTTCTTCAATCAAAGAAAAACCCTCTGAAATGGCATGAGCTGCAGCGGTACCCCCACTTTCAAAGCCTAAGCCGCTAAGCAGAGTATTGGCCTCCACCACTTTTTCCAAGGCCGGTGTTACCAGCTTGCTTTCACAAGCAATTTTGGCTTGGAGCCCATATTTAAGCAAAATATCATAACATAGACGGGCAAGAGCTAAAGCAGAAGCAGTGATTTTGCCTCCGGAAATATTCAAAGCACCGGAATTATAGCAAGCTTCAGCTTCAAACCAAGTTGCCAGAGCGTCACCCATCCCAGCCACTAAGAGCCTGACAGGAGCCTGACATATTATTTCAGTATCGACTAAAACCAGATCCGGATTTTTTGGTAAAATCCATAAACGGTCAAATTCGCCATTCTCTTTATAGATAACCGATAAGGCGCTGCAAGGTGCATCCGTAGCCGCAGTCGTAGGTATAATAACCGCCGGCAGTTTCAACTCGGCCGCGGCCGCTTTCACCGCATCAATTGCTTTACCGCCGCCACAGGCCACAAGAACATTACAAGCATTTTGTTTAGCAACTGCTGTCAGACGTTCAATTTCCGCATCACAGACCTCACCGCGGAAAAGCTCTTCCACTTGGAAAATACTTTTAGCAGCCAAGCTTTGAGCTCGCCCACTGCGCGTTACTGCTAAACCTGTCTTTCCACCGACCACCAGTACTCGGTCGCCTAATAAGGAGATATGCTCTCCGATTTGGTTTATTACCCCGCGACCTTGTACATACTTGGAAGATGCAATAAAAATTTGTGAATATTTGGTCATATTAACACCTCGCATCCCATAACTCTTAATTCTATTGTACATAAGGCTTAAGAAGGAATAAAGCAATATTCTGCGTACCGGCAACAAATTTTTGTGAAGGCTAAATTCAATAGCCAAGGAGGACTCATTTTTATTAAGCTACGTTCTCATTTTGGGAAGGTAAATGTTTTGATTTGTGAAATATGATATAATATAAAAGTCATATTTTAATACTAACATATAAGGTAACAGTAATAACGATAATAGTATTATTCTTATTAAAATGTAAGTCTCACCGTAGATGCGGAAAATACTGATAGTGTTTATGGTAAGGGAGGGGGCATATGGACGTCAGGCAACTGAAATATTTCGTGGAAGTTTGTAACTGTGGCAGTTTTGCCCAGGCCGCTGAGACCTGCCACATCTCACCGCAGGGTATTAGTACAGCCATTATTCGTCTGGAACGAGAATTGTCTTGCAAACTATTTAAACGGACCCCGCGGGGTGTTATGCCTACAGCTAATGCGGAATACCTCTTGCCCCACGCCCGGGAAATTGTGTCCAGAGTGGAAAAATGCGAAGCCTATTTTGCGCGCAATGCAAAATTTGGTCGCTTGCTACCGGTCTTTTTTGCTGCCGGAACCATTCAAGAGTTTGCCGGAAAGGCTATTGCCGCCTTTAAGCAACAGTATCCTGATATTCACCTTTCAATTTATGAAGAGACTGATCTGGCCTGCGACGCCGCCGTGGAACAGGAGGATGTAGAACTGGCCCTCACTCTTGGTCCGGTTGATGAGCGCAAATTTGATTCTTTTTTGCTATTTTCCACCATGCATGCCATTATCGTCCATGAGAGCCATCCTTTAGCCCGGCGAAAATATATAACAGTTAAAGATTTACGCGACGT
Source organism: Peptococcaceae bacterium (assembly GCA_012521215.1). Lineage (GTDB taxonomy): Bacteria > Bacillota > Desulfitobacteriia > Desulfitobacteriales > Syntrophobotulaceae > JAAYMU01. The sequence continues at coordinate 8,395 of JAAYMU010000120.1, read as the reverse complement.
CCCGGTGGCAATAATAAATAAAGAAACCAAAACCAATCCTAATTTCAGGGCCGCCTGTCAAGCCGCAGGCTTTGAACCCCGGATTGCTGCCGTTGTCGGTGATATCCTGCTTGTATACCATTTTGCCGAGGACAATACCGGTGTAGGGATTTCCACCATGGCTTTGGCTAAACGCTTAGCTCGTCCTCACGTACGCGCCATTCCTTTTGTGGAACCGGAGATGCAATAGAATATTTATCTTATTAAAAACAAAAATGCCACTTTAAGCAGTGAAGCGCGTGCTTTTGAGCGGATGCTGATCTCTTTTACTGCCAACGCAAAAAAATAGTTGCTACCTGAACCCCTGTACAGAGAACCCAAAGAGCAACAACTTTATTTGGCCTGAATAATTTTTGTTGCGCCAATTCGGCCAGATCTATTAAGACATCGGCACATGCAGTGTGGCCGATTTTTTGATGCCTAAAATTTGCCTAAAAAGGAACCTATAGCACCAGACCTTATAAATAAGTGTCGGCTATAGGTTCCCATAGGTTCATGCCTGCTAAATTAATCAAAAGATAATTCTGTTCTGCCTATCAAATCATTCTGCAAAGCCTCGCTTAATTCTGTGAAATAAGCGCTGTATCCGGCCACCCGGACTAACAGCCCTTTGTATTTCTCCGGATTAGCCTGAGCAGCCAAGAGGGTTTGTTTACTGACCACATTAAACTGGCTCTGCATGCCACCCTTCTCGAAGAAGGTATCCATAAATGAAATCAAGTTGTCACGCCCGCTCTCCCCGCTAAGACAAGTAGGGGTAAATTTCCAGTTAAGGATAGTACCGTTACCAACCCTAGACAGATCAAGCTTACTTACTGAATTGGCTATGGCCGTTGGGCCCGAAACGTCATGGGATCCGGCAGCCGTATGGACTGGTCCCAGACAGTCAGAAACCGGCTCCCCCGCTTTCCTACCGTCAGGGGTAGCCCAGACACAAAAACCTGCCGGCAAATTCACGGACACAGAGAATACTCCCGGCGAAAAAAACCCGCCATGAGCATTAGGCCTTTTTTCTATATGTTTGCAGAAAGTATTCAGGGCAAAGTCAGCCAATTCATCAGCAAAATCGATATCATTGCCGTAATGGTGCACCTTGGGGCTGTTTACCAGCGCATAAAGGCTTTCGTACCCTTGCCAATTATTTTTAATGGCATCCAAAAGCTTCTTGCCGTCAACCTTCTTTTCTTCAAAAACCAATTGTTTGATAGCCGACAGACTATCGGCAACTGTTCCGGTACCCACTCCCTGAACGCCGCTGGTGTTATACCTTGCTCCACCGGCACTTACATCTACGCCCTTCTCAATACAATCCTCAACCAGCAAGGAGAGATAAGGCAATGGTTTTAACCTCTGATGAGTAAGGTCCATAATGTTGACCATACTTATTACCCGGTCACACCAGTATTTCATCTGCTTATCATAAGCTTGCAAAACTTCGTCGAATGATTTGAAATCTTCCAGACTGCCGGTTGCAAGACCCAGTCTTTTACCGGCACCGCCACACACTTGCCAGCGTTCGCACTGGTCGCTGCAGCCCAGACATCGGCCGTCATTGATAGCCAGTTCCAAGACTCTGGCCATATTAAAATAGTCGGCATCGTGCCAGCCATATTGCTTCCCTGCGGCATTAGGCTCCACACAACCAATCGCTACGTAGTTTCTGGCATCCTCCAAGGTTAAACCATAGTTCATGGCAGCTTTAAGATAAACATCATCATTGAGAATTTTGGGTTCTCCTGTCCCAATTCTAATCACATTAAATACTTTGATTTTAAACTCCCGTGGAGTGTTGGCATGAAGCCTTACAGCCATCCAGGGATTTGGGATTCTGGTATGGGCATGGGCATCTAAAACCATAAAACTTAAATCATTGGTAATATCGTTCCCATGTTCGTCAATACCGCCCACATCCAGGGCCGTTCCTCCCATCATCGTACCCCCGGAAACAAGAGTATTGCCATAATCCCTTAGTTTAAGCAACTGATTCATTTTGAGGAAGAAACATTCTATTAATTCCTGAACAATATCTTTTGTAACTGTTCCGTTTTCCATATCTCGTTTATAGAAAGGATAAAACAACTGGTCAAAGCGCCCGTAAGTGACAGAGTGACCATTGGATTCAATTAGAATAATGTTGGTAGCAAGGTGATAAAGCTGAATCGCTTCCCAAAAGGTTCTGGGCGGGTTCTCCGCTACCCATTGGCAGTTTTCAGCTATTTGCAGCAATTCATTCTTTCTCGTAATATCCTTTTCCTCGGCAGCCATTTCCCTGGCCAACTGAGCATACCTGCGGATAAAATAAATAACTGCCTCCAGGACAATAAGCTGGGCTTGATAAAACTCCCTTTTTTTCAGGTCTTCAGGTAAAACTGGATCCAAGGCGGCAAGCTTTGCTTTAACTTGCTTTTTTAATCCTCCGTAACCAAGTTCAAACAATTTTTTATAGTTGGCACAAACATGGCCTACGCCGCCATACATATACAGATCGGAAAAATAAACTCCTTTGCCGAGTTGAGATCCTTTCAATTCTTCCTCGGTACAGGTCGCTTTAATTTGTTCCTCAACTGTCTTGCCGCGCCAAAAATCACCCAGCTCCAGCAATTTCTTTTTAGTCTCGTCGCTTAAAACGTGTCTGTCGTGCTTTCTGTTTTCCCAAGGATCATTCTGTATTTCATCCACAATCCAGTTATAAGAGAACTCCGGAAAAACAGGCGCGCTTTTGGCCGGCGCCGCTATTTCACCGACAATTAATTCGTAAGGGTAAATTCGGATGGTTACATTCTTAAGTACATTAGCCAAGGCTTCCGCACACTTGATAATTTGCGGTTTGCTGCTGTGTTTTTGATATGCTTCGGTAACTAAACAGGCTCGTTCATGATCGGCGCTAGGCTCCAGGGCGTTAAACCATTCCAGCATTTTATTAATTCTGGGATAAGGGGAAGGATTTTCCACCAAACCGGAAACCCCTACTCCCCACTCTTTGTCATATGGCTCTACCCCGCACGGACCCGAATATTCTTGATTTTTCAACATCAATAAACCCCTCCTCAGGAACCAATAATAATTGCACGCCAATGATGGTCGCTTTAGGACAAAAATTTAAATCCCTACTCCAGACTCCTCACTTATAAGTATAAATCTTTAATAATTTTAAAAGCAATATCTAAACTCAGCAAGAATTGGCAGCGCCTATAAGCAGCTTGTCAAACATCTTGTCAGACATGGGTCCATCTTGAAATAAATGGAAATAGGTGATACCCTTGCAGTGTAAATATGTTTAATAATTTATAAGGAAAGGTGGTTACCTTTATGACCAAGACTTGGGTTATTGACCCTATAATCTCCGTCGATTGGTTAAAGAATAACCTGTATTTAGATAATCTCGTTATCGTCGATGTCAGAGGGGCTAAAGATTATGCGGCAGGTCATATTGAAAATTCAATCAATGTGCCTTTTGAGCGGGAAAGAGGCTGGGCCGTTACCAGAGATGGCTTAACACTGGAAGTACCTGACTTGGCTGATCTGGTAAATATCATTGAATCTTGCGGCATATCCAACGATTCCGTCGTTGTTATTGTGTCCGCAATTCCAGAGGCTTCCAACCCTCCTTATCCGCTGGCTGACGCTGCCAGAACAGCTGATACCTTACTCTATGCCGGGTTGAAAAATGTGGCGATCCTAGATGGCGGATATCCCAAATGGGTAGCCGAAGGCATGGAAGTGACAACCTTTGTTCCGCGAACAAAAAAAGGAAGCTTCCAACCTAACCCAAATAACAACATTTTTGTTAAGCGCGAATATGTGGAAAAACATATCGGCAAGGTTACTATTATCGATGCCCGGGATGCGGATGTTTATTTCGGAATAACCATTGAAGAATTCGCTCCAAAAGCAGGCCACATTCCCAGTGCCAGATCCTTGCCGGCCCCCTGGATATGGAACGAAGACGGAACGTTTAAGGATAAACAAGTACTGGAGAACATGGCCTTAGGAGTTATTGGATACGACAAAAACCAGGAAATTATTATCTACTGTGGAGTGGGGGGCTTTACCAGCGCTTGGTGGTATGTACTGACGCAGCTGCTCGGCTACGAAAATGTCAAATTTTATGACGGATCGGCCCAGGACTGGGTAAAAAATAACTTTATGGTTACTTATAGCTGGACGTTGTAGCTTAACACTCTACTATTCAAGGGATGCAAAAAGCATCTTCCTGTTTCGGAGGAAGATGCTTTTTCTTTTACATAGATATCATATGTTTTATATCAGATGCTTTATTTAAACCGGTCCTTATATTCATTACCGCTACGTTCTGTCGTTCCGTATCCTTTCATGGGTTTGAGCAGGAATTTATTGCCTACATAATAAAACCCTATTTTGCCCAATTCCGCCTTGGTCATACCGATTTCAGCACTGATTTGAGCAAAATCCTTGGTAGCCGCTTCACTATTCAAAAAGCTGAGTTTTCCTGCATCATCAAGTTTCAGGAACTCTTCTTTAGTCATGTGAATTTTACCTCCTATTGAAATGACATTCTACAATATATACAATATTATGACATTTATCATTTATTAAAGCAATACCGCTCAAATTAAGCTCCGAAAGGGGATACCCTTCTCACAAAAGGGATAAGGGGGGTATATCCCCTGAAATGGGGATACCCCCGAAATGGAGATATCCCACCAAAGGGGATACTTCCTTTGGAAACAAGAAGGGTACGCTTTAAGGAACAAACATAACCATTTTTTTACCTTTAGCCGCCATTTTTTTGGCCAGTTCTTCTACCGGACCGTAATCCATAGCCAATCCCAGGCAGTGAAGTACGCAGGCCGGTTTTTCTCCTTTTTCTATCCTATCTGCACATAAATCGCAAAGCTTAGTGGGAGAAGGTATATAGTTCCATTCCCAGTTACCCGGGGTAATCTCAAATGGTCCTATTTCGGCAAGTTTAATCCCATAAACCCCACGACCTAATTTCTTTTCATTTTTACAGGATACTTCACAGCTATGGCAGCCTGTGCAATATTCATAATCAATCAATAAACCGTATTGCGACATTTAGTTTCCCTCCATTCTATTACTTTCTTCAATTCTAGTCTTCAGCCTTGTAAACTTTACAGATCAGGCATTTGAATGGAGCACCGAAACCGAGTTTGCCAATATGCTTGTGAGGAATCAAGGTATTAATGTTAGATTCCCAGACACCAAACAGGCTTGGTTCTTCAGCCGGTTTCTCCGGATACCACCATCCATGAGAAGCATGAACTACCTTGGGATTAATGGTCTTGGTCAGTTTAACTTTTTGTTTACATTTGCCAAACATGTTCTCCAAGTAAACCCAATCCCCATCTTTTATACCCAGCTTTTCAGCAGCTTCAGGGTTAATTTCGACGATCGGATCAGGGGTAATCTCCCGCAGAGAAGGAACTTGTCTGTGCTCCGAATGGAAGGAGGTAAAGGCCCTTGCTCCGGTAGTTAGAATAAACGGATATTCTTTAAACAATTCCGGCGTGCTATAGGGGCTATAATGGGGCTCTTGATAATAAGGCAGCGGATCTTCACCCCAAGCTTCAAACAAGGTCGAGCACAGTTCAACCATACCGGTCACAGTATTAAAGCCCGGCTCACCGTCAAAGCGCAGCAGACCTTTTTCATATTTTTTATATTCATAAGGCGGCTGGAAAACACCTTTTTCTCTTAGGTCATTGAAATCAAAACCAAATTCTGGTTTGAGTTGATCATTAAAGAATTCTTCTGCCGTATCCCAAGGCCAGTGTTCCGGATGAAGTCTCTTGCCAAGTTCAATACAAACTTCGATATCCGACTTGCATTCGCCAACTTCAAAAGCCTTGTTCATAGCGCCCATAAAGATGGCGTTACGGCCAAAGTGAGTTAGAACCACACCATCGTGCTCCGCAAAGGTCGGCAAGGGCAGGAAGATGTCGGCAAAGGCCATAGCCGTCGGAGTCATAAAGGTATCTTGAACCACGTTGAATTCCAAGCTTTGTAGTGCTCTGTACCATCTGTCAGGCTGTGCGGAACAAGTCGCGCTGATAAAGTTGGTACTGTTAAACCAGCCCATTCTCAGCTTATATGGTTTGCCTGTTTCCAGAGTATCGAGGGTTTCGTCAGGATGGGTGGTAGCCATGGCAGTACTAAGCGCAGGCCACTCTTCAGCTCCAATTCTTTTAGCCCAAAGTTCATCCGGCAACTGGCTGCGAGTTTCCATACGCCATTTACCCATTAAAGCTGCAGGTGGTCCAATGGTGATGCCGCCGGGAACGTCAAGGTTACCGGTAATGGCAATCAGGGCCAAAATGGCATGACCGAGCTGAACACCGTTCGGGTTTTCGTCCACGGCCAGACCCCATTGAATCGGGCAGGGTTTAGCTGTGCCAATAATTCTGGCTACTTCAATAATTTGTTCTTTCGGCACCCAGGTGATTTCTGCCACTTTTTCCGGTGGGTATTCCTGGACGCGCTCTTTCAATTCTTCAAAACCATAAGTCCATTTTTCTACAAACTCATGATCGTACAGATCTTCATTGATAATGACGTTCAAAAGGCCGAGGGCCAGAGCAGTATCCGTACCGGGGCGGAGTTGGAGAACATGTTCAGCTCTGGTACCAAGCCAGTGGATTCTTGGGTCAACGCAGATAATCTTGGTCCCGCGTTTCATCATATCGATAATAGAGTGACCATAGAAACCATCCGGGTTAGACATAAGAGGATTTTTACCCCAAATTACAATGTATTCCGGTAGTTTGTAATTAGGATTATCGTAACGATCAGGATAGTAACCGGCGAAATCTATTTCAGGATAGCCGGCACCCAAGATATAGTCGGTAATGGAACATCTGGGACCATAGCAAGACCAGCCGCTTAACGGATAGCAGCAGTTAGGGGTTCCAATGGAAGAGAAGGCTAGAGGATAATAGTACAGGCACGCTTCCCGTCCGGTTCCACCAAAGACGATAATGGACTCCGCACCATAATTATCTGTATAATGCCTAATCTTGTCGCAGATAATATCCATGGCCTCATCCCAGGAAATCCTCTGCCACTTGTCTTCTCCCCTTTTGCCCACCCGTTTCATCGGATAAATAATACGCTGGGGATGATGTACATATTCAGGAAGGGTCAGGCAACGAACACATAACCTGCCTTGGCTGATGGGATGTTCAGGATCACCTTCTACCTTGACAAGCTTGCCATCTTTGATATGCAGCTTCATGCCGCAGCCTACGGGATGATCTCCGGGGGGTGACCAGCCACAAGTCCTTACGGTAATAGTGCCGTCTGGTTGTTGTTTCTTCCATTCTTTTTCCATCAATAACTCACCCTTTCAATAGCATATTTCATATTAGAAAACATAAGGACCTCGATGTAATTTTGCTGCTTGCGACAAAAGGCACAAATTAAGGCCTATAATGTACAAGCCAATAATTAATATGTTGCAAAAAACATGCCAGGTTTAAAAAATATTGCTAAAAGCAAAAAATAATAAAAAGCCTGGTCGGCTTTTTATTGTAAGCAAGAGTTTATTTCGGCAATTTACTGCTTTTTCTCCTTTGAGGTTTATTATCTTAGGAAACAATAAATTTTAGGAGCATAAAGTCTTCTTCCCCAAAGGCCAAAGACTAAAAAAGTGATGTTGGAATCCTCTTTTGGGATTAAGATCTCATTTTGCGAAAACTTTTTTGAACCCAAGCAGAGTCGGAAAGTAGGGCCCTACCGATTCCGACAAGATCCGATTTTCCGGAGGCAACCAATTCCTCCGCCATCTTAAGGCTGGTAATCCCGCCTGTGACCAAAACAGGAACATCCGCTATAGGTTTTATTTCTTCAGCCAGATAATTAAAAAATCCCGGCGGCCCTTTTTTTAAATAACCACAGATCCCGCCGGATAAGTCAAGACAGTCTACTCCGGCATTAACTAAGAGCGAAACGACATTTTTACTGTCTTTAATACTGTTACCGCCGGGAAGCCGATCGTCAGCACCCAGACGATAAAAAACAGGCATATGGGAACCAACTGCTTTCTTGACCGAAGCGATTACTTCCAAGGGAAAACGCAAACGGTTTTCCAGACTTCCTCCATACTCATCTGTTCGTTGGTTAGTCAAAGGGGAATAAAATTGGTTGAGCAAATAACCATGAGCACCATGAATTTCAATCATATCAAATCCGGCCTCTTTCGCTCTGGCCGCGGCCCGAGCAAAAGCGGTACATATATTTTTCAGGTCTTCCAAACTTAGTTCGGCAGGAAGTTCTTGCGCGCTCAACTCCGGACTTAAACCAAAACGGGCCAGGTGCGGGCAAATAAGGGCAGAAGGTGCTTGCGGCTTGTTAAGGG
>JAAYMU010000013.1 GCA_012521215.1 Peptococcaceae bacterium | reverse complement strand
GCCCGGTCACGTAGCTAAGAACAAAAATACTCGCTAACATGCCAAAACCTTTAGGCTATCTGCAAGTTAACCTTGGCATGTCTTAACGCTGCGCTTTTTGTTCTCTTAACGCTACTACCCCTTAACGCTCATTTCCGTATTTGGGCAAGCTTTCTCTAAGATGGAGAAAGCAGAAATTGTATTTCTCCCTACTCAAATACAAGCTATTACGTAAATTCCATCTTTGATTTCGAGCAAAGTCTGATAATATTTGGGTTAAGCATAAGGAAACCTTTTGAAAGTGATTGTGGTTTTCTCTTATGCTTTATTTTTTTCAGAGTCCATAATTTTTCTGTACACTCAATTGATTTGTAAATACAAGATAATTAAAAGCTTGCAGTTTGAAATAATTCTGTTTCCGTTTTCTTTTTCAAGTTACAACGAATGGCTTACTGGTATAGTGCGTCGAAGGAATGTATAATATTTCCATAAAGGATTTATTAGTGAAACCATGGGATAAATCAACATAAATGAAGTTGCCACAAATAAGGGGAATCTGTTAACGGGTGAAGACACTCTGCAAGCAGGTCGGACGGACGGGTAGATGGGCTGTTTCGCCTCGGCGATGTATGGGCAATACCCGAAAATGCAGAAAAACGATAGACGGTCCCGCCAGGGCTGTGAAAGAGAACCAAATAACAATATTATATTTCAAAAATGAGGTGTACATATGGAAAGCATAGAAAAAGTTATTGCTTTATACACATATATCAAGGAACTGTGTGCACTGAAATATCGTGTTGTCACTGATGTAGAGAAACAATATTGGGAGTACTATTTAAAAGACATTCCTGATGATCCAGAAAATATTTCAATTTTCTATCGAGATAGAGTAGAAGAGGAAACAGACGACAGCACTGTTTTACTCACAGTAAGAAAGCCTGATTTTCAACGTTGCCCGGAACCACCAGCTGTTTTGATAAAGTGGCTGGAACCGGGTTGGGACCGTTTTACAAACATAGCTAAGGTTAAAAATACACTTTCTACGGGTGTTGCTGAGAACAGCGGCGGTGAGGAGCTGAGATTGGAACAATTCGGTGATTCAGAGCAAAGGGTAAGTGCTTTTGAAAAATGGAACGTTCAAAGAAACATTTGGGTTGAGAAACAACGCATTATAAATAGGACACGAAACTTTTTTGCACAGTTATTTCAAATATATACCGACCTAGAGCGCGAGTCGGAGACGTTGGAGTTAATGGTAGGAAACGGGATTCTTAAAGTAAGTGGAAACAATGCTATAAACCATCCATTAGTAATCAAGCGCGTAAAGCTTCAGTTTGACGCCAAAGCAAATGTAATTAGTATTCATGATACAGACACTGAGCCAGAGCTTTATACATTACTTTTACAGGATATACGGGAGATCAATCACAGTGCTGTAAAACAGTTAAAAGAAAATTTGCAAGAAAACTTTTATCATCCGTTGGATCGCAATGATTTACCTGAATTTTTGAAGATTTTAGCGCATAGACTCTGTCCTGATAGTAAATTTATAGTCGACGGTAATGAAAAACTCAGCAGCGAAGACAAACTCGTTATAACGTTTAATCCTGTATTTTTTGTTCGGAAGCGCATTGTTGGAACGCTGAAGACAATTGAAGAAATTATAAAAAATATAGAAAATACCGGTTATGTGCCCGGACATATTATGAATTTGATAGCTGGAGGCAAAGTTAGGATACCGGAAGACAGCAACGAGCCAGCAATTGAGGAACAGCTTGCTGCTCTTAACGGTGAAAGCTTGCATATTTTAATATCTAAAGAAGCAAATAGGGAGCAGCTTGAAATCGCCGAGCGTATAGAGCATTACAATGCAGTTTTGGTACAAGGACCTCCGGGGACAGGAAAAACTCATACTATTGCAAACCTACTAGGACATTTTCTGGCACAAGGAAAAAGTGTTTTGGTTACTAGCCAAACCAAAAAAGCTCTCGCAGTACTTAAAGAAAAAGTGCCGGAAGAAATTAAGGATCTGTGTGTTTCTGTCCTAGATGATACTAATTTGGATATGGTTCGTTCTGTAGATGGTATAACTGAATATATGTCAAGATACACTGCGAACGAATTGAAAAGGCGAGTGGAATCTGATAAGCGACAACGTGCTGAAATTATTAAACAACTAGCTGATATTCGAAAAAGGATTTATGCCATTAAGTATAAAGAATTTGAACCTATAGTCTACAACGGCGATAGCTATTCCCCTGCTGAGGCTGCAGCATTTGTTAACGCTAACTCAGAGGAGTTATCATACATCCCCGGAAAGGTGCAACTATACCATCCTTTACCCGTTACCATTGAGCAACTGATCCAGCTTTACCGCAGCAACGCAGAATTGTCAGAAGAAGAGGAACGGGAGCTGGCCTATAATATTCCTTCCCCAGAATATTTACCTTCCTCTGCAGAGTTTAATAATGATCTGCGTAAATCTGCAGAATGTATAGCAGCAATTGATAGAATAGCAAAGGAACTAAACATACAAATCAATATTGATATAACTAACAAGAGCCTAAACATTAATAACGGGGTTATGTCTGTTCCGCTTGTACAAAATCCGGTTGCAGAGAAATTAGAACAACTCTCGCAATATGTTAGTACCTTTAAAAATATTGATGGATGGATGATACATGCAGCAGTGGATGGTCGTAAGGGTGGAGGATATCGTCAGAGATGGGATGTGCTAATAAATGCTCTTGAGGATACGGCAGCCTGTGCTGACGCTCTCGTGACACAAGTTTTTGGGCGTAACATTGTGATCAAATCTGACATTTCATTGGAACAAATATTGTTGCATTTGGAAAATGTTCTAAAAAAATTCAAAAAGAAAGGAAAGATTACCAAACTCGATTTATTATTTAACAAAGATTTGAAAGTAGTGCAGTCAAAAATAAGCATAAACGGGGCACCAATTACGTCGGAAAGTGATTGTAAATTGGTGCAGCATTTTCTAACACTTCAAGAAAAAAGAAACCAGATAGCCTTGCTTTGGAACGAGTTGATGGCCAAGCACGGCATACCAGAGTTTTCTTCTCTGGGCGAGGAGCCTGAGCGAATTGGGTTACGGATGATACCAAATATCAAACGCTATTTGGATTGGTATCGAAATGAATATGCTCAATTGTTACAACTTGTAAAGCAAGCAGGGATTGACGCTAATATAATTTTTTATGAGTCAGAACTGGATTCTGAATTAACGAATACTGAAAAGATCTTAAACACAATCCATAAAAAACTCTCCCACTACATCGATCTGGCTAACCATTTAATCACATTATGTGGCATTGAGGACCGCAAAAATCAGGCAATTTCTGTTCTAGTTGAAGGAGAACGCAAGCAGTCATCTATCTGTAATTTGCTGGTCAATACTATCGTAAATAACGAACCGGAAAACTACGAACGATATTATCATAAGTTATCCGAGCTGTATGCAAAGTATGAGCCTAAGGCAATGAGAGAAGAAATCCTGGCATTAATAGAACCTGTTGCACCAGAATGGGCTGACGCGATCAGAAATCGCGTGGGTATCCACGGAGATGTAACTTTTCCGAAAACAATTGAAAGTGCATGGAAATGGAAACAGTTTGTTGGAATCATCGATTCCATAATAGCCGAACCTTTTGAAGAACTTCAGCACAAAGCTGTTATGCTTGGTAAAGAGCTGCGCCGAATCACAGCGAAGGTTGCGGCCAACAGTGCGTGGTATCGTTTGTTGCTCCGTACTGAACATGATTTGGATATGAGGCAGGCGTTGCAGGGGTGGAAGCTAACGATAAAGAAAATTGGTAAAGGAACGGGTAAAAACGCCCCCGCTCTTAAAAAGCGAGCTCGAGAGCTTATGGCAAAATGCCACAAAGCCGTTCCCGCTTGGATCATGACAGTCGATAAAGCCATGGAAAGCCGGGCCCCTGCCAACAACCTCTTTGACGTCATCATCGTTGATGAGGCTAGCCAATCAGATATTTCAACGCTTGGCATCTTATATATGGCAAAAAAGATTATTATCGTGGGAGATGACAAACAAGTCAGCCCTATGGCTGTAGGTATAGATATCGACAGGATGAACGCGCTGCGCGATATGTATATCAAAGACGTAATACCCAACTGGCATTTGTTTGACGCAAAAACATCATTCTATGATATTGCGGGAACGATTTTTCAGTCACTGATGCTGCGTGAGCATTTTAGATGTCATCCGGATATTATCGGTTACAGCAACAAACTGTCTTACGACTTTAAAATAAAGCCGCTGCGAAGTGCCGGAACAAGTCGAGTATCTCCTCCTATTGTCAGTTTCAGAGTCGATGGTGGAAGACGCGAAGGCAAACAGAAGATAAATACCAAAGAAGCAGAAACAATAGTTGCTTTGATGATAGCTTGCATAGAACAAAAAGAATACGAAGGCATGACTTTTGGTGCAATTTCGCTTTTGGGTGACGAGCAGGCACAAAAGATACAGCAAATCATCTTGCAAAGGATTGATCCTGCTGTTATTGAACAGCGGCGCATCTTATGCGGTAATGCTTCTCATTTCCAAGGTGACGAGCGGAACGTGATATTCCTTTCTCTTGTTGACAATAATGAAGGCGAAGGTCAGCTAAGATTTGCCGGAGAAGGTGCTGATCAATCGAGAAAACAACGCTATAATGTCGCAGTCAGCCGCGCCAAGGATCAATTATGGGTGGTCCATTCTCTAGACTATACAAGAGATTTAAAAAATGGCGACTTACGGCGCGATTTATTGGAATATGCAGATAATCCTAAGGCATTTGCTCAACTTGTAGAAAAAGCCAAGGCGAAAGCGGAGTCCCCGTTTGAGGAAGCTGTTGCCAAGACACTTATTGCCTCCGGCTATCATATTGTACAGCAATGGGTGGTAGGTAATTACCGAATTGATATGGTTGTTTTGTATAAGGGCAATAGCGTTGCCATAGAATGCGACGGCGAATTATATCATAGTGGAGATG
>JAAYMU010000119.1 GCA_012521215.1 Peptococcaceae bacterium | reverse complement strand
ATATAAGGTTCTTTTTTTCCCATGATCTTGAGTTCCATTTCCTGGTATTCTACTTTTTTGCCGCCGTGCAAAATATTTGTCAGGTTAGAAGTGTCACTTATAAAGTTAAATATATTGTGGTTCGATAAAGTCTTAGCATCTAGCTTAAAGATACGGGCCGCTTCCCGATTGCTGTTAATAATTCTGCCGCTTTGGTCAATGGTAATTAGGCCTTCATCTATGTAGGATAAAGTGGCTTGAAGGGTACGGTTAGCAGTGACCAGAGTATCATTCATTGTTTTTACCTGAGTATTGATTTCTTGTAGATAATCATAACTCTGAGATAGTTGGAGTTGGTTTCCAATGGCCAAAGCCAAGGAACTAATCCAGCCCAGGGTGTGAATGTGTAAATTAAACTGGTATTTGTTCCAGGGTTTATTTCCCATCCAGTGGGCCAAGGATAAGATCCCCAATAACTCACCTTTTTCATCCAAAATTGGCGCGGAAGAACTGATATATTCATGCAAGTTAACACAATACTGCTCGGGGCCTATCATATGAATAGGCTGTTTATTAAGCATGGCCAGGGCGTGGCAGGAGGTGCCTATGGCTTGTTCGTTGCTTATATAGCCTGTTTCCAGTTGGCCGGAGTGAGGAGCGTTATTCTTGCCTACACAATAAAGCGAGACACAGTTACGATCAAATAACCACAAAATATAATTGGAACCCATCACAAATTCCCGAAAGGCATCCATTAGAGGACGAGCTATATTTAAGAGCAGCTTGTTTTCCTCGAGAACACTCTGGAATTGTGCGGGTTCCAATTTTTTTGATGTTTTGCCGGGATTAAAAGGGTCAATGCCGAAGGCTTTAGATCGGATCCAGGATTCAGCGATTTCAGGTCTTAAATGGGTAAATTGCCTTGGATCGGAGTTACCGGTTATAAAATCTCGGTGATATTCCAAGATGGTTTTCCAAATACCGGGATCTGAATAGTATTTGCTGTGATTCTCTCGAAGATCGTAGTTCTTACAAGCTTGAGAGGTTTTAGTTCGCTGCATATTTTCTGCCCCCATATCAATCTGTTGTTAATCGGTAGTTCTAAAATTAATATTATCCTTACCTCAGGTAAAAGTAAAGTATTGCCAAATAGTTTAGGGGTTTAATTACTAAACCCCTTCTAAAATACTGTTCGGTTATCGTTTAATAATTGACCTTCCGAGATTTAAGCCCGGAAGCTTTGCCCGGAGCTAATTGGTTGCAAATAGCCATAATAACCATAAAAAAGAAAATTTGGAGTTATTATGATTTATGGAATGCTTTTTGCATATTTAAAGATTAGACACAGGTTAAACGCAAAGGGGAAATACATAAATTTCTAATTCCCAAAATATTAGTTAATTAGAAGAGGGGGTATGAGATATTAGGAATTGCGCTTTAGGAAAAAATAGGGGGTGATAAGTAAATACATTTTAAACTAAGCCTAGGATTTATAGTGTTTTGTTTATAAGTACCCAATCTAAGAATTAAGGAGGGAAATAATCTGAGATGTATACCAGTAAGTACCAAAAAATACTAGTAGTTCTCTTGAGCCTTTCTTGGGGATTTGTATTTTTAGACCGTCAGGCTATCACTTATATCATGCCTATGATGGTTGAAGAATTCGGTATGAATATGGCGCAAGTCGGCTCTATTACCATGTGGTGTTCGCTGGCTTTTGCCTTTTCGGGCATAATATTTGGGGTGATTGCTGATAGAACGGGATACCGCAAACGTTTACTTATTCCTTTCCTCATCCTAGGGGCTGTGTTTTCCGGTATGACCGCGATTAGCCGCACAATATTCATGTTAATTATAATCAGATTCTTAGTTGGTTTCTTTGAGGGACCGGTTTATCCTCTCCAGACAACCATGATGCAATTGCAAACCGATCCTAAGAGGTTTGCTATCAATGTGGGTTATATAAGCATGGGCGGGGTTATTATGGCCGCCATTATCGGTCCGGTTTTGGTTACCCAATTAGCTTACCACTTTGATTGGCATCTCGCATTTATAATTACTGCTACACCGGCCTTTATCGTGGCTATAATTATTGCCTTTTATTCTAAAGAAGTTGATCGGGAGCAAGCCCTCTCAGGTAGAACCGAAAAAACTTCTACCTGGTCTCAATTTGCGGAATTGATAAAGTACAGGAACTTTAAAGTCTGCCTGATCCTGCAATTGTTTATTATGTCTGCTTCTTGGGCCGGTATTGCTTATCAAGCAATTTATTGGGTTCAATTGGGCGGGTTTACCCAAGAACAATTCGGTCTGTTTATGACCATCTATGGTGTTATCGGTGTTTGTTATAACATATTTGCTCCGCGTATCGCCGATAAATTTGGCCGTCGGGCCACATGCGCCGGGCTCTTTTTCCTCTTTGTTATTCCTTATATACTGATGTTCATTTCACCTTCATTCCCCGTATTTATTGTTTTCCTGATCCTTGGGCCTATCCAAACTTTCTTGATCCAGTTAATCCAGGGTATTATTGGTAATGAAAGTATACCTGCGCATTTACGTTCCACCAATACGTCCATTCTAATGGGAGTTGGGGAATTTCTAGGAGCTGCTATCATAGTACGTGCTCTTGGCTCTCTTGCCGATGCTTTTGGGCTGCCGTCGGTCTTCCTGGCAGCTGCCATTGCAGCTCTAATAGGCGGCTTCATATCCTTGGCTTTAAAGGAAACCAATCCCCATAAAAAAGTTCCCAGCGATCAAACCATAGCTGCCAAATAAAAAAACCTTGCACTCAGTAATTTGATAAATGGAAAGATAAACCGGCGCTTTCCGTTATTCATCCAAGGAAAGCACCGGTTTATTAAACTAGGATCGCTTTAATAATAAATAATTGGTTTCATCAAGGAGGAGAAGATGAAAGAAAAAGAACTTACAGGCAAATTTTATGATATCCAGGGATTTTCCGTTCATGACGGGCCAGGTATTCGTCTCACCCTCTTTAT
>JAAYMU010000118.1 GCA_012521215.1 Peptococcaceae bacterium | reverse complement strand
CAACTCCTGTATCACGTTGAATTTCCGAATAAGCAATCTCAAATTCATTATTACCATGTTGTTTTGCCATTTTTTCGAAAAAATCAACGAATTTTTTATATGTTTTTTCTTTTAATTTCAAAATAATTCATCCTTCCAAATAGACAAAAAGTATTTTATTTATATGTATTATACCATTATAAATACTTTTTTCACAAAAAAATCTAAAAAAATACAATTATGAAACATAATTGTATTAAGTAGCAATTTAAAATTAAAACTTAATAATTATATCTAATCTTTAGTAAAAATACTATTAAGAACCGCCTCTTCCATCTGATAGGAATGTTCGGGTGTAGGAAATTCAGAATTTTTAACTTCCTGGCAGTATTGTTTAACAGCAGACTGAATATTTTGAGCCAAGTTTTCGTACTGTTTAACAAACTTAGGAACAAATCGTTCGTATAATCCTAATAAATCATGGATTACCAGAACTTGGCCGTCACATTTTTCACCGGCACCAATGCCAATGGTGGGAATAACAAGTTCGTCAGTAATCCGAGCTGCCAGCGGCGCCGGAATAGCCTCCAAAACGACCATTATAGCCCCGGCCTTTTCTACAGCTAAAGCGTCATGGTAAATCTTCGAAGCACTTTCTAAATCTTTCCCTTGGACTTTGAAACCCCCAAGTTGAGCGGAAGTCTGAGGAGTTAAGCCAATATGCGCGACTACAGGAATACCGTTTTTAGTTAAATATTCAATAATAGGTGCAAAGTATTGGCCTCCTTCAAGTTTAACAGCATCTGCTCCCCCCTCTTTGACAAGTCTTCCGGAATTGAACAAGGCTTCTTGGGGCGTGGAGTAGCTTAAATACGGCAAATCGGCTATAACAAAAGTATCAGGGGCCCCTCTCCTCACCGCTTTGGTATGGTGTACCATTTCGTCCAAGGTTACCGGAACAGTAGAATCATAACCCAGAACCACCATCCCCAAGGAATCGCCAACCAAAATTGTATCTACACCGGCTTTTTCCATTAAGTATGCAGTAGGATAATCATAAGCTGTAAGCATAGTAATTTTATTTCCTTCCTTAGCCATTTTCTGCAGTTCTTGAATAGTCTTTTTCACTTTAAATACCTCCTTACTTCCATTTAGATTGCGATATTTCGTTAATTGATCATAAGATTTAACAGGCAAGCATAATCTGTACTAATCAAAATTGGCTAACCTTGTAAAGGGGGATTTTCCATGTCCAAATCTTTTGATATTGCCATGGCGGCCAAAGGAATTCTGCTTGCTGTTTTTTTATCCCTATTATTTACCGTCGTCTTGGGCCTAATTTATTACTTTACATCCATTCAGGAATCAATAACCGCGTCTTTGGTAACAGCCGGGTTAAGTGTATTAGTCGCTAGTCTTTACATTTCCTATAAAACCGGATCCAAAGGCCTTTACTATGGCCTGGCCATAGGTATAGGCTTTTTTCTGTTATCTATCATAATTTTTTATATTTTTTATATTGGTAATCCAAGTTGGCCAATCTTACTTCTAAAGTTCCTGGTAAGTTTAATAACCGGTATTTTTGGGGGAACTATTGGTGCCATACTCAAAGGGTAAATCAACTAATTGCATTTCTTACCCATGAAACCAGAATACGATCCCCAGGATTCAATTCCGTTGTAAATCCGGCGCTTTTACCATTCACCGACATCTGCAGTTTTCCTCCGGGTATAGTTTTCGCTTCCAGGTTTAAATAAGGAAAGAGTTCGGATAGAATAGGTTTGCGCGTAAAACCCTCAATCCTTAATTCCATATTATCTACAACTAAATCATCCGGAGATAGTTCTTTGCCTTGAGCAAAGATCTTTTTTTCATAGGGAGGTAAATAAAACTCCCTTCCATTAACTAAAAACCTCATTGGCTCAGCTTCGATATCCAGATCCTTAAGCCTAATTTTCCGTTCCTTTAAGCTTATTTTATCATTATTCTTCAAAATATAATCCTGATTTATTATTAGACCGTTTATTTCTACTTCCAAACCCGCTGGAATTTCTTGCTTACGGCCGTTAATACTGATAACTCTTTTATTTAGTTCACTTAAGGAAAAGCCTTTTGCTCTAAGCAAAGCAAATAATGAATTATTCTCTTTAATTACTAATTTACAACCGTCTCTAAGCCATTCATCTTCATCTACCTCTTGTCCATCGAGAAAAATAAGAGGACGAATTTGTTCTTCTTTACCGTTAAAGATAATTTGCTGACAGGAAAAAGTATAAACATCCTTAATTTTGGCCCGAGCATCTTTGCCGGGTTGTCCGGGAACAAAAGTTATAATATCTCCGGCTTTAGTTATGGTATCCAAATCGGTTGGGAGACCATTAACAGAGATTTCAGCCGGTTTTCCTAATTCTCCCTTGAGAACCTTCATTTCTCCATTGAGTTCATAGACCAGAGCTGCTCCCGGTCGGGCCACAATAGATCTGGGTTGGATTCCCGCCGCCAGAAGAGTATCGGCCACCGTGGCCGGCTGAAGATCGAATAGAGGAATATTTAGACCATTAACGCTTACGGTATAATAATGTAAGCCTTGATTGTTTAAAGCAGTCATTCCTATGCCGATCGGAGTAATAACATCCGAACCGCTAAGCACTTCTTCCCCCGATATACTGGAAAGCCGTTCTCTGACCTGGATACCGACACGGCTTGGGGGCATCTCCATTTTCTCGGCCACTGTTTCTCTAAGGAGAGGAGTTAAACTACCGCCTCCCACCAGGATAACGGCTTGGGGTTTTGTCCCTCCGTTAAGTAAAAGAATTTCCTGGCTCAGTCTTTCAGCAATGGTATTAACCGTAGGCTTAACAACTTCTAAAATCTCATCTGTGGCCAATAATACTTTTTCCCCAAAAAAATTACTAATTTCTATTTTATTTTCAACGGCCAGACTTTTCTTTATCTTTTCCGCTTCCTGAAATTCAAGCAAGTAATGGGAACATAAAGCTTCCGTTACTTCATCGCCGGCCATGGGGACCATGCCATAGGCAAAAAATGAACCCTCTTTGGTAAGAGCAATATCCGCAGTCCCCGCCCCGATATCTATTAAAGCTAAATTCAATCTTCTCATATCGAGAGGAATAGCGGCCTGTCCGGCAGCTATAGGCTCTAAGGTTAAAGTCTCCATTTCCAAATCTATTCTTCGCAAAACCGCTATAAGTCCGTCAACTACCGAACGAGGTAAGAAGGTAGCTATGACAGTAATCTCGGCTTTTTTCCCGGTTTGACCTATTAATGAAGTAATGGCCAGATCTTCAAGTTGCTGCTTAATTGTACTATAACCAACACAGTGCAATAAGCCCCTATCTAATTCGCCGTCGATTTTGCGCAAAGCGTTTTGGACAGCTTCCATTTCCAAAGAAACAACATCCGTCTTCTCCCAAATAATGGGAAAAATCTCCTCTCTCCTTGCGGAGGCGGTTTGAGTACATATAGCCCTACCGGCGGCAGCTACTGCCACCTTTTTCAACTTAGTACCTGTTTTGGCCTCAAGCTCTTGTTTAACTTTTAAGGCGGCTCTTGCTACTTCGTCCACATCATGAACCTGGCCGTCATACATAGCTCGCTGAGTATGTTCAGCCCTGGAACTGGCAATTATATTGAACCCCTGTTCCGTTTTTTGCATAATCAGCCCAATAACTGCGCGTGTACCGATATCTAAGGCAAATACTTCCTTCATTGTCCTCTCCTCACTCCACGTCAGATTGACAATTCATTGGCCAGATCATATAAATGCCGCGGAAAAGGTCCCTTCCTGGGCTCAAAGGCGATGTGCAGGGGCCTAGCCACAATTTCATTTTTACATAAAGAAATCATAACTTCCGATTTGCCTTCCAGAATAACCTCGATTGCTTTTCCGCCCATAGTAGCTGCTAAAACAGCATCATAAGCGGAAGGTGCCCCTCCCCTTTGAACATGACCCAGGATGGTCACCTTATTATCTAAACCGGTATATTCTTTTAAACGGGAGGAAATTTCCATGATATCCCCTGCTCCTTCAGCGGCAATAATAATACTATGGTTTTTTCCTCGCTTAAACCCCTTGATTAATTTCTCACTTACTTCCTTAAGGTCATATTCTATTTCGGGAATAAGAATAGATTCAGCCCCAATGGCCAAACCTGCTCTTAAAGCAATATCTCCGCAGTTTCTCCCCATTACTTCTACCAGGAAGGTTCTTTCATGAGAAGTTGCGGTATCCCTGATTTTACTTACGGCTTCAATCACCGTATTGACGGTAGTATCAAAACCAATAGTCATATCCGTGCCCACAATATCATTATCTATAGTACCGGGAATACCTACGACATTTATTCCTAAATGAGCGAGTTTTTGAGCAGCCCGATAGGAGCCGTCTCCTCCAATTACAACTAAAGCCCCAATACCTCGCTCCCTTAACTGGGCAGCGGCCTTTTGCTGTCCTGCTTCTGTCCGCATTTCTTCACTTCGGGCCGTTCTTAATATGGTGCCGCCCCGGTGAATAATATCACCTACCGATCTTAAGTCCATCGTCCGAATATGGCCCTTAATCAGACCCTCGTAACCATGATATACTCCAAAAACCTTTAGGTTATGATAAATCCCTTTTCTTACTACAGCCCTAATGGCCGCATTCATACCCGGTGCATCACCACCGCTGGTTAAAACGGCGATTTTATCTATAAAAGCCATCTTCTATGGTCACTCCCAACTTCAGGCTTACTTACGCTTTATTATACATTTTTTGACATAGGGTTTCAAATAACTCCTTTTGGCTTTCCTTAATCTCTCTGCATTTTGTCTTTAGCAGGCTGCGGTTCCTATTAAAGTAATCGGCAATTTCTGAATAAGAGCAGTTATATAGTTCATTAAGCAAGATAAAAGTCATATATCTGGCTTGAACCACACTTCTGCTTTTATCAGGACCTAATATGCGTTTAATCTCCACCCCAAGATGAGCTGCAACTAGAGCAAGAACTTTATCAACCTTTTCCTCTGTTAGCAGGCTGCGGGAATCCTGACCGTTCCAAGTAATTATTTTGACCGCTTGCTTCATATTCTTTATCTTGGAACCGGGCCGGGAAATGTTTTTGCCGACCAGATCGTTGGTCTGTAAATAATATAGAATAAAATCATTGATTTCTTTTTCTGTGGGGGTGTCTAAGCGAAGCACCAAGCCGCTTCGCAAACGTGAAGCTAATCTTTCCCCCAGAAAATGGACATTAAAATCTTGGCCGCCGTAAGTCAAAACAATTTTGCCGCCTTGGGATAGAACGGTATCAAGAGTATAAAGTAACTCTTCAATTGTCTTGCTTTTGCCTTTTAAGACATTAATATTGTCCAAAATTATTAGCTTGGCAGAGCGAATTTTGCGCCGAAAATTGTTAAGGTTTCCGTTACAAGCCGCAAAACAATACTGGGAGGAAAATTTTTGAGCATCGATAAAAATAAGCGGTGAGATATGTTTTTGACATTTGTTGTAAAGATAACGCATTAGCGTTGTTTTGCCGAGCCCTTCCTCCCCTGCAATGATTGTAAGCGGCGGGGCCTGGTCAAAATCAAAATTATCAATGAACTTAAATGCTACTTGATTGTAACTGCTAACAAACACGCTGCATACTCCTTGTTTATGATAAAAGAACAAAAGAACAAGGGATATATTTTATACCAACCCTTGTTATATTTTATTTTAGCTATCCAAAACTTTAAATTTAGTAAGTCTCCAGGTAACGGTCAAGTTCCCACTGATGAACTGCCAGATGATAACTCTCATACTCTCTCATCTTAGCTTCCATAAAACGGTGATAAATATGCTCTCCCAAAGCTTCTTTGATAACTTTATCTTGACTGAGATATTCTAAGGCTTGTTTAAGATCTCTAGGTAAAGACTCAATACCTAATTCCAACCTTTCCTGATCATCCATGGCAAAAATATTTAAATCCACGGCAGCGGGAGGTTTCATCTTGTTCTTGATACCATCCAAACCCGCTTTTAGCTGGACTGCCAAGGCTAAATAAGGATTGCAGGAAGGGTCAGGGCTTCTTAACTCGATACGAGTTGAGGCGCCTCTCTTAGCTGGAATACGAACTAAAGGACTTCTGTTGCGACCTGACCAGGCGATATAACAGGGAGCTTCATAGCCGGGGATTAATCTTTTATAAGAATTTACTGTTGGGTTGGTAATCGCGGTAAAGGACTTGGCATGGGCCAAAATACCGGCAATATAATTAAAAGCAACCTCTGAGAGTTCCATTGGACCTTGAGGGTCATAAAAGGCATTTTTGCCATTTATAAATAAGGATTGATTGACATGCATACCTGAACCGTGTATGCCGAAAATAGGCTTAGGCATAAAAGTAGCATGTAAGCCATGCTTTTGGGCAATGGTACGGACCACGGACCTAAAAGTTACCATTTTGTCAGCCATATCCAAAGCATTGGCATACTTGAAATCAATTTCGTGCTGGCCGGGTGCTACTTCATGATGAGAGGCTTCAATTTCAAAACCCATCTTTTCCAGGTTCAAGACAATATCTCTCCTGGCGTTTTCACCCAGGTCTACCGGAGCCATATCGAAATAGCCTGCCTTATCATGGGTATTAGTGGTAGCTTTGCCTTCCGCATCTACATGAAACAGAAAAAATTCCAATTCAGGACCTACATACATTGTGTAGCCCATTTCCGCAGCTTCGGCAAGAACTCTTTTTAACGTATTACGCGGGCAGCCACTGAAAGGAGTGCCATCCGGATTATAGACATCACACATCAGCCTGGCTTCTCCGCCTTCCGACGGGCGCCAAGGATAAACCACAAAGGTATTGGGATCAGGCCTTAAATACATATCAGATTCTTCAATACGTACAAACCCTTCAATTGAAGAACCGTCAAACATGAGCTCGCCGTTAAGGGCCTTTTCCAGCTGTTCAACTGTAATGGATATATTTTTCAAAATCCCCAGAATATCTGTAAACTGAAGTCTAATAAATTTTACATTGGATTCATATGCTTGTTGTAAACAATCTTCTTTTGTAAAAACCAAAAAAAGCACTCCTTTTGCCAATTAGATTTATAGTTAATTTCCATCTATTCCTGTTCCGTAAATTTTTCCAAGGTGGGGTGAATATACAATAATTGCGGACTGGATAAAACCCCTGCAAACTTCTGCAAATGCTTTTGGCCAAAACTATAGGAAAAAGACAGCCTAATCACTGCTTTTTCATCTATGGTCCGCAGTTCAGCTTTATTTGGATACAACAGATAATTATAATCGGCATCTCTCCATATTAGTTCGATGCTCCCGGTTGAAATTTTAATAACCCCGAATTCTTCTACACCCACATAATTAATCGGGGCAAAACCTTGATTGATACTTTCAGCTTCCACCGCCATTTGACCAGACTTTAGTTTAAGGTCCAAGATATGTTCCAATATAAGACGGGAAGGCAAAGAGATATCTTCCAGTATTCTGGCATAAGACCTAATCTCCTTTTCCCATTGGCGGATCATTTCTACATAAACTAATTTTACCTCTTGAAGATTATTAACTTCCCGGTTTATAACCTGATAAATACGTTCAAAACTATCCAGAAGCTTTAGATCATGATCCAACATACAACCTCCACCTTTATTTGGCTTAAACCTATTGTAAACCATTCCGTGGATTTTTCCCAGCTTTTTAGAACCAAGTTCTTCTTATTTTCATCGTCTATTAATATTTCTTATTCTTTCAGATATATTTTGAATTATTAGTTCTGTTTCCTCAGTCTGATAGTTCATAGCTTTGGCAATAGCCAAAGCCCGCCAACTGCAATGCAAAGCTGCAAGATATTTACCTCTTGTGCTTAAATTGCTGGCCAGTTGCAGCATTACTTCATATTCAGGCAGAGAATCCTCGTCATATCTTTCTTCGATCAGCTGATAGAAATTATTTTTGTTCCCGACATCCTCATATTTTAAAAGAAAAGTAAGTTCTTCACTGATTTCTCCGACTTTAGGCCCATGTCCGGAAAGCTGAAAATACTTTAGTGCTTGGAAATAACAGTCTTTAGCCTTGGCATAATCTTTTTTCATTAGGGCCACAACAGCCATACTATGAAAACGTATGGCTAAGCCGAATTCTAAACCCTGATAATACTTCAGAGATAGATTTAGACTAGCTTGAGCCTCATCATACAGCTTATAGAACTGCAACATATTGCTTAAGAAATAATAACTTTCGCTTATGTCCTGGGAAAGGCTGTGCTTTAAGTAAAGAGAAATCGCTCTGTATTGGCAAAGCAATGCCTCTTCGATTCTATTGTCTTCTAAGTATAAGAAGGCTAAATACTGCTGAGTATTAGCCAAAGACACTTTATCCGCACTTAGATTATAAAGGTGAGCTGCCCTTTTAAATTTTTTAAGAGCCATTTGGTTCTTGCCTTGAAAATAGTAGATTTCCCCTAAAGTATTATTCACCTCCGCTTCCCCTTGACTAAAGCCATTTTCCCGACATAAGGCCTCAGCCTGAAGTAAAGCTGTTTCAGCATCTACCCATTGTTTCAGTTGAATGTACACTTGGCCTAAATCGGAATAAAGCGCCGCTAAACGCAAAGAAGAAGCATTATCCGGATAATCAATAATGGCTTGCTTATATAAGCTTTCTGCATCTGAATATTGACCTTTGGCCAGTGCTACGCCGGCTAACCCGGCCTTAGCTTCAGCAATACCCTTGTTATTATTAAGCTGCAGGCAAAGAGTAAGAGCATTCTTAAAGCCTGTTTCCGCTTCAGCTAATTTATGGTTACGCAATTGAGCTGTAGCCAATAATCTGGCCGAAAAGGCAGTAATTACGGGGACCTTAAGTTTTTCAGCTTCAGCTAGGCTTAAACTGAAATACTCCTCCGCCTTGCTAAAATCTCCTGCCTCTAAATATTTCAAGCCTGTTTCCAGATGCTCCTGCCACATATGATAAGAAGAAAGATCCATCTCTTCACCCCTAAAAAACGGCTCTTAAAACCTTCATAAAATACCCAAGGCTACGGTTAGTTATGCTATTTATAATATGCTATAATATAATAAAAGGGTTTACGATAAGAAGAGTAGGTATGAACTAATAATTAACTAATGAAATTCCTTATAGGAGGCCTTGCAAGATGACTACCAGTCCGAATTCCACCCAAAGTATTCTGTCTATCGTTATAAAACTAGTAATCTTCATTGCGGCACTATATGTCTCCTACAGAGTTCTTAAACCCTTGCTTAGCATAATCTTGGGCATAAGTTTTTGGATTATTAAATTACTAGTTTTTATCGCTGTGGGATTGCTTCTTGTCCACCTCTTTTTGAAATTAATTTTTGGAATTGACCTTTGGCAAAAACTAAAAAATAACTCTTGGCGGATATAACTAATAGCCTAATTTTTGCATGTTTTTCCAATTTTATTTCTAGTATAATAATCCCTCCTGAGAATAAGATTTTTCAGGAGGGATTTTTGTGCGAGTAATAAAAATTAACCGTAAGATATTTCTTTTCTATACTATAATTGTGGTCTTATCTTTTCTGGTAGTCAGTAACCAGGAAAGAGTAATTAGTGTTGTTACCCAGAACCTAAAACCGATTTACTCGGTAAAAACTGATAAACCCCAGATAGCCATAACCTTTGATATCAGCTGGGGTGAGCAAAACGTTCTACCAATATTGGACATCTTAAAAACTGAGAATGTAAAAGCTACCTTTTTTCTGTCTTCTCCCTGGGCTGAAAAAAAGCCTGAATTAGTTCAGGCAATCGTTAAAGGCGGACATGAAATAGGATCCCATGGCCGCCGCCATGTTGACCTTAATACCTTAAGTGAAAAAGAATTAACTACAGAACTTGATAGCTCCAAGGAATCTCTGGAAAAATTAAGCGGACAAAATATAAACCTTCTGCGCACTCCGAACGGGGCTTACGATAATAAGGTCATCTCAGTGGCCAACGCCCGTGGTTACCATGTGATTCAATGGAGCGTAGATTCCTTGGATTGGAAAAGGCCTGGCGCAGAAGCAGTTATTAATTATGTTTTAAACGGCCGGTCTAAAAATAAAGGCGCTTCCCCCGGGGACATTATTCTCTTTCACGCTTCTGATTCTGCACCAGATACTCCCAAAGCCCTGCCGACTATTATCAAAGCTTTAAAAGAAAAGAATTATGAATTGGTACCCGTTGGCGTCTTGCTTGAAAATGCTATAGAAAGCTGGCCGCCCGGATCTAGCTTGTAAAAGGTGTTATTGAATCTTAGTAAACTGGGCCAAGGTTTGAGAATTCTCATTAACTTCTTGAATAGCAGCTGTTATTTCTTCTGTAGCAACGGCTTGATTTTCAGCGATATTGCCGACTTCATTGATTCGACCGGTAATATCTTCAATCGAATTTTTCATATCCATAAGTATCTTAGTTACCAATTTAGCCGATTCGGCACTCTGGGTGGCTAACTTCCTCATTTCTTCGGCAACTACCGCAAACCCCCGGCCCTGTTCACCTGCTCTGGCCGCTTCAATGGCAGCGTTTAAGCCCAAAAGATTAGAATGAGAGGCTATATCCGTGATCGCCGTGATGGCATTATTTATTTCTTGAATGTTTTTAGCCGATTCCTGAACCGAAGTAACAATAT